>NZ_JASNFN010000029.1:0-53834 GCF_030731085.1 Blastococcus carthaginiensis | reverse complement strand
ACGGTCCCAAGGCGGCGAGCAACCTGACGACGGCTCCCACTCATGTGCTGCAACCGGGCCCGGCCTCGGCGGGCCGGCCCACTTCCCTCATCCGGGGCATCCGTGGCCAGGCCAGTGGTGGCAATCAGTCGGACGAGGCTCGACACGATCCCTCAAGATCGTCTCTCCCTCAGAGCCGCTTTCCTCGCCACCCACCGGACCAGCCGGGATGCTCATGCAACCCTGGAACCCCGAAGCTGATCAAGCACCGGAGCTCTTTACATGAGCCGGCGCCCCGCGGATCACCTCGCCGATGCGCCGGTGAGCTCGCGGTCGGGCGCGGCCGGCTCGGTGGGTCCCTGCGCCAGCACCCCGGGCCACCAGACCCTGTCGCCGATCAGGTGGACCGCCGACGGCACGAGCAGCGTCCGGACGACGAAGGTGTCGAGCAGGACGCCGAAGCCGACGAGGAAACCGAGCTGGACGAGGATCACCAGCGGCAGGACGGTGAGCGCGCCGAAGGTGGCCGCCAGCACGAGCCCCGCGCTGGTGATCACCCCGCCGGTGACCGCCAGCGACCGCAGCACGCCGTCCCGCGCCCCGTGCCGGACCGACTCCTCCCGGGCCCGGGTCATGAGGAAGATGTTGTAGTCGATCCCCAGCGCGACGAGGAACACGAACCCGATGAGCAGCACCTGCGGGTCGCTGCCCGGGAACCGGAACAGGTGGTCGAACACCAGGGCGCTGACGCCGACGGTCGCCGCCGTGCTCAGCGCGACCGTGACGACGAGCAGCAGCGGGGCCACGATCGCGCGCAGCAGCAGGGCCAGCACGACCGTGATCACCAGCAGCACCAGCGGCACGATCACCGCCAGGTCGCGGGCGGCGGTCTCCTGGGTGTCCAGGTCCTGGGCGGTCGAGCCGCCGACGAGGGCGTCGGGGTCGACGTCGCTCACGACCGTCCGCAGTTCGGCGACGGTGTCCTGCGCGGCCTCGCTGTCGGGGGCGTCGGCCAGCGTGGCGTCGATCCGGACCAGTCCGTCCACCTCGACCGGCTCGGCGCTCCCGGTCCCGGGCGGCCCGCCCTGCTCACCGGTGAACGGCGACACCCCGGCGACGCCGTCGACCTGCGCGGCGGCGTCGGCGACGTCCTGCCAGCCGTCGGCCGGCGTGATGATGACCGCGGGGCTGGCGGAGCCGGCCTCGTAGTGCCGGGCCAGCGCCTCCTGCCCGGCGCCGGACTCCGAGCCGCCGCGCACCGCCTCGGACAGCGGGATGCCGTCGGCGTCGAAGGTCGGGAGGAAGAGCGCCATGACGACGAGGAGGGCGCCGCTGCCGACGAGGTACCGGCCGGGACTGCGTCCGACCGAGGACGACACCCGCTCCCAGCCGCGGCCGTGGGCGTGCTCCTCGCCGTACTCGGGGCGGAAGGGCCAGAACGCCGCGCGGCCGAACAGCACCAGCACGGCCGGGAGGAAGGTGAGCGCGGCCAGCATGGCGAAGGCGATGCAGACGGCGGAGATCGGGCCGAGCGCCCGGTTGGAGCCCAGGTCGGAGAAGAGCAGGCAGAGGACGCCGAGGATGACCGTCCCGCCGGAGGCGAGGATCGGCTCCCACGACTGCCGGAGCGCCACCCGCATCGCGGCGACGGGGGACCGCTCGCGGCGCAGTTCCTCGCGGTAGCGGGCGACCAGCAGCAGGCCGTAGTCGGTGGCCGCACCCACGACCAGGATCGAGGCGATGCCCTGGCTCTGGCCGTTCACCGTGATCCAGCCCTGGTCGGCCAGGACGTAGGCCACCGCGAGCGAGACGACCAGCGCCAGGCCGGCGGTGCCGATGACCAGCAGCGGCAGCAGGGGGCTGCGGTAGACGACCAGCAGGATGAGCAGGACGACGCCGAACGCCGCGAGCAGCAGCAGCCCGTCGATGCCGGCGAAGCCCTCGGCGAAGTCGGAGAAGATCGCGCCGGGGCCGGTGACGTACGCGGTCGTGCCGTCGATGCCGGGGATGGCCCGCACCTCGCCGATGACCTCGGGCAGCGTCTCGCCGAGGTCCGGGTCGAAGGGCAGCACCGCCTGCACCGCCTCGCCGTCCTCCGAGGGGATCGGCGGTGACGGCTGCCCCGCCAGGGCGCCGGCCTCCTCGGCGACGGCGGCTGCCTGGTCGACCCGCTGCTGCGCCTCGGCCAGCGCGGCCCGGTCCAGGGCGCCGTCCTCGCTCTCCCAGAGCAGCACCACCGGCAGCGTGCGTTCGGTGCGGAACTGCTGCTGCAGCTCGGTGACCCGGGTGGATTCCGCGCTGTCGGGCAGGAAGGCGGCGGAGTCGTTCTCGGAGACCTCGGCCAGCTTGCCGCTGAACGAGCCGAGCGGGCCGGCCAGCCCCAGCCACAGCAGGGCGACGACGGCGGGGAGGATCCAGCGGAGGGCGGAGCTGCGGCGCGGCATCATGTTCCTTGACGGTCGATCATCTCGATGATCGAGAGATTAGTGCGGACGGGTGCCGCGCGCGAACGGAGGTGCGGTGGCCGAGGTCGATCCCGGGCGGCAGGAGCTGGCACTGCTCCTCCGCCGGCTGACCGTGGAGCTGGATGCGGTCGGGCAGCGGTTCGCCGGGTTGCACGGGCTGGGGCGCACCGACGTCCGGGCGCTGGTCGCGGTCATGGACGCCGCCCGCCGCGGGGAGGCGCTGACCGCCGGGCGGCTGGGCGCGGCGGTGGAGCTCAGCTCGGCCTCGGTGACCGCGCTGGTCGACCGCATGGAGCGCGCCGGGCACCTGCGCCGGGTGCGGGACAGCGAGGACCGCCGCCGGGTGACGCTGCAGATGTCCCCCGAGTCGATGGCCGCGGGGGCGGAGTTCTTCGGCGGGCTGCAGCGCGACCTGCTCGCCGCCATGGAGGGGTTCTCGGACGACGAGCTCGCCGTCGTCCGCCGGTTCCTGAGCGGGATGACCGAGGTGATCGAGACCCACGCCCGGGCGGAGGGCGGGCCCCGCTGACCGGTCCCTGAAGCGACCGACGATGGGCGCTGGTGCGCAGTTCGCCGCCCGGGAATGGCGCCTCGGCGCACACTGTCGGTGCTGCCGCCGCCGGGTCTACAGGTAGAGGCCGGTGGACTCCTCGATGCGCTCGGCGGCGACGGCGTGCACGTCCCGCTCGCGCAGGATGACCAGGTCCTCGCCGTGCACCTCGACCTCGTGCTGGTCCTCGGGGGAGAAGAGCACCTGGTCGCCGACCTTCACCTGCCGCACGCTGGGCCCGACGCCCTTGGCCTCGCCCCAGACCAGCCGCTTCGCCACCTGGGCGGTCGCGGGGATCAGGATGCCGCCGGTCGAGCGCCGTTCGCCGTCCTCCCGGCGCAGCGACACCAGGACGCGGTCGTGCAGCATCTTGATCGGCAGCCGGCCGGCGCTGTTCTCGGGCACGTCCGCCAACGCTACTTGCCCCCTGCGCAGAGGCCCGCCGCGAGCGGTGGAGGGCGCGGGGGTCTTCAGCCCCAGCCGAGCTCGTGGAGGCGGTCCTCCTCGATGCCGAAGTGGTGCGCGATCTCGTGGACGACGGTGATCGTGACCTCGTCGACCACGTCGTCCTCGGTCTCGCAGATGTCGCAGATCGCCTCGCGGTAGATCATGATGCGGTCCGGCAGCGCCCCGCCGTAGTCCCACCCGCGCTCGGTCAGCGCGTAGCCCTCGTAGAGCCCGAGCAGCTCGGGCTCGTCGGGGTTCCGGTCCTCGACCAGGACGACGACGTTGTCCAGCAGCGCCATCAGCTCGGCCGGCACCTGGTCCAGCGCGTCGGCGACCAGCTCCTCGAACTGCCGGAGCGGGAGCGCGTTCACCAGGAGGTCGGCAGCGGCCGGCCCTCCTCGTAGCCCGCCGAGCTCTGCACCCCCAGCACCGCCCGCTCGTGCAGCTCGTCGACGGTGCGTGCGCCCGCGTAGGTGCAGGACGAGCGCACGCCGGCCACGATCTGGTCGATCAGGTCCTCGACGCCGGGGCGCTGCGGGTCCAGGTACATGCGGGACGAGGAGATGCCCTCCTCGAACAGCCCGGCCCGCGCCCGCTCGAACCCGGTCTGGGTCGCCGTCCGGGCCTTGACCGCGCGGGCCGAGGCCATGCCGAAGGACTCCTTGTACAGCCGGCCGCCGTCGTCGTGGATGTCGCCGGCGCTCTCGAAGGTGCCGGCGAACCAGGAGCCGACCATCACGTTCGCCGCGCCGGCGGCCAGCGCGAGCGCGATGTCGCGGGGGTGCCGCACGCCGCCGTCGGCCCAGACGTGCTTGCCGAGCGAGCGGGCCTCGGCGGCGCACTCCTCGACGGCGGAGAACTGCGGCCGGCCGACGCCGGTCATCATGCGGGTGGTGCACATGGCGCCGGGGCCCACGCCGACCTTGACGACGTCGGCACCGGCCTCGATCAGGTCGCGGGTGCCCTGCGCCGTCACCACGTTGCCGGCCACCACCGGGGCGGCCCCGGCCACCGAGCGCACCGCGCGCAGCGCCTCGATCGCCTTCTCCTGGTGCCCGTGCGCGGTGTCGACCACGAGCACGTCCACGCCCGCGGCCAGCAGGGCGCCGGCCTTGCCCGCGACGTCGCCGTTGATGCCCACGGCAGCCGAGGTGAGCAGGTGGCCCTGGGCGTTCACCGCCGGCGTGTACAGCGAGGAGCGCAGGGCGCCCTTGCGGGTGATCACGCCGACCAGGCGGTCGCCCTCGACCACGGGTGCGGCGCTCACCCGCTCGCCGGAGAGCACGTCGAAGATCTTGGTGAGGTCGGTGCCGGCCGGGATGGTCAGCGGCTCGCAGGTCATCACCTCGGCGAGCTGGGTGAACCGGTCGACGCCCTGGCACTGCCCGTCGGTGACGACGCCGACCGGGGAGCCGTCCTCGACCACCACGACGATGCCGTGCGCGCGCTTGGTCAGCAGCGACAGCGCCTCGCCCACCGTCGAGGTGGGGGACAGGGTGATCGGGGTGTCGTAGACCGGGTGGCGGGTCTTGACCCAGGAGACGACCTCGGCGACGACGTCGACCGGGATGTCCTGCGGCAGGACGGCGAGGCCGCCGCGGCGGGCCACGGTCTCGGCCATGCGGCGACCCGAGATCGCCGTCATGTTGGCGACGACGATCGGGATGGTGGTGCCCACGCCGTCGGGCGTGCGCAGGTCGACCTCCAGCCGCGACCCGACGGTCGAGTGCGCCGGCACCATGAAGACGTCGGAGTAGGTCAGGTCGTGCGAGGGCCGCTGCAGGAAGCGCATGGCGACCATTGTCCCCGATCCGCCGGACCTCCAGAGGTGGTGCGGGGAAAGTGGCGCTCTGCCCCGCCCGGGTGGGCAGAGGCGTACTGCCCGGAGAGGGATGTCCGGGCCGGTCGGGTCACCGGAGCAGCCGGAAGGGCGCGGCCGGATCGGGCAGCACGTGTCCGGCGCGGCGCCGGCCGAGCGGGCGGAGGCGCTCGCCGCCCTGCGCGACGAGAGCCGGCTGGTGCAGGCCGCCGTCACGACCCTGCTGGACGCCCCGTGACCGCCGGCCTGCGGCGGGCTCCCCGCTGCCCGGCACGTCGTCCGGGCCCGGATGACACCATGGCGACGTGATCGACCTGCGCCTGGTGCGCGAGCACCCCGACGTCGTCCGTGCCAGCCAGCGCGCCCGCGGCGCCGACGAGTCCCTGGTCGACGCGCTGCTGGCCGCCGACGCCGCCCGCCGCGACGCGGTGAAGCGGGGCGACGACCTGCGCGCCGAGCAGAAGAGCGCCTCGCAGGCGGTGAAGAAGGCCACCCCCGAGGAGCGCCCCGCCGTCCTGGAGCGGGCCAAGGCCCTGGCCGCGGCGGTCAAGGAGGCCGAGGAGGCGCAGCGCGCCGCCGACGCCGCGCTGCGCGAGGTGCACCTGCGCATCCCGAACGTCGTCGCCGACGAGGTCCCGCCCGGCGGCGAGGACGACGCGGTCACGCTGCGCACCGTGGGCGAGGTGCCCACCTACGACTTCGAGCCGCGCGACCACATCGAGATCGGCGAGAAGCTCGGCGCGATCGACATGGAGCGCGGCGCCAAGGTCTCGGGGTCCCGCTTCTACTTCCTCACCGGCCCCGGGGCCCTGCTGGAGTTCGCGCTCGCCCAGCTGGCGATCAGCCGCGCCGTCGCCGCCGGTTTCACCCCGGTGGTCGCCCCCGCACTGGTCAAGCCCAGCGCCATGGAGGGCACCGGCTTCCTCGGCGAGCACGACGAGGAGGTGTACCGGATCGAGCGCGACGACCTGTACCTCGTCGGCACCTCCGAGGTGGCGCTGGCCGGCATGCACGCGAACGAGGTGCTCGACCTCGCGGCCGGGCCGAAGCGCTACGCCGGCTGGTCCTCCTGCTTCCGCCGCGAGGCCGGCTCCTACGGCAAGGACACCCGCGGCATCGTCCGCGTGCACTGGTTCGACAAGGTCGAGATGTTCAGCTTCTGCCGGCCCGAGGACGCCGCAGCCGAGCACCTGCGGCTGCTGGCGTGGGAGGAGGAGTTCCTCCAGGCCCTCGAGCTGCCCTACCGGGTCGTCGACATCGCCGCCGGCGACCTCGGCACCAGCGCGACGCGCAAGTACGACATCGAGGCCTGGTTCCCCACCCAGGGCACCTACCGCGAGCTGACGTCGACGTCTGACTGCACGACCTTCCAGGCCCGGCGCCTCACCATCCGGTACCGGGACGAGGACGGGAAGAACCAGACGGCGGCCACGCTGAACGGCACGCTGTGCGCCATCGCCCGCACCATCGCCTGCCTGCTCGAGGTGCACCAGCGGGCCGACGGGTCGGTGCACGTGCCGGTCGCGCTGCGTCCCTGGCTGGGCGGCGTGAAGTTGCTGACCCCGGGCATGACGCTGGTGCCCCCGGTGCCGGCCGCATGACCGCACGCACGCCGCGGGCGGTCCGCGCCCACGGCGTCCTGGAGGGGGCCGACACCGTCGTCGAGCTGGGTGACCTGGGCCCCTGGCGGCCCAAGCTGGTCGCCAGCGACCTCGACGGCACGCTGCTGGGCCCCGACGGCGAGGTGAGCCCCCGCACGCGGGCGGCGCTGGAGGCGTGCTGGGCGGCGGGCATCCCCGTCATCGGCGTCACCGGCCGCGGGCCCCGGCTGCTCGACAGCGTCCGCGCGGCCCTCGACGGGCGCGGCATCGCCGTCCTCTCGCAGGGCGGGTTCGTCGTCGACCTCGAGCGGGACGAGGTGCTGCGCACCGTCGCGCTCCCGCGCGAGCAGGCCGAGCGGGTGGTCGAGCAGATCGAGACGGTGGCCGGGGACCTGGTCCTCGCCGTCGAGGACGCCGCCGAGCAGGGCGAGGTGCACGCCCGCCTGCGCGTCCAGCACGGCTTCGACTGGCCCTACCCCGAACCGGCGCACCTGCTGCCGCGGGGGCAGGTGCTGCCCGAGGGCGCCGTCCTCAAGGTGTTCCTCCGCTCGGCCGCGCTGGGGCAGGACGAGCTCCTGGCCCGGGCCCGGTCCGTCGTCGACCCGTCCGACGCCGAGCTCACCCACGCCGGCCTGGGTTTCATCGAGGTGCTGCCCCCGGGCATCACCAAGGCCAGCGGCCTGGCGATGGCGCTGGAGCGCTACGGCGTCGGCTTCGGCGACGTGCTGGTCTTCGGCGACATGCCCAACGACCTGCCGATGCTCTCGGCGGTCAAGGACGCCGGTGGCCGGGCCGTCGCGGTGGCCAACGCCCACCCGGCGGTGAAGACGCTGGCCCCCGAGCTGACCAGCGGGCACGAGGTCGACGGGGTCGCCCGCTACCTGGAGGCGGTGCTCGCCGATGTCTGACTGGAAGCCGCGGCTGATCGCCAGCGACATGGACGGCACCCTGCTGCGCTGGGACGACACGGTGAGCGAGGCGACGGTCGCCGAGCTCGGTCGCTGGCGGGCCGACGGGGTGCCCGTCGTCCTGGCCACCGGCCGGCCGCCCCGCTGGATGGTCCGGATCCGCGAGGTCCTGGGCACCGGCACCGCGGTGTGCTGCAACGGTGCGGTGCTGCTGGACCTGGAGCGCTTCGAGATCGTGCACGAGGATCCGCTGGACCCCGAGGTCCTCGAGTCGGTCACCACCGAGCTCCGACGGCAACAGCCCGACACCTGGTTCGCGGTCGAGTACGGCCTGGAGTTCCGTCACGAGCCGATCTACGAGCCGCGGTGGGACGTCGACGCGCCCGGGGTGGCCGAGGCGACGCTCGCGGAGATGGTCGCGCAGCCGGTCGCGAAGCTGCTGGCCCGGCACGAGTCGATGACCCGGGACGCCTTCGTGGACCTGGTCGGCGACGTCGTCGGGGACCGGGCCACGGTCACCACCTCCTCGACCGATGCGCTGGCCGAGATCTCCGCGCCTGGGGTGACCAAGGCGACGGGCCTGGCGCGGGTCGCCGCCGGGCACGGGGTCGGACCGGAGGACGTCATCGTGTTCGGCGACATGCCCAACGACATCGCCGCGTTCCGGTGGGTGCGGGACGGCGGGGGGCGGGCGGTCGCGATGGCCCACGCCCACCCGGACCTGCTCGACGTCGCGACCGACGTCACCGGTACCAATGATGACGATGGAGTCTTCGCCTTCTTGCGCAGCCTTCACTAATCATCGTCTATATCTAAAGCAACACGCTCCAGAGCGCCTGAGGCTCTTTGCCGGGATTAAATTGGAACACCCTCGCACTCAACCCCTCTTCCGACGGCTGGTAGAAAGCGAACGAATTGTCACGCATCTCGTTGGGCAATCGATTTACTTTGACACTCGTCGATCCAGCGCCTAAGACGGCGATGGGCGCGCGCTTTGTTGCTGGTGACGCTACGGGGCCGCACTCTGCGACTCGACCTACGTGGCCCAGGAATGGCAGATGCTGATGGCCGTGCAGAATCGCGTCGAGCCCGTGGGCCTGAGAGAGCGATACGAGCTCCCCGGCGTCAAGCGTTAGGCTGACAGGCCGGTCCTCTTCGGGTGATTCAAATAGCGGCGCTGGAAGAACGTGGTGGTGGAGGACCAGTCCGGACCAGACCTTCGATCCCGTAGGAAGGGAGTGCATCAGTTGAGAAATTGTGCGCAGTACAGGCTCGCTGCGATCCGCACCAACATACCCATAATCCATGGTCTTTCTATTTCTGGGGCGAGAAGAGTTCACGGATCCGATCAAGTATGTGTAACCGTCCCCGCCTCTTATGTAGTGGACCCGTTCAAGGTCGGTCTGCCGGCCGTAGAATAGGTGCACGAAGTCCCGAAACGGCTGTTCGTTACTGAAGTCGCGCGTCAACTTGGGATCTTCAACCAAGATGTCGTGATTGCCCGGCGCGATCACAACCGCATCTCGTGGAACATCCAGGTCATCAGCTAGGCGTTCGAGGAACGTTCGTGCGTTCGTGAGGCCCTCTGCCTCTCCCCTTGTCGTGAGGTCTCCCGACACCACGACGGCGGCTGGCGCCTGGGGGATGGCTCCCTTGATCAGACTAGATAGGCTCTTGGTGGACCGAATGCCATGCGCGTGCGCGGAGAATCCGTGATCCGAGCCAAAATGCAAGTCCGAGATGTGCAGGATCCCTGTACCACCGGAGTGGCACGGCCGTCCAAAGACCTGAGTTGCGTTAGCCGCGTCCGTTACTGGGAATAGGGTGTCATCCCCTGTGGGGACAGGCCCGAACTGAGCGGTCCATTGGGCCTCCGACATGGAGGAGATCGCGGTGAACTTCAACCATGCTGGAAAAAGTCGGTCGTGGTAGTAGGCCGGTGTGGTGGCGACGTCCGGTGTGGCGACAGGTTCGCCTTGATGGTGAACGACCGCACTACAGTTTGCAGTGAAAAACCGATTGGTTGGCCGATCGAGCAGTCCGACTGAGGCGGCTCCAGTGCTGGATACCGCGGCTAACAAGCGACCGAGGTCAATGGCGGGCCAATCCTCATGCAACTTCTTCCACCACGCCCACCAAACTTCGCCGTGCTGAGCCAATACCTGCTCGTGCTCGGCGATCGTGTCAGCTTCGTAGTCGCTGAACCTCACGACAATCACGGCTGCAGCTCCAACTTGGTCCCGAGTTCTTGCAGGTCTTCAAGCATTGAGCCGTCTAGACTCAGAGGGTTGCCATCCGTCGCCGATAGCCGGGCAAGCAAGTCCGTCAGCCTCGGCCAGTCATCCACCGAGGCGGCTGTGCTTGCCGAAGTCCAGATGTCCGCCTTCTTCACTTGTGGATTTCGGCGACTAACGGAGTTTAGTCGGTAGTTCGCTGCCCCTGGGGTAGGCGATATCAATGATCGTGAGCGGCTATGGCGGGCGGGTTGTGACTGATTGCGAACCGATATCACATGCTCCCCGACCCTGTGATCGGTCCAAGATCCCGGGAAGGGCGCAAGGGTGTTGTCGTCAGGACGCGGCCTCTCGTTTCGCAGGCGTATCATATCTGCGACGCGCCACGGGGCGCTTATCTGTAGGCCGCCGGTAGCAAGTGCGATCTTCTCATAGCGTGGTACCTCGTAATCCAAAGCGTCCGGTACCACTTCAACCGTTCCGATGCGCTCGGCAGTCGAGAGGATCCTTATGCGATCCTCCGACGCCCCTGGGCGCGTCAGGTAGCCAGGTAGGGGGAAGCAGATGAGGCCTCCGGTTCGTACGGCCCTAGAGGCTGCCTCAAGCCACGTATCCAAGGCAGGGAAGTACCACGGAGGGTCCAAGATGGCCGAATCGAAGACTCTTGTGTACGACCAGTCCTCGACCGCTGAGTGAAAGACCTCGGCACTACTCAGGTTAAATCGGTCTGAGAGAAACCGACTATTGTCCACGACGGTCGCCATCCGCCCTGCTTCTACCAATCGCTCGGCGACGGATGGAGTGCCCAGGCACAAGACGTCATCTGCAACCATCTCGACCAGTGCGGTATTGGTGTCCCTTGTGAAGTACCACTCGCCACTGGCCGGAGATGGAAGTGGGAACCGCGCTCTGGTGGGGACCACCGGTGCGGACGCTTGTGCGGGGATTGTTGCGTCGAGTTCGTTCGCGAAGTGCCCGACGTACTGTGGGTATGCTCCGCCGCTCAAGCGCGCCAACTCGACGACGTCCGACACTGGCTTATCCCGTAGTACGCGGTGTACGCGGTGCTTGATTCTTTCTAGATAGGCCGGGTCCTCCCATGCGAGGAAGCTCGAATCAATACCCCCCGCAGCGCTCTTTCGCGCCTGCATGCGTGCCCCAGCCCGAACTTGACTCACTGAATCCCTTTCCGAGCCCACGCCCAGCAGTCAGATCCTCGCAATCTCGTCGCGACGAGGCCCTGAGCTGAAAGTCACTGCCGAGAGCATAGCGGGATGGGGTGGTCGGCATGCCAAGCCGAGCGACTGGGCATCACCCCCGAGGGGATCGTGACCGACGGCGGAGCGCACTAGCTTGGGGGACTGTTGCTCGAGCTACGCAAGTCGGTCACGGCCGAGCTCCGGCGGCGCCAGCCCGACACCTGGTTCGCGGGCGAGTACGGCCTGGAGTTCCGTCACGAGCCGATCTACGAGCCGCGGTGGGACATCAATGCGCCCGGGGTGGCTGAGGCGACGCTGGAAGAGATGGTCGCGAAGCTGCTGGCCCGGCACGAGTCGATGACCCGCGACACCTTCGTCGGCCTGGCCGGCGACGTCGTCGGGGACCGCGCCACGGTCACCACCTCCTCGACCGATGCGCTGGCCGAGATCTCCGCGCCTGGGGTGACCAAGGCAACGGGCCTGGCGCGGGTCGCCGCCGAGCACGGGGTCGGACCGGAGGACGTCGTCGTGTTCGGCGACATGCCCAACGACATCGCCGCGTTCCGGTGGGTGCGGGACGGCGGGGGGCGGGCGGTCGCGATGGCCCACGCCCACCCGGACCTGCTCGACGTCGCGACCAACGTCACCGGTACCAACGAGGAGGACGGCGTCGCCGCCTTCCTGGCCGCGCTGTAGGCCGCTGGACCGGCTCCACCCGGCCCCCGCTGTAGAGCGGCCGGGACCAGGTGACCTGATCATCGAGCGTCCTTCCGCACGGTGCGCGGTGAGGGAGGACGCTCTGCGCTGAGGGAGGGCGCGCCCCGGCTCGGCACGTCCCGGCCTCCGGCCTCCCGGCGTCCCGGCCTCCCGCGACGGTGACGTCGTCCACTGGTCCGCCCGACGGTGTAGTCGGTACACGGCTCGGCTGCATTCCGGCCGTTCGCCTACCGAAAGGAGCACGACGGTCCTCTGCCGACCGACCGACTTCACGGAAGCGAGTAGGCATGGAGCACGTGCACGACCCCGAGACCGCGACGAACGTCCACCCGGGAGACGAGGCCCGGCGAGGCCTGTCCGGCATCGGGCTGCGCACACGGCTGCTCGGCTCCATCCTCGTCGTCGCCCTGACCACCGTCGGCGTGGGCGCGTTCGGCATCCAGCGGATGTCCACCCTCAGCGACCAGGCCCAGGAGGTCTACGACCGCGGGGCCATCCCGCTCAGCGGGCTGCAGGGGCTCGAGGCCGACTGGTGGCAGCTGTCCACCAACGTGGCGCGGGCCGCCATCCCCACCCTCCCGCCGGAGACGATCGCCAAGGCGCAGCGCGGCACGGTGGAGGCCACCGAGGCCCTCGCCGCCGACACGGCCGCGGTCGCGGAGCTGCCGCTGGACGGGCCGACGCGCGCGGCGTTCGAGACCTTCGCCGGTGCGACCCAGGCGTACATGGCCGCGCTGACCGAGCTGCAGACGGTGGCCACCACCAACCCCGCCGCCATGCCGGGGATCCTCAAGACGATGAACGACAACGAGATCCTCATCGGGGAGTCGCTGGTCGAGGCCACCGACGCCGCCGCGGCGGCCGCCCGCGCGACCGCGGCCGACGCCAAGGACGCCTACGAGACCGCCCGCACCATGACGCTGCTGATCATCGGTGCGGGCCTGGCGATCTCCGTCGTCCTGGCCCTCGTGGTGGCCCGCGGCGTCACCGGACCGGTGCAGCGCATGCGCGAGGTCCTCGGCCAGGTGGCCGCCGGTGACCTCACCGTCCGTGCCGGCCGCACCGGCGCTGCCGAGCTCGGCGAGATGGCCGCGTCGCTGGACGAGACCCTCGACGCCATCGGCAACGTGCTCGTGCTGGTGAACGACTCCTCCACCCGCCTCGCGGCGGCGTCGACGCAGCTGAACGCGGCGGCCGAGGGCATGCGCGGCAACGCCGAGACCGCCGCCGGCCAGGCCGACGAGGTCGTCGCCTCCGCCGGTGCCGTGGCGTCCAGCGTGGACACGGTGGCGACCGGCTCCTCGCAGATGGAGTCGGCGATCCGGGAGATCGCGCACAACGCCACCGAGGCCGCCCGTGTCGCCGGTCAGGCGGTGTCGGTCGCCGAGAACACCACCAAGACCGTCGGCAAGCTGGGCGACTCCTCGCAGGAGATCGCCACGGTGATCAAGCTGATCAACGGGATCGCCGAGCAGACCAACCTGCTGGCCCTGAACGCCACCATCGAGGCGGCGCGGGCCGGTGAGGCGGGCAAGGGCTTCGCCGTCGTCGCGTCGGAGGTCAAGGAGCTGGCGCAGGAGACCGCGCGGGCGACCGAGGACATCTCCAAGCGGGTCGAGGCGATCCAGGCCGACACCGCCGGTGCGGTGGACGCGATCAGCCAGATCAGCTCGGTCATCGGCGAGATCAACGACTTCCAGGCGACCATCGCCGCGGCGGTCGAGGAGCAGACCGCGACCACCAACGAGATGAATCGCAACGTCGCCGAGGCGGCCAGCGGCACCCAGGGCATCGCCGCGGCGATCTCCGGGCTGGCCGCGGGCACGCAGGAGACCAACCAGCGCGTCGCCGACGCCCAGCGCGCCGCCGGTGAGCTGGCCCGGATGAGCGGCGAGCTGCAGGAGGCCGTCAGCCGCTTCACCGTCTGACCCGCCACAGCGCGACGGCGCCGCCCCCCGGCCGGGGTGCGGCGCCGTCGTGCTGTGCGGGTCAGGTCAGGACGTTGTAGGCGATCACCATGTTCACGACGGCGACGACGATCGCCACGGCGCCGGTGACGAGACCCGCGGTCGCCTGGCCGCTGCGGGTGCCGTTGCGACGCGCCACGGCACCCAGGGCGACGGCGACGACGCCCAGCGCGAGCCCGATGACCGCGAACAGCAGGGCGAAGACGATGCCCACGATGCCGGTGATCAGCGAGGCGACGGCCAGGCCGTTCTGCCCGCTCCGGGTGGCCGGTGCGCTCGACGTTCCAGAAGTCACGGTTCCTCCAGTGGTCAGCACCGGGCAGTTCCGGTGTGCACGTCCCTGATCACCGGAGTCACGGTCGGTGAACCCTCGACGGGAGACCGTTCACCGCATCGGATGATCGGCGGCTGCGTCCGGAGGCACTCCGTGGCGACAGCGGCGGCGAAGACGTGGAACCGTGGTGGTGGACGGGTCGGCACCAGCGTGCCCGCGGGACCGTCCCGCAGGCAGCGAGCCGGCCGGAAGAGGTGGTCCCGGTGACTGCTCTGCTCGCCGTCCTTGCCGTGGTGGCCGTACTGGCCGTGGTGCTCGTCGCAGCCGGTGTCCGGGCGGTGCAGCAGTACCAGCGCGGCGTCGTCCTGCGCTTCGGCCGGCTGCTCCCCGACGTCCGCGAACCGGGGTTGCGCTTCATCGTCCCGTTCATCGACCAGATGACCAAGGTGCCCGTGCAGACGCTCGTGCTCGACGTGCCGTCGCAGGGCACCATCACCCGGGACAACGTCACGATCGGCGTCGACGCGGTCGTCTACTTCCGCGTGGTCGACCCGGTCCGCGCGGTCATCAACGTCGAGAACTACATGATCGCCACGTCGCAGGTGTCGCAGACGTCGCTCCGCTCCGTCATCGGGCGCGCGGACCTCGACACCCTCCTGTCCGACCGCGAGGCGATCAACAGCGAGCTCCGGGCCGTCATCGACACCCCCACGGAGGACTGGGGCATCAAGATCGACCGGGTGGAGGTCAAGGACATCTCCCTGCCGGAGGGGATGCGGCGATCCATGTCCCGCCAGGCCGAGGCCGAGCGGGACCGCCGCGCCCGGGTGATCTCCGCCGACGGTGAGTTCCAGGCCTCGGCCAAGCTCGCGCAGGCCGCCGAGGCGATGAGCGCCACGCCCGGCGCGCTGCAGCTGCGGCTGCTCCAGACCGTGGCCGACGTGGCCTCGGAGAAGAACAGCACGCTGGTCATGCCGTTCCCGGTGGAGCTGCTGCGCTTCTTCGAGCAGGCGGCGGGCGGCCGGCCGGACACGGAGCAGGCCGCGCGGCCCGCGGTGCCCGGCGAGAACGGCGAGCGGACCTCCCCGGCCCCGGACGACGAGGTGCGTGCGCTCTCGTCGGGTGAGGGTGCCGGGAACGGTCAGGCCGTCGACGTGCCCGGCCTCACCACAGGCTCCTCGGTAGATCACGGGTGAGCTCCGCGAGGTCGCCGAGGGTGCGGGCGGCGTAGGCCGCCCGCACCCTGTCGTCGAACTCGTCGACGGTGAGCCGGCCCTGGGTCAGCCCGCGCTGGAGCTGACGCACCGTCTCCTCGCGGTCGTCGTCCGACGCCCGCACATGAGGATCGGGGGGAGCCACCGACGTCTCCTCCGGTCGTCTCAGAGGTACTGGCCCCCGCCGGGGCGGAAGTCGGGCTGCTGGGCCGGCGCCTGCCCGCCGGGTAGGGCCTTGCGGCGCATCTCCTCCAGCTGGGCGCGGGCAGCCATCTGCTGGGCGAACAGCGCCGTCTGGATGCCGTGGAAGACGCCCTCCAGCCAGCCGACCAGCTGCGCCTGGGCGATCCGCAGCTCGGCGTCCGACGGCGTCTCGCCCTCGCTGAAGGGCAGCGTGATGCGCTCCAGCTCCTCGCGCAGCTCGGGGGCCAGGCCCTGCTCCAGCTCGCGGATCGAGGAGGCGTGGATGTCGCGCAGCCGGTTGCGGCTGGCGTCGTCCAGAGGCGCGGCGCGGACCTCCTCCAGCAGCTGCTTGATCATCGTGCCGATGCGCATGACCTTCGCGGGCTGCTCGACCAGCTCACCGACACCGGGGGCGCCGTCGAGCTCCTCGTCGGTCCCCTGGGGCATCGGCACGGTGCCGACCGGGCGCCCGTCCGGCCCGACCACGACGACCTGCTGGGGGCGCTCGTTGCCGTTCTGCGGTGCAGTCATGCCCCCATCCTGCCCGGTGGTGCGGACGGTCCGCCGAGGCACCGGGACGGCGCATGAACGACCGGGCGCACGAACTAGGGTGCGGCCCATGTCATCGGGGGGCCGGCTGGACGTCGCGCGGGTCCGCGGCCTCTTCCCGGCGCTCTCCGACGGGTACGTGCACGCCGACGGCCCGGCCGGCTCGCTGGTGCCCGAGAACGTGGCGCACGCGGTGGGGTCCGCGATGCGCATGCCGGTCGCGAACCGGGGCGGGGTGTTCCCGGCGTCCGGGCGGGCCGAGGCGCTGGTCACCGGAGCCCGCGCGGCCGTGGCCGACCTCGTGGGCGGGCGGCCCGGGGGCGTGGTCCTCGGGCCGAGCACGACCGCGCTGACCTACGGCATGGCCCGCGCGCTGGTCCGCACGTGGCGCCCCGGTGACGAGATCGTGCTCAGCCGGCTGGACCACGACGCCAACGTCCGGCCGTGGCTGCAGCTGGCCGCCACCGCGGGCGTGCAGGTGCGGTGGGCGGAGGTCGACATCGAGACCGGCGAGCTGCCGGCCTGGCAGTACACCGAGCTGCTGAACCGGCGCACCCGGCTGGTGGCCGTCACCGCGGCCAGCAACGCCCTCGGCACGCGGCCCGACGTCGCCGGCATCGCCGCGCAGGCCCACGCCGTCGGCGCGCTGGTCTACGTCGACGCCGTCCACGCCGCACCGCACGTGTACCTGGACAAGGCCTCCCTGGGCGCCGACCTCCTGGCGGTGTCGGCCTACAAGTGGTGCGGCCCGCACGTCGCCGCGGTGGTCGCCGACCCCGACCTCCTGGTCCACCTGCAGCCGGAGAAGCTGCTGCCCTCGTCGGACCGGGTGCCCGACCGGTTCGAGACCGGGACGCCGCCGTTCGAGCTGTACGCCGGCGTGAGCGCCGCCGTCGACCACCTGGCGGGCCTCTGCGCGGACGCGTACGGCAGCCGTCGCGACCGGCTGCGGATCTCGATGGCTGCCGTCGCCCGGCACGAAGGCGACCTGTTCGACTGGCTGGACCAGGCGCTGCGCGCGATGCGGCACGTGCAGGTGCTCGGCGAGCCCGAGCGGTGCACCCCCACGCTGTCCTTCACCGTCGCCGGCATGCGCCCGCGCCAGGTGGCCGCGGAGCTGGCCCGCGCCGGCATCTGCGCCTGGGACGGCGACTTCTACGCCCGCGAGCTCTTCGACGCCCTCGGGGTGAACGAGGGCGGGGGAGCGGTGCGCCTGGGGCTTATGCACTACAACACCGCCGACGAGGTCGGCCGCATCATCGACGCCGTCGCCGGCCTCCGCCCCCGCTGACGGCCCTGTCCCGAGCGACGGCCCTCAGCCGCCGGCGACCAGCAGGACCTTGCCGACGTGCTCGCTGGCCTCGACGACCTGGTGCGCTTCGGCCGCCCGCGACATCGGCAGCCGGCGGTCGACGATCGGCCGGATCGTGCCGCGCTCGACGTCCGGCCACACGTCGTGCCGCACGGCCGCGACGATCCCGGCCTTGCCGCCGGGTCCCTCCACCGGCCGGGACCGCAGCGCGGTGGCGTGCACCGAGGCGCGCTTGGCCAGCAGCTTGCCGAGGTCCAGCTCCGCCTTCCGGCCGCCCTGCATGCCGATGACCACCAGCCGGCCGCCGACGGCGAGGGCCTCGACGTTGCGGGCCAGGTACGCAGCGCCCATGTTGTCCAGGACGACGTCGACCCCGCGGCCGTCGGTCGCCTCCTTCACCCGCTCGACGAAGTCCTCGTCGCGGTAGTTGATGCCCACGTCGGCGCCGAGCTCGCGGCAGACGTCGAGCTTGGCCGCCGTCCCCGCCGTGGTGAGCACCCGGGCCCCGGCGCGGGCGGCGAGCTGGATCGCCATCGTCCCGATGCCGCTGGAGCCGCCGTGCACCAGGAAGGTGTCGCCACGGCCCAGCCCGGCGAGCATGAACACGTTGGACCACACGGTGCAGGTGACCTCCGGCAGCGCCGCGGCGGTCGCCAGCTCCACGCCCGAGGGCCGGGGCAGCAGCTGGGGGGCCGGGACGGCGACCCGCTCGGCGTAGCCGCCGCCGGCCAGCAGCGCGCACACCTCGTCGCCGACGGTCCAGCCGGTGACACCCTCGCCGACCTCGCTGACGATCCCGCTGCACTCGAGGCCGGGGACCTGCGTCGCCCCGGGCGGGGGCGAGTAGTTGCCCTGCCGCTGGAGGAGGTCGGCCCGGTTCACCGCCGTGGCGACGACGTCCACGACGACCTCGCCGGGGCGGCAGACCGGGTCGGGCACCTCCGCCCAGGTCAGCACCTCGGGACCGCCGGGCTCAGTGATCGTCACCGCACGCATGCCCCGACCCTAAGAGGACCCCGTCCTCCTCACCCCTCGCAGGCTCGGGGCGAGCCTCTGGGCGGGCCCCCCGGCCGCTCGCACGCTCGGGGAGAGCTACCGGGCGGGGTCGGCTGCCCCTGCCGCTCGCAGGTCCGCGGCGGGATCCGGCCGCTGACCGCCCGAGACCGCGACGGTGGCGCCCGGGTCCGCCGATCCGGTCGCGAGCTCGGCCAGCACCGCGCCCACCGCCCGCCGGGACACCTTCATGCCCTGCACCTCGCCGGCCGTCGAGCAGGCGGCCGGCTCCTCGCCGTCGGTCAGGTAGACCGGCTGCACGACCGTCCAGTCCAGCCCGCTGCCGCGCACGACGCGTTCCTGCCGCTCGGTGTCCTGGATCTGCTGCCGGATCATCAGCGCGAAGACCACCCGGCTGGACAGCGGGAGCAGATCCCGGGTCGGTCCGACGCCGTAGGAGCTCTGCACGACCAGCCGGCGCACGCCCTGCTCGCGCATCGCGGCCACGACCAGCGCCGTCCCGCGCGACCGGACGTCCATCGGGGTGCCCGAGCTGCCGAGCAGCCGCACCTTCAGCGTGTTCTCGCTGATGCCCAGGGTCACGACGACGGCGTCCTGATCCCGCACCGCCCGCTCGACGTCGGCCGCCACCGTCGCGTCGCCGTCGACCGGCCGGAGGCCGGCCCGCCCCGCGAGCGGTGTCGACGCCCGCCCCCCGAACGCCGTCGACGCCCGCCGTGCGAACGCCGTCACCCCGTGCCCTCCGTCGACGAGGGCGTCCACCGCCGCCCGTCCCGATCCGCCCGTCGCCCCGACGACCAGTACCCGCATGACCTGCTCCCTCCGGTGGTCCGGCCCCGTCGGCCGGCGTGCACCCACCGTGGCCCGGACGGGCGGTCGCGAGGAATGGCCGGGGATCCGGGTTCCACGACCGTTCGTCCAGCGGCCCTGGACGGTCGGTCACCGGCGGGCCAGGCTGCTCGCGTGGCCGAGCCGCTCGCCGAGCCGTGGTCCCCCGTGGACCCGCTCGGTGGCGTGCTCGGGGACCTGCGCATCCGCGGCACCTTCTACTGCCGGGCCGAGGGGCGCGCCCCGTGGGGTGTGGAGATGCCGGCGTTGCCCGGCTGCATGAGCTTCCACGTCGTCGTCGACGGCGGTTGCCGGCTCGAGGTGGCCGGTGCGGTGCACGAGCTGCGGGCGGGCGACCTGGCGCTGGTGCCGCACGGGCGGGGGCACCTGCTGCGCAGCGGACCGGGGGTGCCGATCTCCGGACGGGCCGACCTGCTGCCGCAGGAGTACGTCGGCGAGCACTACTCGGTGCTGCGCGTGGGCACCGTCGGCGAGGGGCCGCCGTCCCGGCTGGTCTGCGGGGTGGTCGAGCCGGAGCGGCCCGGGGCCGCGCACCTGCTCGAGCTGCTGCCCCCGGTCCTGCTCGTGGAGGCCGGCGACACCGCGTCCGGCTGGCTGGCCGTGCTCCTCGGCATGATCGCCGACGAGCTGCGCCGTGACCTGCCCGGCGCGGAGGCGGTGGTGACCCGGCTGGCCGACGTCGTCGTCATCCAGGCGGTCCGGCGCTGGCTCGAGACCGGCGGCACCGGGCCGGGCTGGCTGCGGGCGCTGCGGGATCCGCAGGTCGGCCAGGCCGTCGCGCGGGTGCACGCCGATCCCGGCGCCGACTGGACGCTGGAGGGGTTGGCGAGGGAGGCGCGGATGTCGCGCTCGGCGTTCGCCGCCCGCTTCACCGAGCTCGCCGGGGAGCCGGCGCTGCGGTACGTGACCCGCTGGCGGATGCACCTGGCCACGGTCGGGCTGGCGCGCGGGGCACGGGTCACCGAGCTGGCCCGGCGGCTGGGCTACGACTCGGAGGCCGCCTTCTCCCGGGCCTACAAGCGGGTCACCGGGATACCGCCGGGAAGCGTCCGGGGCCGGGCGGACGAGCCGGCCGGCCCCGGGCGCGAGCCCGCGGCGGCTCCCGGGGAGGGGGCCGCCGCGAGCTCCTGAGCGGTGGGGCTACGCGCGGGCCTTGAGGTCCTTGCGCAGGATCTTGCCCGCCGCCGACTTCGGCACCTGCTCGATGAACTCGACGAAGCGGATCTTCTTGTGCGGGGCCACCTTCTCGGCCATGTAGGCCATGACGGCGTCCTCGGTGATCTCCGAGCCCGGGGCCCGCACGACGAAGGCCTTGGGCAGCTCCTCGCCGCTCTCCTTGTCCGGCACGCCGATGACGGCGGCGTCGGCGATCTCCGGGTGGTTGATCAGCACGGCCTCGAGCTCGGCCGGGGCCACCTGGTAGCCCTTGTACTTGATCAGCTCCTTGACCCGGTCGACGACCGTATAGCAGCCGTTCTCGTCGACGATCGCGACGTCGCCGGTGTGCAGCCAGCCCTCGCTGTCCAGGGTGCCGGCGGTGGCGTCGGGGTTGTTGAGGTAGCCCTTCATCACCTGCGGCCCGCGGACCCACAGCTCACCCCGCTCGCCGGGCGCGGCGTCCTGGCCGGTGCCCGGGTCGACCAGCCGGCACTCGGTGTTGGGGATGGCGAAGCCGACCGAGCCCTTGGGGACGTCGATGGAGACGCCCGGCGGCTGGGCGTCCGAGTCGGGGGTGGTGTGCGACACCGGGGAGAGCTCGGTCATGCCGTAGCCCTGGCCCACCGTGACGCCGGTGTCGGCCCCCTTGCGCAGCCGGTCCTGGGCGGCCAGCGCGAGCTGCTCGTCCAGGGGGGCGGCGCCCGACAGGATCGAGTTCAGCGAGCTGAGGTCGTACTGGTCGACCAGCGGGTGCTTGGCCAGCGCCAGCAGGATGGGCGGCGCCACGAACGCGCGGGTGATCTTGTGGTCCTGGATGGTGCGCAGGAAGTCCTCGAGGTCGAACCGGGGGAGGGTCACCACCGCACCGCCCAGCGCCAGCCCCTGGTTCATCAGCACGGTGAGGCCGTAGATGTGGAAGAACGGCAGGACGGCGATGATCCGCTCGTCCGCGCCCGTCTTGAGCAGCGGCAGGCACTGGGCCACGTTCGCGACCAGGTTGCGGTGGGTGAGCATGACGCCCTTGGGCAGCCCGGTGGTGCCGCTGGAGTAGGGGAGCGTGACCAGGTCGTCGGCCGGGTCGATATCCACCTGGACCGACGGCGCGTCGGCGCCGAGCAGGTCGAACAGGTTGGCGTGGCCCTCGGCGCCGTCCAGCACGATGATCTCGTCCAGCGGCGTCTTCTCCACGGCCGCGGTGGCGCGGTCCATGAACAGCCCGATGGTGATCAGGATCTTCGCGCCGGAGTCCTTCAGCTGGAAGGCGATCTCGTCGGGCGTGTAGAGCGAGTTGATCGGGCTCATCACGCAGCCGGCGGCCGCGATGCCGTGGAAGACGACCGGGAACCACGGGGTGTTGGGGCAGAAGACGGCGACGACGTCGCCCTTGCGCAGGCCGCGGGCGTGCAGGTTGGCCGCGACCCGGTCGACGTACTGGGCCAGCTGGCCGTGCGTGATGACGTCGCCCTTGAGGCCGTCGATCAGCGCCGGTGAATCGGGCTTCTCCCGGCCGGCCGCCAGGACGAACTCGGGGACGGAGAGGTTCGGGATCTCGACGTCGGGATACTGGCTCGGCAGCGCCACGGGTGTTCCTCCTCGCATGGTGTGTGGCGCCAGTCTCACACCTGCGGTGTCCCCGCTCACAAGGGGGTTACCGGCGGGTTCGCCCGCTCACCGGGGCCAGAGCACCGACTGGGTGCACCGGAACAGCGCGATGGTCTTCCCGGTGGCGGCGTTGCGGACGACGGCGTCCCACACCTGGGTGGTCCGCCCGGCGTGGACGTTGGTCGCCTCGCAGCTGATCCGCCCCTCCCGCGCGGTGCTCAGGTGATTGCTCTTGAGCTCGATGGTGGTGAACCCGCTGGAGCCCTCGGGCAGCAGCGCGCGCGTCGGCAGCCCGCAGCTGGTGTCGGCCAGGGTGACGACGGTGCCGGCGTGCAGGTAGCCGTTGGGTGCCAGCAGCTCCGGCCGGATGTCGAGGTGGCTGGTGAGCCGGCCGCGCTCGTGGGTGTCGATCACGATGCCGAGCAGCCCCGGCAGGGTGCCCGGCAGGAGGGCGTTGAGCTCGTCGGCGGTCAGGAACCCGGTGGCGGCCATGGGAAGGGAACTTAGCGACGGCCGGCGCCGGTCGCGCTGCGGCCCCGACGCCGTCCTGGCTCACCGCGCAGGGTCCTGGCTCACCGTCGACCGTGAGCCAGGACCCGGAACGATCAGGTCACCTGATCATCAGCGGGCTCAGGCGAGGCCGCGGACGGTCCGGACCGGCGGGCGGGTGCCCCGGATCGAGGCCACCATGTCCAGCGTCTGCCGGGTCGGGGCGACGTCGTGGGCGCGGAACACCCGGGCGCCCAGCCACGCGCTCACCGCCGTCGCCGCCAGCGTGCCGGTGAGCCGCTCGCCGAGGGGGACGTCGAGGGTCTCGCCGACGAAGTCCTTGTTCGACAGGGCCACCAGCACCGGCCAGCCGGTGCCCACCAGCTCGCCCAGCCGGCGGGTCGCCTCCAGCGAGTGCCGCGTGTTCTTGCCGAAGTCGTGCCCCGGGTCGACCAGCACCCGCTCGGGGTCCACGCCGGCCGCCACCGCGGCCTCGGCCAGCGCCGTCGTCCGGGCCACGATGTCGGCGACGACGTCGTCGTAGGCGATCCGGTGCGGGCGGGTGCGCGGCGGCAGCCCGCCGGCGTGCGTGCAGACGATCCCCGCGCCCGCGTCGGCCGCCACCGCCGCCAGCTCCGGGTCCACCCCGCCCCAGGCGTCGTTCACGACGTCGGCACCGGCCGCCAGCGCCTCGCGGGCGACCTCGGCCCGCCAGGTGTCGATGGAGATGGGCAGCGCCGGGTGCGCCGCCCGGATCGCGGCCACCAGGTCGACGGTCCGGCGCACCTCCTCCGCCGGGGAGACCTCCTCGCCGGGCGCGGCCTTGACCCCGCCGACGTCCACCATGTCCGCGCCCTCGGCGACCACCCGGTCGACCCGCTCCACCGCCGCGGCCAGCTCGTAGGTGGCGCCGCGGTCGTAGAACGAGTCAGGGGTGCGGTTGACGATCGCCATGACCACGAACGCACCGTCGGGCACGTCGAGGGCCCCCAGTCGCAGCAACCCGCTCCCCGTCCCATCGTGGTGTGTGGTGGAGTCAGCCAACCAGACCGTCCACGAGGAGGCAGACAGATGGCGCAGACGACGGCCGACGGCGTCGAGGGGGTCCAGGGCCTGGTCGGGCAGCACCTGGGCCACAGCGACTGGGTGACGATCACGCAGGAGCAGGTGAACCAGTTCGCCGAGGCGACCGGTGACCACCAGTGGATCCACGTCGACCCCGAGCGGGCGAAGAAGGAGAGCCCGTTCGGCGGGCCCATCGCGCACGGCTACCTGACGCTGTCGCTGCTGCCTGCCCTGATCCCGCAGATCGTGGACATCACCGGGTTCCGCATGGGCGTCAACTACGGCACGGAGAAGGTGCGCTTCCCCTCGCCGGTGCCCGTGGGTGCGCGGGTGCGGGCCGGGGCCACGCTCGAGGCGGCGACGCCGTTCGAGGGCGGCATCCAGATGAACCTGGCCGTGACCGTGGAGGTCGAGGGCGGCAGCAAGCCGGCGATGGTCGCCACCGTCGTCTACCGCCGCTACCTGTGACCTGTGACCTGTGACCTGTGGGCGGGCTCCTCGACGGGGCCCGCCCCTGGGGTGGGCGCGCTGCCCCCGGCCGCGGTCGGGCGTCCGCGGCGGGGCCGGTCGGACCGGACGACTCGCACCCGCCGTCCTCCCGCGCCGTGCGGCGTCCCCCCTCACCGCCCACCGTGAGGGAGGACGCTCGACGATCAGGTCACCTGATCCCGGAGCGGGCCGCCCATCTGATCCCGGAGCGGGCCGGCCAGGGGATCAGGTGACGATCGCCTGGTTGACCAGCTGGCGCAGGTAGTTGCGGATCGGCAGCGTGCTCGAGGGCAGCAGCTGCGTGTAGAAGCTGACGGTGAGGTCCTCGACCGGGTCCACGTAGAACGCCGTCGACGCCGCCCCACCCCAGCTGTAGTCGCCGACGGACGAGACGACGCCGTAGCGCACCGGGTCGATCACCATCGAGAACCCGAGCCCGAAGCCGACGCCGCGCAGCGGGGTCTCGGCGAACAGCGGCCGGCCGAAGGTCTCCAGGTCCTGGTTGCCCGGCAGGTGGTTGGTCACCATGTGCGCGAGCGTCCGCGGGCCCAGCAGCCGCCCGCCGTCGTACGAGCCGCCGCGGCGCAGCATCTCCACGAACCGCAGGTAGTCACCGGCCGTGGAGACCAGCCCGCCACCGCCGGAGAGGAACGCGGGCTTGTGGTGGGCTGCCTCCCCCATGGCGTCCAGCGGCGCGTAGCCGGTCGCCGCACCCCCCGGCTGCCCCGGTACGGCGCCGTAGAGCCGGGCGAGGGACGGCACGTCGTCGCCGTTACGCAGCCCGAAGGAGGTGTCGCGCATGCCCAGCGGCGCGAAGATGCGCTGCTCGAAGAACTCGTCGAGGGGCTGGCCGGAGACGACCTCGACCAGCCGGCCGAGCACGTCGGTGGAGACGCCGTAGTTCCACTCGCTGCCGGGCTGGAAGACCAGCGGCACCGAGGCCCACTGCCGGCAGACCTCGGCCGAGTCCGCGCCGGGCGGGGTGCCCCACTCGTGCCCCATCGCGCGGTACATCGCGTCGACCGGGTGGGCGTGGTGGAAGCCGTAGGTGAGCCCCGCCGTGTGGGTGAGCAGGTGCCGGACCCGGATGGGCTCCACCTGCGGGCTGGTCACCGGCTTCATCGCCGACCCGGCCACGTAGACCCGGGTCTCGGCGAACTCGGGCAGCCACCGGGCGATCGGGTCGGTGAGCTGGAAGGCCCCCTCCTCGTACAGCATCATCGCCGCGACGGAGGTGACCGGCTTCGTCATCGAGAAGATGCGCCAGCGGGTGCCGGTCTCGACCGGCAGACCCGCCTCGACGTCGCGGAAGCCTCCGCGGCCGACGTGCACGAGGCGCCCGTGGCGGGCCACGGTGACCAGGAACCCCGGCAGCTGGCCGTCGTCGACGTACCGGGAGAGCCGGTCGTCGACGCGGGCCAGCCGGGCGGGATCCATCCCCACCTCGGCCGGGTCGGTGCCCACCTGCAGGTCGTCGTTCACGCCCACCTCCGGTCCCTGGGATCGCCCGCCGCCGGGCGACGCCTCGACCGGCATCCTGACTCACGCCCTTGTGAGCCCGGACACACGGGGTCGCGGCGCCCGCCCGGCTGCGGGCGCGGCCGGATCAGACCGGGACGGAGCTGGCGGCCTTCTTCAGGTTCGAACCGGCGGTCACCTTGACGGTGTTGGCGGCGGGGATGTCGATCGACTCACCGGTCTGCGGGTTGCGGCCGGTGCGGGCGGAGCGCTGGGTGCGCTCGACCGTGATCAGCCCGGAGACGGCGACCTTCTCGCCACGGGTGATGGCGTCGACCAGCTCGTCCTGCAGGCCGGCGAGGACCGAGTCGACGGTCGAGGCCGGGACGTCGGCGCGCTTGGCGATGGCGGAGACCAGTTCGGCCTTGTTCATGGAGCAACCTTTCCGTAGGGGGTGGCGGTGCCGTGTCCTCGGCACGCAGCCGGCTCTTCCACCCGGACGCGCGGGGCGCCACCGGGGTTCCCGCACCCACGCCTGGCGGGGGTGCGGAACCCGGTATCGCGGGATTCCGGGCCGGGGGCACGGTGTCATGCCGCCTGCAGGTCTGGCCAGTGGGGGGTTCCGGGAAACCCGCAGCAGACCCGCTGATCACAGCAGTCACGCCCCCGGGGAACGCGCGGAGCGGGCCCGGGCGCGGGCCTCTCAGGACTCGTGGATGTGCGCGCGCACCGTCGCGGCCAGCTCCGGGGTCACCTCGTCGATGCCGTGCGCGGCGGCGCCGTGCGGCACCGCCTGCGCGAAGATGCCCTCCTCGTCGGGGGCCGTGAAGGCCGCGTCGCAGCCGGGGATGACGTCGCCCCAGGCGAAGGGCTTCATGGGGTCTCTCCTCTGGGTGGGGGTCAGCGGTCGGCACTGGCGGCGGACGCCAGGTCCTCGATCCGCACCAGCCCGAGCACGTGGCCGGTCGGGTCGGTGCAGACGGCGGGGTCGAAGCGGTGCACCGGCGGGCGGGTGAGCGCCCGGCGCAGGGCGTCCCCGATGTCGGTCGAGGGGTGCACGCGCAGCGAGACCGGCGCGGTGTGCACCTCACCGGTGCGCGGGTCGCAGAGCAGCAGGGCCGCGGGCCCGCCCTGCGGTCCCACCAGGACGGCGGGCGGCGTGGCGGGCTCCTCGCCCAGCACGCACTGGCGCACCGGGCGCACCAGGCCGGCGACGCTCTCGGTCAGCCGCGCACGGGCGGAGTGGGCGCGCACCAGCCGGACGACGTCGGGGTCCAGCGGGCGGAACTCCGGCGCCGGGCGGCCGAGCAGCCAGCCCTGGGCCAGGGGTACCCCCAGGCGGGTGAACGCGGCCAGCTCCGCGGGCGTCTCCACGCCCTCGGCCAGCAGCCAGGCGTCGATGCGGCCGGCGAACTCGCCGATCATCTCCACGAGCGCCATGCGGACCGGATCGCCGTCGACGTCGGAGACGAGGGCCCGGTCGAGCTTCACCAGCTGCGGGCGCACGGCGGCGAGCTGCTGCAGGCCGGAGTAGCCGCTGCCGGCGTCGTCGACGGCGATCAGCGCACCGCGCTGCCGCAGGGCGTCGGTCTGCCGGCGCAGCGCACCCAGGTCGTCGACCGGGGTGTGCTCGGTCAGCTCGACCACCACGCGGCGCAGGTCGGGCCGGGTGGCGAAGGCGCTCTCGATGACCTCGGCGCCCAGCAGGTGGGGGCTGACGTTCACGGTCAGATAGGTGTTGGCCGGCAGGTGGTCGACGGCGGCGAGCGCCTTGTGGATGGCCAGCGCCTCGAGCTCGGCGGCGATGCCCGCCTCCGCGGCGGCGGCGAACCAGACGTCGGGACCGGTGGAGCCGGGGAAGCGGGCCAGCGCCTCGTACCCGGCGATGCCGGCGGTGGCGAGGTCGACGATCGGCTGGAAGACCAGGGTCAGGTCGTCGGCGTCGGCGAGCAGCGGCCGGCAGTCCGGCGGAGTGCTCGTGCGCATGCCCAGCATGGTCAGGTGATCGACCGGTGCCGGCCGGACCTTGACCCGGCCCCCACCGCCTCACCCGCGAGAGGGTCCTCCCGCCGGGCGCGGCGGGATGCCGGTCCCGTGCCCCGCCGGCGAGGCGTGCCAGCATGTGCGGAGGATGCTCCCGGTCAGGGGGCGGCGATGCCGGGCGGAGGGTGCGTGGCCACGACAGGCTCCGCCGTTCACGATGAGCAGTCCGGGGGGGGCCCGCTCACCGATCCGCTGCGGATCGCCGCGGCACGTCGGCTGCTGCTGGAGGTCCCGGGGCCGGCCGCCTTCGACCGGTTGTCGGCCCTGGCCGCCCGGCTCCTGGACGTCGGCCACGCCAAGGTCACGCTCTTCACCGACCACGACGTCGTCGTCGGCGGGTACGGGCTGCCCGCCGGCGTGGTGGGCGGTCCGGCGCTGGCCACGGGCGCGCTCTCGGCCATCACGGTCCGCCAGGGCCGGCCGCTGAAGATCGCGGCGGCCGCCGAGGACGAACGGGTCGCGCAGCTGCCCGCCGTCGTCTCCGGCGCGGTCGGTGCCTACCTGGGCGCCCCTCTCCTGGCCGCCTCGGGCCAGGTGGTGGGGGCCCTGGCCGCCTACGACGCCGCGCCGCGCACCTGGTCCGAGGACGCCGCCGAGCTGCTGGAGCAGCTGGCCGCCTCCGTCGTCGCCGAGCTGGAGCTCTCCGCGGCCCAGTCGGCGGTCGGCACCTCGCGGGCCTGGCTGGACGTGGCCCTGGAGGCGAGCTCCGTCGGCATCTGGGAGCGGGACCTGCGCACCGGGACCATCCACTGGGACGACCGGTGCGCCGCGCTGTTCGGCCTGGACTCGGCGGTGGACCTCGACTCGCTGGACGACGTCCTGGTCACGCACGTGCACCCCGACGACCACGCCGCCATCGCCGAGGCCATGCGGGTCGCGATCGAGCAGCGCGGCGACTACACCGTGGAGTTCCGGGCGCTGCGCGAGGACGGCGGCACGCGCTGGGTGCTGGGCCGCGGCCGGGTGGTGGCGGACGCGACCGGCGCGCCGGCCCGGGTGCTCGGCACCGCCGTGGACATCACCGAGGCGCGCGGGCAGGCGCAGCGGCGGCTCACCGCCGTACAGCGGGCCGCCGCGATCGCCGAGGTGGCGGCCGAGCTGGCCAACGCCGCGCGGCTCGACCAGCTCGCCGACATCGCGCTGCGCGGGGCCCACGTGCTGGGCGCGGAGTCCAGCGCGCTGGCCGTCTTCGACTCCGCCGGCGGCCCGCTGCGGCTGCGCATGACCGGCAACCTGGTGGCCACCGTCCAGGAGAGTGCGCCGGACGCCGGGCCGCTCGACGCCGTCGTCCTGCCGATGGACGACGCGCTGCCGGCCCAGCACGCGGCCCGGCACGGGCGCCGCATCCTGCTGAGCGACCGCACCGACGCGGTGGCCCGGTTCCCCGCGCTGGAGCCCGTCATCGAGCTGCTCGGGCTGCGGGCGCTGGCCACCGTCCCGCTGCGGGTCGAGGGGCGGCTGCTCGGCTCCTTCCTCGTGGTCTGGACCACCGAGCACGAATTCACCGGTGACGACGTCGAGGTGCTCGAGGCGCTCGCCGCCCAGATCGCGCTGAGCGTCTCGCGCCTGCAGTCCGAGGCCGAGCGCGGTGCGGCGGTCGCGGCGATGGCGCAGGCCAACCAGCGGCTGCGGCTGCTCGCGGACGCCGGCCGGGTGCTCTCCGGCACGCTCGACATCGACCAGCAGATCGGCCGGCTGGCCTCGCTGGTCGTGCCCGAGCTGGCCGACTGGTGCTGGATCGTGGTCACCGACGAGCAGGGCCGGTTGCACGACGTGGCCAGCAGCCACCGCGACCCCACCCGCGGGGGCGAGGTCGAGGCCTACGTCAGCGCGATGGTGGCCTCGATGAGCGAGGAATCGGCTGCACGGCGGGTCATCACCACCGGTCGTCCGGTGCTCCTGCCGGTCATCGAGTGGGACCAGGTGACCCGGGCGCTGCCCGATGCCGCCGCCCGCGAGCGCTTCGCCCGGCTGGGGGCGGGAGCCGGGGTGGCGGTGCCGCTGGTGGCGCGCGGCCAGGTGCTCGGCGCCCTGGGGCTGTTCACCCGGGAGGAGCGCGGTCCGCTCGGCGAGGCCGAGGTGGACACCGCGGTGGAGATCGGCCGGCGCGCGGGGCTGGCCCTGCACCAGGCCCGGCTGTACGGCCAGCAGCGCGACCTGGCCGACGCACTGCAGCGCAGCATGCTCACCGAGCCGCCGCAGCCGGAGCACTGCGAGATCGTCGTCCGGTACGTGCCGGCCGCCGAGGGTGCCGAGATCGGGGGCGACTGGTACGACGCGTTCCTGCAGCGCGGTGGGACGACGGTGCTCGCGATCGGCGACGTCGTCGGCCACGACACCCGGGCGGCCGCGGCGATGGGCCAGGTACGGGGCCTGCTGCGGGGGATCAGCTACTCCAGCGGCGGCTCCCCGGCGGAGGTGCTCACCGAGCTCGACCGCGCCGTCCAGGGGCTGGCGCTGAACACGATGGCCACCGCGCTGGTCGCCCAGCTGGAGCCCGAACCCGACGACGAGGCCGGGCGGATGCGGCTGCGCTGGGCCAACGCGGGGCACCCGCCGCCGGCGCTGCTGGCCTCCGACGGCAGCGTCGTCCTCCTCGACGGCAAGCAGGCCGACCTGCTGCTGGGCGTGGCGCCGGAGACGGTGCGGGAGGACCACGTCGCCGTCCTGGCCCCGGGCTCCACGGTGCTCCTCTACACCGACGGGCTGGTCGAGCGCCGCGACCGCGACATCGACGCGGGTACCGAGCAGCTGCTGGAGGTGCTCGGCGAGTGCGGCGGGTTCCCGCTCGACGAGCTGTGCGACCGGGTGCTGGCGCGGATGATCCTGCCCGACGCCGAGGACGACGTCGCCGTCCTGGCCGTCCGGCTGGTGCCCGAGGACTGACGCCCCCGCGGGGCGGACGCGCCGACGACGGGCAGCCCGGCCGCCGGGTCCGGGGCACGGCACCAGGGTTCCCGGACAGTCGCTCTCTGCCCCGCCTGGGTGGGCAGAGCGCGACTGTGCTGAAACCGTCCCGTCCCGGGGCCGCGACCGTGCTGGAACGGCACTCCGCGGGGCCCCGCCCCAGCCTGCGAGGGCCGGAGGATGCGGGGTCCTTCCGCTACTGGCCGGGCGGCACGTCGAGGTCGGTCGCGGTTCCCTCGGGGGTGCCCCCGCCGTTCCCCGCGCGCAGCTCGGCGTCGCGGGCGGCCATCGCCTCCTGCCGGCCCGGCTCCTCCTCCAGGATCGCCGCGGCCTTCCAGCCGGCCGGGATGGCGAACCCGTCCACCAGCGTGGTGATGTGCGGCCGCAGCTCCTTGAGCAGGGCGTTGACCGTGGCCGTCAGCGTCTTGGCCCGAGACGGGGTCAGCTGCCCGTGCTCGAGGAACCAGCCCTTGTCCTCCTCGATGATGCTCAGCGCGTACAGGTCGCACACGGTGTCGAGGAGCTCCTTCGCCGCCGGGTCGGCGGTGCGGTCGACGGCGTCCACGAAGGCCTCGAGCACGATCCGGTCGATGTGCGCCTCCGCCGTCTTCAGCACGTGGTCCTGGACGTCGTTGAACATGTCGAACGGGGCCATGCCGGGGGTCGTCGAGTTCTTGCGCAGCCGCCGGATCGCCCCCTCGAGCGCGTGCTTCTCGCGGAACTCGAACATCTTCAGCTGCCAGCCGCGGTCGAGCATCGGCACCTCGTCGTCCCGGCCGGGGACGGCGTCGACCAGCCGCTGGATGAGCGCGCGGGCCGCCGTCCGCTCCAGCACGGTCTCGCGCACCATGTCGGCCACGAAGCCGACCCGGCCCCAGCCGTCCAGCGAGCCGAAGGCGTCGCGGTAGCCCGTGAGCAGCCCCTTGGCCACCAGCTGCAGCAGGACGGTGTTGTCGCCCTCGAAGGTGGTGAAGACGTCGGTGTCGGCCTTGAGGTGCGGCAGCCGGTTCTCCTGCAGGTAGCCCGCTCCGCCGCACGCCTCGCGGCACATCTGGATGGTGCGGGTGGCGTGCCAGGTCTGGGCCACCTTGAGCCCGGCGGCGCGGGACTCCAGCTCGCGCTGGGCCGGCTCGTCGATCTCCTGCCCGTGCTCGTGCACCGCCGTCTGGACGTCGTGCATGGTGCTGACCAGCTCGCCCTGGGCGAAGTGCAGCGCGTAGGTCTTCGCCAGCGCCGGCAGCAACTTGCGCTGGTGCACGCGGTAGTCGTTGATGACGATCTCGCGCTCCTCGCCGGGGGCGGCGAACTGGCGGCGGGTGTTGCCGTACCGGACGGCGATGTCCAGGGCGAGCTTCGTGGCCGACGCCGCCGAGCCGCCGACGCTGACCCGGCCGCGCACGAGCGTGCCGAGCATGGTGAAGAAGCGCCGGGTCTCGTTCTCGATGCTCGAGGTGTAGGTGCCGTCCTCGGCGACCTGCCCGTAGCGGTCGAGCAGCATGTCGCGCGGGACGGTGACGTGGTCGAAGGTGAGCCGGCCGTTGTCGACGCCGAGCAGCCCGGCCTTGGGGCCGTCGTCGCCGATGGTGACCCCCGGCATCGGGTTGCCGTCCTCGTCGCGGATCGGCACCAGCCACGCGTGCACGCCGTGGTTCTTCCCCTGGGTGACCAGCTGGGCGAAGACGACCGCCATCCGGCCGTCCTTCGCGGCGTTGCCGATGTAGTCCTTGCGCGCGGCCTCGTGCGGGGTGTGCAGGTCGAAGGTCTGCGTCGCCGGGTCGTAGGTGCAGGTGGTGCGCAGCTGCTGGACGTCGGAGCCGTGCCCGGTCTCGGTCATGGCGAAGCAGCCGGGCAGCTCGAAGCCCATGATGCCGGGCAGGTAGGTCTCGTGGTGCCGGCGCGTGCCGAGCAGCTGCACGGCGCCGCCGAACAGGCCCCACTGGACGCCGGCCTTGACCATGAGCGAGAGGTCGACGAAGGCCAGCATCTCGATCGAGGTCACCGACCCGCCGGCGTCGGCCTCGCCGCCGAACTCCTTGGGGAAGCCGAGGGTGACCCGGCCGGACTCGGCGAGCTTCGCCGCCATGCGGGTGACCCGCTCCCGCGCCTCGGCCGTCGACTCGCCGTAGACCGGCAGCATCTCCGGGTCGTGCAGGTTCTCGCGGGCGTCGCGACGCACGTGCGCCCAGCGGCCGTCGAGCGCCTCCTGGAGGCGGGCCGGGTCGACCGTGGGGGGCAGGGTGCTCGTCACAGGTCCTCCTTGCGGGGTTCGGTGGTCACGACGCCGGAGAGCCCGGCCCAGGCCAGGTCGGTGAGGTGGACGGCGAGCTCGCGGCGCGGCATGGGGCGCCCGGCGCGCAGCCACCAGTCGGCGGCGGCGCGGACCAGGCCGACGACGGCGTGGCCCCACGGAGCGGCGGCCAGCGGATCGCGGCCGGACCGGCCGAGGGCGGGCGCCAGGATGGCGGCCGCCTGCTCGCCGACGAGGTCGGAGAGGCCGGTGATGGGGTCGTCGGCGTCGGACGAGCCAGCGGGGCCGTGGACGACGAAGCGGTACAGCTCCGGATCGGCCTCCAGGAAGGCCAGGTAGGCCTCGACGGCGGCGCCGAGCATGTCGCGCGGCTGGTCGGAGCTGCCCATCGCGGCGCGCAGGGCCGGGACGAGCTGCTCGGCGACCCGGGTGCAGACGGCGACGTGCAGGTCGCTGCGGTCGGCGAAGTGCCGGTAGACGACGGTCTTGCTGGTGCCGGCCACCGCGGCGATCTCGTCCATGCCCACGCCGGCGCCGTGCCGGCCGACCGCGACGACCGCCGCGTCGACCAGTGCGGCCCGGCGGGCGCGGCGGTGCTCGTCCCACCGGGAGTCGCGCCGGTCGCGGGTGCTGACCCGGGCGGCGGTCGGCCCCGCCCGGTGCTCGGCACGCTCCTGGGCGTCCCCGCTGGTCCGGCGCCGGCGTCCGGCCGGGGTGCCCGGCTGCGACGACGGGCTCATCGCCTCGAGTCTCACGGCACCGACGGTACCGGGTACTGTCGGTACCGGCCACTCATCCCCCACCACGGAGGTCCCCATGGCGGAGAACGCGAAGCCCGCGACGCGCAGGGCGGCGATCGTCGGCGGCAACCGGATCCCGTTCGCACGGTCCGGCACCGCCTACGCCCGGGCGTCGAACCAGGACATGCTCACCGCGACCCTCGACGGGCTGGTCGCCCGTTTCGGGCTCCAGGGCGAGTCGGTGGGGGAGGTCGCCGCCGGCGCCGTCCTCAAGCACGCGCGGGACTTCAACCTCACCCGCGAGGCGGTGCTCGGTTCGAAGCTCGCGCCGACGACCCCGGCCTACGACGTCCAGCAGGCCTGCGGCACCGGGCTGGAGGCGGCGGTCCTCGTCGCCAACAAGATCGCGCTGGGCCAGGTCGAGTCGGGCATCGCCGGGGGCGTGGACACCACCTCCGACGCGCCGCTCGCGGTCGGCGACGACCTGCGCCGGGTGCTGATCTCCCTGAACAGCGCGAAGACGGTGCAGGACCGGCTCAAGGCGCTGGCGCGGATCCGGCCGGGCATGATCGTCCCCGAGATCCCGCGCAACGCCGAGCCGCGCACGGGTCTGGCGATGGGTGACCACGCCGCGATCACCGCGGCGGAGTGGGAGATCGGCCGCGAGGAGCAGGACGAGCTCGCCGCCCGGTCGCACCAGCGCATGGCCGCCGCCTACGACCGCGGCTTCTTCGACGACCTGGTGACGCCGTTCCTCGGCCTCGCCCGCGACAACAACCTGCGCCCCGACTCCAGCGTGGAGAAGCTCGCGAAGCTCACGCCGGTGTTCGGCACGGGCGAGGGGGCCACGATGACCGCGGGTAACTCGACCCCGCTCACCGACGGCGCCTCCGCCGTGCTGCTGGCCTCCGACGAGTGGGCCGAGGCGAAGGGGCTGCCGGTGCTGGCCCACCTGGTGGACGCGCAGACCGCCGCCGTCGACTACGTGCACGGTGGCGAGGGGCTGCTCATGGCGCCGGTCTACGCCGTGCCGGTGATGCTGGCCCGCAACGGCCTCACCCTGCAGGACTTCGACTTCTACGAGATCCACGAGGCGTTCGCCTCCACGGTGCTCGCGACGATGAAGGCCTGGGAGGATGCCGCGTTCTGCAAGGAGAAGCTGGGCCTCGACGCGCCGCTGGGCTCGATCGACCGGGCCAAGCTCAACGTGAACGGCTCCTCGCTGGCGGCCGGGCACCCCTTCGCCGCGACCGGCGGGCGCATCGTGGCCAGCCTGGCGAAGATGCTGCACGAGGCGGGCCCCGGCAAGCGCGGGCTCATCTCCGTCTGCGCCGCCGGCGGCCAGGGCGTCGTCGCCATCCTCGAGTCCTGAACCCGGACGACGCCGTCCGGCTCCACCCGTGCCACCGGACGTCCAGCCGCGCCACGGCCCGGCTGGACGTCCGGTCAGGCGGCTTCAGCGTGCGCCCCCCGACCCCCTTCTGGAGAGATTTCAGTGGCTGACTGGTACACGAACTTCGCCAACTCCGGCTTCGGCACGACGATCACCAAGCAACTGGGCCTGCCGCGCCCGGTGGAGCTGCGCCGCTACGAGCCCGGGCAGCCGCTGCTCCCGGGCCCGGTGGTGATCGGCTCGGCCGGTGCGGGCCGGCTGCGCGACACCGTCACCGCGGTCCTCCGGGACGCCGGGGTGACCGTGCAGTCGCCGGTGACCGCGGACGGCGCGACCGGCGGCGAGGAGCTGGGCGCGGTGGTCCTCGACGCCTCCGGGCTCACCGGCCCCGCCGACCTGGCGAGCGCGCACGACTTCCTCGCCCCGGCGATCAAGCGGCTGCGCGCCTCCGGGCGGGTGCTCGTCCTCGCCGACCCGCCCGCGGACGCCACCACCCCGGCGCAGGCCGCGGCGCGCCAGGCGGTGGACGGACTGGTCCGCTCCGTCGGCAAGGAGCTGCTGGACGGGTCGACGGCGAACGCCGTCTTCGTGCCCGAGGGCGCCGAGGCCTCGCTCGCCGCCCCGCTGCGGTTCTTCCTCTCCGGCCGCTCGGCCTACGTCGACGGGCAGCTGCTCACGCTCTCGGCGGCCGACGTCCCGGCGAACCCGGACGAGGAGAAGCCGCTGGCCGGCAAGGTCGCCGTGGTCACCGGCGCGGCGCGCGGCATCGGCGCCGAGATCGCGAAGGTCATGGCCCGGGACGGCGCCCACGTGGTCGCCGTCGACGTCCCCGCCGCCGGCGACGCCCTGGCCCGGGTGGCCAACGAGATCGGCGGGACGGCGCTGCAGCTGGACATCACCGCCGCCGACGCCTCGCAGCGGCTGGTCGAGCACCTGCGCGAGCGGCGCGCCGCGGACGGACGACAGGGTGTCGACGTCGTCGTGCACAACGCCGGCATCACCCGCGACAAACTGCTGGTGAACATGGACGCCGCCCGGTGGAACACCGTCATGGCGGTGAACCTGCAGGCGCAGCTGGACATCACCCAGGCGCTGCTGGACGCCGACGGGGTGCTCCGGGACGGTGCCCGGGTCGTCTGCGTCTCCTCGCAGTCGGGCATCGCCGGCAACCGCGGCCAGACCAACTACGCCGCGAGCAAGGCCGGTGTCATCGGCATGGTGCGCGCGTGGGCGCCGGAGTTCGCGGCGCGCGGGGCCACCATCAACGCCGTCGCACCGGGCTTCATCGTCACCGAGATGACGGCGAAGATGCCCTTCGGCACCCGGGAGATCGGGTCGCGGATCAACTCGCTGCAGCAGGGCGGGCTGCCGGTCGACGTCGCCGAGACCATCGCGTGGCTGTCGCAGCCGGCCAGCGCCGGGGTCAACGGCCAGACCGTGCGGGTCTGCGGCCAGTCGATGCTGGGTGCCTGAGATGGCCGAGTCCTCCGCCGGGCGCACGGTCCTCGAGCAGCCGCCGAACATGGCGGCGCTGTTCGCGAAGGCGGCGCTCACCGCGCGCGGCCGGGGCGGGGAGCTGCCCGGCACCCGGCTCGCGCGCACCGGCGTGACCGTCGACCCGGCGAACCTCGCCGACTACGCCCGCGTCTGCCGGTCCCCGCTGGCCGACGCGCTGCCGGCGACCTACCCGCACGTGCTCACCTTCCCCCTGCAGCTGGCGCTGATGAGCGACCGCGCGTTCCCGCTGGCCCTGCCCGGGCTGGTGCACGTGCGCAACCGCATCGACGTGCTGCGCCCGATCGGCACGACCGAGCCGCTGGACCTCGAGGTCTGGGCCGAGCGGTTCGCGCGGCACCGCAGCGGGGCGACCGTCGGCCTGTGCGCCTCGGTGCGGTCGGCGGGCGCCGAGGTGTGGCGGTCGCGGTCGACCTACCTGGCGCGCGGGGCGACGGCGCCCGACGGTGCGCCGGAATCCGATGTGACGGTGGCGGTGGGGGACCTCGACCGTGCGGTCGCCACCTGGCGGGTGCCGGACGACGCCGGCCGCCGCTACGCCCAGGTCTCCGGCGACGTCAACCCGATCCACCTCTCGGGGCTGACCGCCAAGGCGTTCGGCTTCAAGCGGGCGATCGCGCACGGCATGTGGGTCAAGGCGCGGGTGCTGGCGGCGCTGGAGAACCGGCTGCCCGGGGCGCTCACCGTCGACGTGGCCTTCCGCAAGCCGCTGTTCCTGCCCTCGACGGTCACGCTGTCGACGGCGCAGGCCGAGGGTGGCTGGGATGCCGCGGTCCGCAACGCGACGAGCGGCACCGAGCACGTCGTCGTCACCATCCGGCCCCTCTAGCAGCGAGGATCCCGAGCATGCCCGTGTCGTTCGATCTCACCGAGGACCAGCTCGAGCTGCAGAAGTGGGTGCACGAGTTCGCCGCGGACGTCGTGCGCCCGGCCGCGGCCGAGTACGACGAGCGGGAGGCGTTCCCGTGGGAGGTCCTGCGGGAGGCGGCCAAGATCGGCCTCTACTCGCTGGACTTCTTCGCCACCCAGTGGTTCGACGAGTCCGGCCTCGGCATCCCGCTCACCATGGAGGAGCTCTTCTGGGGTGACGCCGGGATCGGGCTGGCGATCGTCGGCACCACCCTGGCGGCTGCCTCGGTGCGGGCCAACGGCACCGACGAGCAGGTCGGGCAGTGGATCCCGGCGATGTTCGGCACGCCAGCCCAGCCGAAGGTGGCGGCGTTCTGCTCGAGCGAGCCCGACGCCGGCTCCGACGTCGGGGCGATGCGCACCCGGGCCGTCTACGACGAGGCGACCGACGAGTGGGTGCTGACCGGCACCAAGACCTGGGCCACCAACGGCGGGATCGCCGACATCCACGTGGTCACCGCCGTCGTCGACCCGGAGCTCAAGGCCCGCGGGCACGCGAGCTTCGTCGTCCCGCCACACACGTTGGGCATCAGCCAGGGGCAGAAGTTCCTCAAGCACGGCATCCGCGCCTCGCACACCGCCGAGGTCGTGCTCGACGGGTGCCGCATCCCCGGCGACTGCCTGCTCGGCGGCCGCGAGAAGCTCGAGGAGCGGCTCGCCCGTGCCCGCGAAGGCGTGCAGAGCGGGCGCAGCCAGCCGTCGATGGCGACCTTCGAGCGCACCCGGCCGGCCGTCGGCGCGCAGGCGGTCGGGGTGGCGCGGGCCGCCTACGACTACGCGCTGGACTACGCGAAGCAGCGGGTGCAGTTCGGGCGCCCGATCATCGAGAACCAGGCGATCGCCTTCCAGCTCGCCGACATGCGGACGCGGATCGACGCCGCCCGGCTGCTGGTGTGGCGGGCGGCCTGGATGGCCCGCAACGGCCAGCAGTTCACCGCTGCCGAGGGCTCGATGTCCAAGCTGGTCGCCGGGGAGACGGCGGTCCGGGTCACCGAGCAGGCGATGCAGATCCTCGGCGGGAACGGCTACACCCGGGACTACCCGGTCGAGCGGATGGCGCGGGACGCGAAGATCTACACGATCTTCGAGGGGACGTCCGAGATCCAGCGCCTGGTCATCGCCCGCACCATCTCGGGCGTGCACGTGCGCTGAGGCGGACCACGATCGTCCATCCGGGGGTTCGGCGGCATGCCTCCCGGACGCGGTCGTGGCGTCCGGAACCGGTGGGACACCCGTGCGGCGGTCGCCGGACCGGGTGGACGGGCTCGGCTGGTAGCCGGTCCACGTGAGTAGCGGGGGGGCGCCCGGGGGGGGGGGGGGGGGGGGGCCCCCCGGGGGGGGGGGGGGGGGGCGGGGGGGCGGGGCGGGGGGGGGGCGCGCCCCCGGGGTGGCGGGGGCGCCCCGGGGGGGGGGGCCCCCCCGCTACTCCCCTCGGGGTGAGGTGGTGTGGTGGGACCCTCGGACCGGAGGGGGAGCCAGTCGGGTGCGGTCAGGGCCCCTCGGGTGGGGTCGGGGGTCTCTCCGGCGGCGTCGCCGCTCACCCCCGATCCAGCGCCGCCAGCACGGCGTCGAGGACCCGGTCGGCGCCGGAGCGGACGACGTCGTCGGTGACCAGCCCGGTCTCCGCCGCGGCGTCCTCCACGGCCCGCTGCGCGGCGGCGTCGTCGAGCCCGGCGGTGTTCAGCGCGACGGCGGCGACCCGCACCGGGCGCACCCAGCCGGCGGCCTGCTCGTAGCCGCGGACGATCTCCGCCAGGGGCGGCAGGGCCGTGGCCGGGTAGTCGGCGATCGCGGTGCGCCCCGCGCGGTGGCACAGCACCAGCGCGTCCGCCGACGACCCGTGCAGCAGGCCGAGGGTCACCCCCGAGTAGGCCGGGTGGTAGATCGAGCCCTGCCCCTCCAGCCAGAGCAGGTCGCCGCGCCCGGCGCCCTCGCGCACCAGCCGGTCGGCGGCGCCGGCGACGAAGTCGGAGATCACGTGGTCGACGGCCATGCCCCAGCCCGAGATGGCGACCCCGGTCTGCCCGGTCGCCACGAAGACCGAGCGCAGCCCCCGGTCGCGGGCGGCCCGGTCCAGCTCGAGGACGACGCTCATCTTCCCGATCGCGCAGTCCGACCCGACGGTGTGCACCACGCGGGCCCCGACCGGCCCGGCGAGGGGGACCCCGAGGTCGTCCGGCACCGCGCGCAGGTCGTGGATTCCGACGCCGGACGCCCGGGCCGCGGCCGCGAGCTCGGGGTCGGCGCCCAGGTCGGTGTGCAGACCGGCCTCGACGTGCATGCCCAGCCGGAGCGCGGTCAGCAGCGCCTCCCGCCAGGCGGCCGTCAGCCGGCCGCCCAGCGGCGCGACGCCGAGCAGCACCGTCGTCGCGCCGAGCTCCCGGGCCGCCGCGACGTCGGCGACCACGGGGGCGGGGGAGACGCAGAAGGGGACGACGTCGACCGCCCGCCGCCCGGTGTGCGCCGGGTCGACCACGCACACCACCTCCCGGGTGCCGTAGCGCAGCACCCCGTGGGCGGTCTTGGCGTAGCTCTCGGCCAACTGCCCCCCGGTCAGGACCGCCAGCCGCTCCCCGCTCACGCCGCGCCCCCGGCCGGCTCGAGCCCCAGACCGGGTGCGTCGGGCAGCACCACCCGCCCCGCGTCGAGCCCCAGACCCGTGAAGGGCTGGTCCGAGACGAGCAGGTGGGCGTCCAGGTCCACCAGGTCGGCCAGCGGGCCGAGCTGGGCGGCCTGGGCGATGCCGAGCTGCGACTCGATCATGCAGCCGAGCATCACCCGCAGGTCGAGCGCCGCGGCCGCCGCCAGCATCCGCTGCGCCTCGCGGATGCCGCCGCACTTGGCCAGCTTGACCACGATGCCGTCGGCGTAGCCGGCGACCGCGGGCACCGAGGCGAGGTCCTTGCAGCCCTCGTCGACGAAGACCGGCAGCCGGTCGGGGAGCTCGCGGTAGCGGGCGAAGGAGTCCAGGTCGCCGGCGGGGAACGGCTGCTCCACCATCTCCACCCCCAGCTCCCGCAGCCGGGGCAGCAGCTCGCGGGCCTGGTCGAACGTCCACCCCTCGTTGCCGTCGATCCGCAGCGGGGCGCCGGTGACCGAGCGGATCGCCTCCAGCCGCTCCAGGTCCGCCGGGCCGCCGACCTTCACCTTGTAGACGGCGAAGCCGGGGGCGCGCTGCACGCGGGCGACGGTCTCCTCGACGGACGCGATCCCGATCGTGAAGCTGGTCGGCGGCAGCACCCCGTCGAGCCCCAGCAGCCGCCACACCGGCCGGCCGTAGCGGCGGCCCACCCAGTCGTGCACCGCGCCGTCGAGCGCCATCTTCGCCCCCTGCGGGCCGTCCCAGGCGCGCAGCCGGCGGGCGATGCCCTCGACGTCGCGCAGGTCCCCACCCAGCAGGGCGCGCCCGTCCGCGGCGACGGCGTCGGCCATCCCGGTGACCGACTCCCCCCAGTAGGCCACCGGTGCCCCCTCACCGCGCCCGCGGACGCCCCCGTCGTCCACCTCGACGACGAGCACCTCCTCGGTGTCCACCGACGAGCGGGCGATGGTGAACGTGTCGCGCAGGTGCAGCGTCAGGGGACGGCAGGTGAGCTCCACCCGGGCAGTCTCGTGCCCGTGGCGGCCTGCGGCTACCGGTTGCGGCCGAGGGCGTCGTGGCTGGTGACCCAGTCACCGGCCAGGATCGCCGAGGTCAGCGAGATGTCGCCGGCCAGCACCACCCCGGCGCAGATCTCGGCGAACTTGTGCACCTTGTCCGCGCCGTAGCAGCCCAGCACCTCCAGGCACTCCCGCTGGGTGGGCAGCCCCGTGCCCCCGCCGTAGGTGGCGACGATCAGCGAGGTCAGCGTCGTCGACCAGTAGTAGTCGCCGTTCTCCAGGAGCTGGGTGTAGGTGACGCCGGAGTGCGACTCGGCGACGTTGGCGGCGTCCTGCCCGGTGGCGATGAACATCGCCGTCAGCCCGTTGGCGGCGTGCGCGCCGTTGTAGGCCGCGCCGGACATGAAGGCGCCGGCCATGCCGACCTGCCGGTACTCGAACAGCTGCCGGGTGCTGACGCCGGTGAGCCGGCGCAGCACCTCGTCGGGGATGGTCACCTCGGCGACGACGCGCTTGCCCCGCGTCATCAGCATGTTGATCTGCGAGTGCTTCTTGTCGGTGTCGATCGCGCCGGAGAGGACGTAGCGCGGGTGGTCGGGGTGGTTCTCGCGGATCCACTCGCAGGCGGCGAGCGTCGCCTTGCCGGTCATGTTCTGGCCGGCGGCGTCCCCGGTCGTGTAGTTCACCCGCAGGTAGCGCAGCGGGCCGATCTGGTGCTGGCCGATGTAGGTGAGCTTCCCCGAGCGGGTCGTGGCCTCGGCCGCCGCCCGGATGCCGTCGATGTGCTCGTCGACCCAGCGGCCGAACTCCCGGGCCGCCAGCGCGTCGTCGAGCATGAAGGCGGGTGCGCGCTGCATGTGGTCGTCGACGACGGTGGTCCGCGCGCCACCGCACTCGCCGATGACCCGCATGCCGCGGTTGTAGCTGGCCACCAGCGTGCCCTCGGTCGTGGCCATCGGCACGAAGAAGTCGCCCCGGGCGTGCTCCCCGCGCAGGGTCAGCGGGCCGGCCAGGCCGAGGGGCACCTGGGCGACGCCGGTGAAGTTCTCGACGTTGCCCGGGAGGACGGCGGGGTCGATGGAGTAACGGCCGACGTGGTCGAGCCCCGCCCCGGTCTGCTCGGCGACGAAGGCCTGCCGCTTGTGCGCCATCTCGTCGGTGTAGTCGTGCTCCCGGTCGCGGGGGATGCGGGCGCGGTGCGAGGGACGGACGTCGGTCATGGGACACCTCGGCGGGACGACGGTGGGGACACCGTGATTGTGAGCTGGATCACCCGCCGCCGCCTGCCCACCGGCGGGTCTCGAACCGGCAACGATCCCCCTCGCCCGAGTCGCCAACCTGCGGGTACGGGAGCAAGGTCGAGGTGGACGACCTGCCCCGACCTCGGAGGTTCCCGTGCGCACCACCCGATTGATCTCCCTGGGCGCCGTCGGTGCGCTCGCCCTCAGTGCGTGCAGCGGCGGTGGGGAGAGCGTCGACACCGGCGTGGACGGCGGCGGTGGGGGTGGGGACAACACCCTCGTCGCCGCGGTCGGCGCCCAGCCCGACCAGCTGGATCCGCACGCCACCAGCGCCTATCCGAGCTTCCAGGTGCTGGAGAACGTCTACGACACCCTGGTCGTCCCGAGCCCCGACGACCTGACGATGGTGCCGAGCCTGGCGGAGTCGTGGGAGACCAGCGAGGACGGGCTCACCTGGACGTTCACCCTGCGCGAGGGCGTCACGTTCCACGACGGCAGCGAGTTCGACGCCGCCGACGTCGTCTACTCCTACAACCGGATCATGGACGAGGAGCTCCAGAACGCCTACCGGTTCGAGAACGTCGAGTCGGTGGAGGCGGTCGACCCGCAGACGGTGGAGATCACGGTCGCCCAGCCCACGCCCAACCTGCCGGCGCTGATCGGTGGCTTCAAGGGCATGGCGATCCTCCCCGAAGGGGCGGCGGAGGAGTACGACCTCAAGACGGAGGCGGTGGGCACCGGGCCCTTCACGCTGGAGAGCTTCGACGCCAGCAGCACCCAGCTGGCCGCCTACGAGGACTACTGGGGTGGCGCGCCGGAGCTCGCCGGCGTCGAGTTCCGCTACATCACCGAGCCGGCGGCGGCGCTCACCGCGCTGGAGAACGGCGAGGTGCAGTGGACCGACAACGTGCCGCCGCAGCAGATCGAGTCGCTCCAGGGCAACGAGGACGTCCAGCTGGAGAGCATCCCGAGCGTCGACTACTGGTACATGTCGATGAACTTCGCCCGGGAGCCGTTCGCCGACCCGCTGGTGCGCCAGGCGATCGCGACGGCGATCGACCGGGAGTCGGTCACCGAGGCGGCGCGCTTCGGCGCGGCCCAGGCCAACCAGACGGCCATCCCCGAGGGCAACTTCTTCGCCTCGGACTACGCGCCGTTCGAGGCCGACGCCGAAGCGGCCCGCCAGTTGCTGGAGGAGTCCGGCGTCGCGCTCCCCATCGAGATGGGGCTGATGGTCACCGACGAGTTCCCCGAGACGGTGACCGCCGCCCAGGTGATCGCCAGCCAGCTCGAGCCGATCGGGATCAACGTCGACGTCCAGACGGTGGACTTCGCGACCTGGCTGGACCGGCAGGCGCAGGGTGACTTCGACGCCTTCATGCTCGGCTGGCTGGGCAACCTGGACCCGTTCGACTACTACCACTCCCAGCACATCACCGGCGGGGTGAACAACTACCAGGGCTACAGCAACCCGGAGGTCGACCGGCTCCTGCAGGCGGCCTCCAGCGAGACCGACCGCGACACCCGCAAGGAGCTCTACAACGAGGCGGTGCGGATGATCGTCGACGACGTCTCCTACCTGTACCTCTACAACCCCAACGTGGTGCAGGCCTGGGCGCCCGGGCTGACCGGCTACACGATCCGGCCCGACAAGGCGATCAACTTCGAGGACGTGGAGCTCCCCTGACCGGCTACGTCCTCCGGCGGATCGGCCAGTCCGCGGTCGTCCTCGCCGGGGTGAGCGTCATCGTCTTCGGCCTGGTGCACCTGGTACCGGGCGATCCGGTGCGGCTCGCGCTGGGCACGCGGTTCTCCCAGGAGAGCTACGACGCCCTGCGCGAGCGGTCCGGGCTGGACCAGCCGCTGGTCGAGCAGTTCTTCGGCTGGTTCGGCCGGGCGCTCACCGGCGACCTGGGGGTGAGCTTCCGCAGCGGGGAGACTGTGACCTCCCAGATCGCCGAGCGGCTGCCGGCCACGCTGACGCTGGCGTTCGCCTCCATCCTCGTGGCGCTGCTCATCGCCGTCCCGCTGGGCACGGTCTCGGCGCTGCGCCCCCGGTCGCTGGTCGACCGGGTGGCCACCGTGATCAGCCAGTTCGGCATCTCGGTGCCCGACTTCTGGATGGGCATCGTGCTCATCCTGGTCTTCGCCGGGACGCTCGGCTGGCTGCCCTCGGGCGGCTACGTCCCGCTGACCGAGGACCCGGGCGCCTGGTTCCAGCGGCTGCTCATGCCGGCGCTGGTCACCGGCGTCGTCTCCGGCTCGGTGATCACCCGGTTCGTGCGGTCCAGCGTGCTCGAAGCCCTGGGCGCCGACCACGTGCGGACGGCGCAGGCGAAGGGGCTGGGCACCCGGCAGGTGTTCACCTGGCACGTGCTGCGCAACGCGCTGCTGCCGCTGGTCACGGTGACCGGCGTGCAGCTGGCCTACCTGCTCTCGGGGGTGGTCGTCGTCGAGATCGTCTTCTCGTGGCCGGGGCTGGGGCAGCTCGCGCTGCAGGCGGTCCAGGCGCGTGACTACCCGGTGCTGCAGGGCGCGATCCTGCTCTTCGCGGTGGTCTTCCTGGTGATCAACCTCGTCGTCGACCTGCTCTACTCCGCCATCGACCCCCGGATCCGGCGATGACGTACCGCCGAGTCCTGCGGGCGACCTACCGCCGAGATCTGCGGGCGACCCCCAGCCGAGGCGTGCTGCCATGACCGGCGCCCCCGTCCCCGAACCGGGTGGCTCCCCGGACACCCCCGCGGGTGCCCCGGGCACGTCCCCGGCCGCCACGCTGCGCCCGGCCCGCCCGCGCTGGCAGGAGACGCTGAGCCTGCTGGCGCACAACCCGACGGCGGCGATCGCCTCGGTGGTGCTGCTGCTCATCGTGGTCGTGGCGGTCTTCGACGACACCCTCGCCCCGGAGGGCGCCAACGAGATCTCGGTGGCCGACCGGCTCCAGCCGCCCAGCTGGGAGCACCCGTTCGGCACCGACGACCTCGGCCGCGACATCCTCAGCCGGGTCATCCTCGGCGCCTCGGTGTCACTGCGGGTGGGGTTCCTCGCGGTCGGGTTCGCGCTCGTCGTCGGCACCCTGATCGGCCTGCTCGCCGGCTACTACGGCAAACGGGTCGACGACGTCCTCATGCGGTTCATGGACATGCTGTTCGCCTTCCCGGCCGTGCTGCTGGCGATCGCCGTCCTCGCCGTCCGCGGGCCCGGCTCGGGCAACACGGCGCTGGCCATCGGCATCGTCTACACGCCGATCTTCGCCCGGGTCACCCGCGCCAGCGTGCTGGGTGTGCGCGAGGAGGTGTACGTGCGGGCGTCCCGGTCGGTGGGGGCCTCGGACTGGCGGATCCTGACCCGCCACATCCTGCCCAACGCCGCGCCGCCGATCATCGTGCAGACCTCGATCAGCCTGGCGTTCGCGGTGCTGGCCGAGGCGGCGCTGTCGTTCCTCGGCCTGGGCACCCAGCCGCCGAACCCCTCGTGGGGGCTGATGCTGGCCGAGGGGCGCGGCTTCATCGAGCTGGCCTGGTGGCTGGCGTTCTTCCCGGGGATGGCGATCTTCCTGACCGTGCTCTGCTTCAACCTGCTCGGCGACGGGCTGCGCGACGTGCTCGACCCGCGCCAGCGCACCCAGATGGCCGGGGGTTCCCGCGCGGCCGGAGCGGCGGCCGCCGCGGAGACCGGGGGGAACGCGTGACCGCGCCGGTGCTGGAGGTCGAGGACCTGCGGGTGCGGCTGCGCACCCCGCGCGGCCCGGCCGACGTCGTCAACGGGCTGAGCTACACCGTGGGCGCGGGGGAGACCGTCGCCGTCGTGGGGGAGTCGGGCAGCGGCAAGAGCGTCTCGGTGCTGGCGCTGCTGGGCCTGCTCCCCGCCCGGGTGGCCACGGTGACCGGGCGCGCCGTGCTGCAGGGGGAGGACCTGCTGACCATGCCCCCCCAGCGGCTGCGCCAGGTGCGCGGCCCCGGCGCGGGCATGGTGTTCCAGGACCCGATGACGTCGCTCAACCCGGTGCTCACCATCGGCCGGCAGCTGGTCGAGGGCATCCGCGCGCACGGCGACGTCTCCAAGCAGGCGGCGCGCGAGCGGGCGGCGGAGCTGCTGCGCGAGGTCGGGCTCCCCGACCCCGAGCGGGCGCTGGACCGCTACCCGCACGAACTGTCGGGCGGCATGCGCCAGCGGGTGGTCATCGCGATCGCGCTGAGCAACTCGCCGTCGCTGCTGATCGCCGACGAGGCCACCACGGCGCTGGACGTGACGGTGCAGGCGCAGATCATCGACCTGGTCGAGAAGCTGCAGGACGAGCACGGCACCGGCGTCATCTGGATCACCCACGACCTCGGCGTGGTCGCCGGCATCGCCGACCGCGTGCTGGTCATGTACGGCGGGCGGTGCGTCGAGGACGGCACGGTCGACGACGTCCTGGAGCGCCCGGCGCACCCGTACACGCGCGGGCTGCTCGGCTCGCTGCCCGACCTCGCCGCGCCGGTGGGCCCCGACGGCGAGGTGCCCGAGCTCACCGCCGTCCCGGGGCTGCCGCCGCCGCCCACCGACCTCCCGCCGGGCTGCGTCTTCTGGCCGCGCTGCCCGGTGCGGGCCGATCCGCGCTGCGAGACCGAGCAGCCGCCGCTGGCGGTCGTCCCCCGCGCCGCGGCGGCCGGGCCGGGCGGCGCCACCGCCTCCGGCGCGCACGCGGGCGACGGTGCCGGGCTGCCGCACCGGGCGGCGACCTGGTGCGCCGAGGAGGAGGTGCCCCGTGGGTGACGTCCTGGTCTCCGCCCGCGGGCTGGAGGTGCACTTCCCCGTGCGCGGCAAGGGGAAGGCGGCCGGCGTGCTGCGCGCCGTCGACGGGGTGGACCTCGACGTGCTGCGCGGCGAGACGCTCGGCCTGGTGGGGGAGTCCGGCTGCGGGAAGTCCACGCTGGGCAACGCGCTGCTGCGGCTGGTCCCGCCGACGGGGGGCAGCGTGACCTTCGACGGCACCGACGTCACCTCGCTGGACCGCCGCGGGCTCAAGGAGATGCGCCGGCGGGCCGGGATGGTGTTCCAGGACCCGTTCGCCTCGCTGGACCCGCGGCGCACCGTCGCCCAGACCGTCAGCGAACCGCTGGAGGTGCACGGGCTGCGGAAGGGTCGTGACAAGGCCACCCGCGTGGCCGAGCTGCTGGAGCTGGTCGGCCTGGACCCGGCGGTCGCGGGGCGTTACCCGCACGAGTTCTCCGGTGGTCAGCGCCAGCGCGTCGGCATCGCCCGGGCGCTGGCCGGCGAGCCGGACTTCCTGGTGTGCGACGAGGCGATCGCCTCCCTCGACGTGAGCGTGCAGGCCCAGGTGCTCAACCTGCTGCGCCGGCTGCAGCGGCAGCTGGGGCTCACGCTGCTGTTCATCTCCCACGACCTCTCCGCCGTCCGGCACATCTCCGACCGGATCGCCGTCATGTACCTGGGGCGGATCGTGGAGATCGGGCCGGCGGCGGCCGTGGGCAGCGACCCGCAGATGCCCTACACCCAGGCGCTGCTGTCGGCGGTGCCCGTGCCGCACCCCGCCAAGGAGCGGGCGCGGGAGCGGATCGTGCTGCGCGGCGACGTCCCCTCGCCGTCCGACGTCCCCTCGGGCTGCCGGTTCCGCACCCGCTGCCCGTACGTGTTCGAACCGTGCGACGACGTCGACCCGGCGCTGCAGCCGGCCGGCGCGCCCGGCCAGCTGGCGGCCTGCCACCTGCACGGCGTCGAGGGCACGCCGGTCACCCGCACCCCCGAGGGCGTCACCGCCGACCCCTGACCGGCGCCGCGCCCGTGGTGCGCGCCGGTGGGCAGTGCCGGTGCGCCGGAGTCCGCCTCGGCGCACACCGTCGGGCGGGTTCTCAGACCGACTCGCCGACCAGCCGGGGGCGGGCGGCGGCCAGCCCGACGGTGAGCTGGGCGACCACGACGCCGAGCAGCAGCCAGAGCCCGGGCGCCCACCCGCCGGTCACCTCGTGCAGCAGCCCGACGGCGAGGGGCCCGGTCGCGGCCACCAGGTACCCCACGCTCTGCGCGGACGCCGAGAGCCGTCCGGTCTGGCCGACGTCGCGGGTGCGCTGCAAGATCAGCGTCATCGCCAGCGGGAAGGAGATGCCGGTGCCGACGCCGTAGAGCACGGTCCACAGCAGCGGGGCGGCTGCCGGGGCGACCAGCAGGCCGGTGATGCCGGCGAGCACCGGGAGCGTGCCGGCCAGCACCCACGCGCCCTGGCCCGGGCGGCGCGCGGCCAGCGGGGGGACGACGAGCGACGCGGGGAGGCCCAGCGCGGCGGCGAGCGCCAGCAGGCCGCCGGCGGCCACCGGCGAGACGCCGGCCTCCGCCTCCAGCACCTCGGCCAGCCAGGTGAGCATCGCGTAGAACGACAGCGACTGGAACCCGAAGAAGAGCGTCACCGCCAGCGCCACCCGGTCGCGGAGCACGGCGGTGCGGGCGCCTGCCGGGGCCGCCGGCGGGGGCGGGACCGCCCGGCGCGCGCGGGTGAGCGCGGCCATCCCGAGCAGCGCCGCCAGCACCGGGACCACCCACAGCAGCAGGCCGGTGACGGCGCTGCCACCGGCCGCGGCCAGCGGCTGGGCCAGCCCCGCGCCGATGCTCGCCGAGGCGGCCATGGCGGCGACGATCATCCCGAGCACCACGGCGCTGCGGTTGCCGTACTCCGCGCGGGCCGCGGCCGGCAGGAGCACGTTGGCCACGGCGATGCCGCCGGTGAGCAGCACCGTGCCCGCGAACAGCCCCGGGACGCCGGCCAGCCGCAGCACGATGCCGGCCGCCAGCGCGACGACGCCGAGCAGCACGGCCCGGTGCAGCCCCAGCCGGGCGGCCAGGGCCGGCGCGAACGGCGAGACCAGCCCGAAGCAGACCAGCGGGAGCGCGGTGACGACCGCCAGCGCGCCGGTGGAGAGGGTCAGCTCGTCGCCGAGCTCGGCGAGCAGCGGGCCGACGGCGGCGAACGGCGCGCGCAGGCACAGCGCGACCAGCACGAGGGCGGCGGCCGGGAGCGCCAGCCGCCAGGCGGTGCGCCGCCGGGTGGCGGGGGCGGTCACGAGCGGGTGCTGCGGCCGAGATCGTGCCCGATCTGGGCGGCGGTCTCCAGCAGCGGCGGCACGTACTCGTGCTCGAGCTGCGCCGGCGAGGTGCGGCTGGCGCTGACCGACAGGTTGACGGCCGCGACGACGGCGCCGGACCGGTCGCGGACGGGAGCGGCGGCGGAGCGCAGGCCCTCCTCCAGTTCCTGGTCGACCATCGCGAAGCCGCGTTCCCGCACCTCGTCGAGCACCTTCCGCAGCACCCCGGGATCGGTGACGGTGTGCCCGGTGAGCGGTTCCAGGCGGGCCCGGTCGAGGTAGGCGTCCAGCTCGTCGTCAGGGAGCCCGGCGAGCAGCACCCGCCCCATCGAGGTCGCGTACGCGGGGAACCGGGTGCCGACGGTGATCATCACGGTCATGATCCGCTTGGTGTGCACCCGCGCGACGTAGACCACGTCGTCGCCGTCGAGGACCGACAGGGACGAGGACTCCTCCACCCGCTGCACGAGCGCCTCCAGGTGCGGCTGCGCGACCTCGGGCAGGGTGAGCCCCGACAGGTAGGAGTAGCCGAGCTCCAGCACGCGGGGCCGGAGGGAGAACTCCCGTCCCTCGGCGCGCACGTAGCCCAGCTGGACGAGGGTCAGCAGGAAGCGCCGGGCCGCCGCCCGGGTCAGCCCGGTGGCCCGGGCGACCTCGCTGAGCTGCAGGCGCGGGTGCTCGGCGTCGAAGGCGCGGATCACGGCGAGGCCGCGGTCGAGCGACTGCACGAACGTGCCGTCGCGGGTGGGCGCCGGACGCTCGTCGGGCACGGATGTCACGGCGCACGCTCCTGTCCGAGAATGGTGACCGGCCACACCTTACGGTGCGCATGCTGAACATCGGTGCGCAGTGCGTACCGATGACGGTCCGGTCACGACCGATTGACGTGACCACACCCACGTGCGAGCGTTCGTAGAGCACACAGCCGTTCGCAGAGCGAACGGATTTGGACGTCCCGGTCGTCGATCGAAGGAGATCCCATGCGTCGCACCGTGGCTGCGCTCGTGGCCGCCCCTCTGCTGCTGGTCACCGCCTGCGGCGGATCCGACGAGGAGCCTGACGCCGGCGCGGCCGGCGGCGGTGGCGGCGAGCTGGAGCAGGTGTCGGTCGGGGTCATCCCGATCGTCGACGTCTCCCCGATCTACCTCGGTCAGCAGCAGGGCTTCTTCGAGGACTGCGGCCTCGACCTCACCCTCGAGACCGGCCAGGGCGGTGCCGCCATCGTCCCCGCGGTGGTGAGCGGCCAGTCGCAGTTCGGCTTCAGCAACATCACCTCGCTGCTGCTCGCCGCGAGCGAGGGCCTGCCGCTGCAGGTGGTCGCCAACGGCGTCGCCTCCACGGGCGAGCAGGGCGCGGACTTCGGCGCCGTGGTCGCCAGCCCCGACAGCGGCATCACCGGTCCGGCCGACCTGGCCGGCCGGACCGTGGCGGTCAACACGCTGAACAACATCGGGACGACGACGGTGCGCGAGTCGGTGCGTGCCGCGGGCGGGGACCCCGACAGCGTCGACTTCGTGGAACTGCCGTTCCCGGAGATGGCCGCCGCCCTCCAGCAGGGGAACGTGGACGCCGCCTGGGTGGTCGAGCCGTTCGTGGCCGTCGCCACCGACGCCGGCGCCCAGGTGGTGGCCTCGAACTTCGTCGACACCGCCGACGACCTCACCGTGGCCGCGTACTTCACCAGCGAGCAGTACGCCCAGGTGAACCCCGAGGCCGTCGAGTGCTTCAGCGACGCGATGGCGCAGTCGCTGGAGTACGCGCAGGAGAACCCGGACGCCGTCCGCGAGATCCTCGGTGAGTACACCCAGATCGACCCGGCGATCGCCGAGGCGATGACGCTGCCGGCCTGGCCGGCCGAGATCAACCGCGACTCGGTGCAGACGCTCTCCGACCTGGCGGTCGAGGACGGGCTGCTCGACGAGGCTCCGGACCTGGACGCCCTGCTGCCGTGACCGGTTCGACCGCCACCCGCACGCCGGCGGCCCGTGCCGACCTGGGCACTGGGGCTGCTCGGCCTCCTCGCCCTGGTCGCGCTGGTCGAGCTCGCCCCGCGGATCGGCCTGGTCCCGCGGCGCTGGTTCCCGCCGTCGTCGGAGATCGGCGCGGAGCTCGTCGCGCAGTTCGGCCGGCCCGAGTTCTGGACCGCGGTCCTGGAGACCCTCAAGGGCTGGGCCATCGGCCTGGCCATCGCCGCGGTCGCCGGCGTGCTGCTGGGGCTACTGCTGGGCACGTTCCGGTTCGCCCGGGAGTTCTCCGCGTCCACGATCGAGTTCCTGCGGCCGATCCCGTCGGTGGCGCTCATCCCGATCGCCGTCCTGCTGTACGGCAACGACCTGGAGAGCGAGCTCCTGCTGGTCGTCTACGCGTCGTTCTGGCAGATCCTCATCCAGGTGCTCTACGGGGTGCAGGACGTCGACCCCGTCGCCCAGGACACCGCCCGCGCCTACGGGCTCGGCCCCTGGGCCCGGGTCCGGTACGTCACCTGGCCCACCGCGCTGCCCTACGTCATGACCGGCCTGCGCCTGGGCGCCGCGGTCGCGCTGATCCTCGCGGTCACCGCCGAGCTGGTCATCGGCACGCCGGGGCTGGGGCAGCTGCTCGCCACGGCCCAGAGCAGCGGCGCGGTCGTGGCCGCCTACGCGATCGTCGTGACCACGGGCATCCTCGGCGTGATCGTCAACCTGGTCTTCCGGGCCGTCGAGCGGCGGGCGCTGTCGTGGCACCCGTCCCAGCGAGCGGAGGTGGCGGCGTGAGCGTGCTGCGCCGGGTCGGGATGACCCTCGGCCTGCCGGTGATCCTGCTCGCCGCCTGGTGGTTCGCGAGCGCCGGCAGCACCAGCTTCTTCTTCCCGCCGCTGTCGGAGATCCTCGACAGCCTGGTCGAGGAGTGGTTCGGCCCGCGGCTGGCCGCCGACGTCTGGCCCAGCCTCTACCGGCTGGCCGCCGGGTACGCGCTCGCCGTCGTGGTGTCCCTGGCGCTCGGCGTGCTCATCGGCACCTCGCGCACGGTGCGGGCGCTGACCGAGCCCGTCTTCGAGTTCTTCCGGGCCATCCCGCCGCCGGTGCTCGTGCCGATCTTCATCCTGCTGTTCGGCCTGGGTGACGGCATGAAGATCGTCGTCATCGCCTTCGGCTGCATGTGGCCGATCCTGCTGAACACCGTCGAGGGCGTGCGGGCCGTCGACGAGGTGCTCAGCGACACCGGCCGGGTCTACGGCCTCCGCGGCTGGTCGCGGCTGCGGCGCCTCGTGCTGCCCAGTGCCAGCCCGCAGATCTTCGCCGGCCTCCGCCAGGGGCTCTCGGTCGCGATCATCCTCATGGTGATCAGCGAGCTGTTCGCCGCCGAGAACGGGCTGGGTTACGCCGTCGTCCAGGCGCAGCGCAGCTTCGCGATCCCCGAGACGTGGGCGGGGATGCTCATGCTCGGCCTGCTCGGCTTCCTGCTGTCGCTGCTGTTCCGCCTCGTCGAGAGCCGGCAGCTCGCCTGGTACCACGGCCTGCGCCGCGCCCAGCGCTCCTCCTGACCTCCGCGATCTCCCGGAAGGGGAACCCCCGTGCTCGACGTCCGTGGCATCCAGAAGGTCTACGAGAGCAAGGACCGCACGGTCGAGGCCGTCCGCGACCTGACGTTCACCCTCCCGGCGGGTGAGCTGGCGTGCCTCGTTGGCCCGTCCGGCTGCGGCAAGACGACGCTGCTGAAGATCATGTCCGGCCTGCTGGAGCCCACCTCCGGTGAGGTCCGCATGGAGGGCGAGGTCGTGAACGGCCCGCCGCCGGGCATGGCCGTGGTCTTCCAGGAGTACGGGCGGAGCCTCTTCCCCTGGATGACGGTGCGCGACAACGTCGAGCTGCCGCTCAAGCAGAAGAAGCTGCCGGCCGCCCGCCGGAAGGAGCTGGTCGAGGAGTCGCTGGCCGCGGTGGGCCTGGCGGAGGCGCACGCGGCCTACCCGTGGCAGCTCTCCGGCGGCATGCAGCAGCGGGTGGCCATCGCCCGCGCGGTCGCCTACGAGCCGCACGTGCTGCTCATGGACGAGCCGTTCGCGGCGGTCGACGCGCAGACCCGCGCCGACCTCGAGGACCTCATCCGCGACCTCTGGCACCGGTTCCAGGTGACCACACTGTTCGTCACGCACGACATCGACGAGGCGGTCTACCTCGGCCAGCGGGTGCTGATCCTCTCCAACTCACCGACGGTGATCCGCGACGACCTCACCATCGACCTGCCCGACGAGCGCGACCAGCTCACCACCCGCTCCTCGCCGCGCTTCGCCGAGCTGCGGGCGCGTGTCTACGAGCAGATCCACCGCGCCAAGGACGAGCAGGACGCCGAGCAGGACGCCGCGGACACCGCGCAACCGGCGGCGGCGAGCCCGGTGACCGGCCCCGCACCGGCGGCCCCCGACCACTCGGGGTTCTGACCGCGGGCGGGCGCCGGCGTCGGGCCCCCGGCGGTCGGCGCGCTGTCCGACTTCCGGGAAGTGGGCGTCCAGGAGGCCGTCGAGGGCCCGACTTCCGCGAAGCCGGGACGACGGCGGGCGCCGTGGGGGCGGGGCCCCCCCCCCCCCCCCCGCCGCCCCCCCCCCCCCCGGCGCCCGCCCCCCCCCCCCCCCGCGCCCCC
>NZ_JASNFN010000028.1:0-14376 GCF_030731085.1 Blastococcus carthaginiensis | reverse complement strand
GGGGGGCGTCCCGGTGGCGGTCGCGGGCCCGACTCCCGCCACGCCGGGACGACGGCGGGCGCCGTGCGCCCGGGCCACCTACCGGCCCGGGCGCACGCCGTCCCACGGCGTCAGCGGCCGGCCCGCTCCGCCTGGGCGAAGCCGAGGCGCAGGAACCGGTCGATGTCGTGCCAGGTCGGGGAGGCACGGTGGACGACCCGCTCGCGGCCGAAGGCGTTGGTGAGCCACGTCGTCGACTCGCGGGCGCCGAGGACCTCGTCGACCGAGTGGCCGGCGCCCGGCACGAGCGTGAACCGGGCCTCGTTCCCCGCGGCCGTCGTCGAGTCGTAGACGAGCTGGCTCTGGTTGTAGGGCAGCAGCGCGTCGGCCAGGCCGTGGAGCACCCAGATCGGGATCTCGTCGCCGTCGATGTAGCTGCTCGGGTCGGCCGCCTCGGTCTCCGCCGGGCAGGCCTGGATGCTCACGAGCTCGGTCGGGAAGACCTCGCCGGGGCACTCGACCAGCCGGCTCTCCGGGGAGTCCGGCGCGTCGTGGGGGTAGATGCCCTCCTGCATCGGGAGGTCGTTCTCGGCCGCGAAGGTGTCCATCGACAGGAAGTCCGTCGGCGGGAAGAACGGCACGGCCACCTGGACGGCGCTCGACGTCCCGTCCACGCCCGTCTCCCCGGGCAGCTGCTCGATGTCGCTCGTCGTCGCGGCGAACGCCGCCGACCAGCCGCCCGACGAGTTGCCCAGGAACGCGAAGCGGTCCGGGTCGAGGCCGTACTCGTCGGCGTTCTCCCGCAGGTGGCGGACGGCGGCGCGCACGTCGTGGCCCTGCGCCGGGAAGCGGGCGTCGAAGCTGGACCGCACGTTGATCGCCGCTACGGCGTACCCGCGGCCGGTGAACTCCTCGACGACGTCCAGCGCCTGCTCGCCGGTCTTGACGTCGTTGCTGAACCAGGCCGAGCCCGAGTGCCAGATCACCAGCGGCAGCTCGCCCTTCCCGCGGGCGGCCGGCAGGTGCAGGTCGAGCAGGTTGCCGGGGGTCGCGGGCCCGTAGGCCAGATCGCTGATCACGGTGGGCTCGCCCTGCGGCGGCGCTGCCTGGGCCGGTGCGGCCAGGGTGAGGGCGAGCGTTGCGGCGAGGCCGCAGCCGGCCGCGAGCCCCTTCCGTGCGTGCCGTGCGCTGGGGTTCATGGCATCGAGCTCCGTTCGCTGGTGCGGATCCGGGTCCTGTGACGCTAGGCACACTCCCGTGGCATGACGAAGCCCGACTTCCACTCCCCGGAACAGTCCGGCGAACCGGCGGGCTGTCGCCGAGATCCGCCACATCGGGCTCCCGACCGGTCCGCGACGCCCGCTCCGCCGCATCTCGACGGGCGGCTGCCCGGCGCCCTTCCGGAGGGCGGCCGCCGGACTCCCGGGGGCGAGCGCGCTCGTGTCACGGCGTCCCGCCGCGGCGGCCGGTGCACCGGGTAGGGCCCGCGACCCGCCGCCCCGCGCGCCGACCGGGGCACGCACTAGCCTCGACGGCGCCAGGAGGGCTCGCATAGTGGCCTAGTGCGGCGGTCTTGAAAACCGCTAAGAGGTAACCCCTCTTCGTGGGTTCGAATCCCACGCCCTCCGCCGTGTGATGTCGCAGGACATCCCGGACGCCCGGACCCACGATTCGTGGGTCCGGGCGCTCGTCATCTGCGGCGACCCCACCCCTCCGCCGGCTGTGGTGAGGGTCTCAGATCAGCGCGTCGCGTCCCAGTGGCTGAGACACTGCGGGGCCGATTCCGAGGGTTCCGAAACTGTTTCGCAAAGGTAAAGAAGCAGGTCGTCCCGGGAGTTGTCGATCACCGGGCTCCATCCGGTGCGTGACCGGTCCGTACCGCTCTGTGGACAGAGTGGCGAGGCTCACCTAACGTCCCGGCCGACCGCCCGCGAGGGCCGCCGGCGGCTCCCCGCCGGTCGGCTGGACGGTCTTCCTCTGACCCAGGAGACGCATCCTTGAAGAGAGCTCTGGCCGTCGTCGCCGGCGCCGCCCTGGTCATGGCGGTTCCCGTGACGGCTTCCGCCGCACCCCCCGCTGAAGACGCCCCCGCGACGCCTCAGCGCGCGCACGACCTGCCCAACCCGCTCGCCGAGACGCAGCAGGAGCTGCGGGCCCAGGCGCTCGAGCAGGTGCTCACCGGGCAGGCCACGCCGCGTGGCAACAACAAGGTCGTCGAGGTCGCCCGCGGCCGCTACGTCGAGCTGGCCCAGGAGGACAGCGACGCGATCTGGACCGTCCTCGGCGAGTTCAGCGACCTGCCGCACAACTCGATCCCCGAGCCCGAGCGGTCGGTCGACAACACCACCATCTGGACGCCGGACTTCTCCCAGGGCTACTTCGACACCCTGCTCTACAGCACCGCCCCCGGCGTCAACTCGGTGGCGAACTTCTACGAGCAGCTCTCCTCGGGCCGCTACACCGTCACCGGTGAGGTCGAGGACTGGGTGCAGGTGCCGGGCACCGGCGCCTCCTACGGCGACAACGACCTGGGCGACAACGCCGTCTGGGGCTTCATCAACGACTCGACCACCGCCTGGTACGACGGGCAGATCGCCTCGGGCAAGACCCCGGAGCAGATCGACGAGTACCTCTCGCAGTTCGACGTCTGGGACCGCTACGACTCCGACGGCGACGGCAACTTCGACGAGGCCGACGGCTACATCGACCACTTCCAGGCCGTGCACTCCGGCGAGGGCGAGGAGGTCGGCGGCGGCGTCCTCGGCGACGACGCCATCTGGAGCCACCGCTGGTACAACCAGACCAACCGGATCGGCGTCGCCGGCCCGACCGTGAACGGGGCGGTCAACCCGCTGGGCGGTGCGCCGGTCGGCGGCTCGAAGTACTGGATCGGTGACTACACCGTCGAGCCCGAGAACGGCGGCGTCGGCGTCTTCGCCCACGAGTTCGCCCACGACCTCGGTCTGCCCGACCTCTACGACACCTCGGGCAACAGCGGCGGCGCGGAGAACAGCACCGCCTTCTGGACCCTGATGAGCTCCGGCTCCTACGGCAGCTCGGGTCGTCCGCAGGACGGCATCGGCACCCAGCCGATCCACATGGGTGCCTGGGAGAAGCTGCAGCTCGGCTGGCTGAACTACGAGGTCGTGGCGCCCGGCGAGAGCGCGAACCTGCGCCTGGGCCCGTCGGCCTACAACTCCAAGGAGAACCAGGCCGCCGTCGTCGTCCTCCCGGACAAGGAGGTCACCGCGACGATCGGCACGCCGTTCGAGGGCGAGGACTTCTGGTACTCCGGCTCGGGCGACAACCTCGACCGCAGCATGCTGGCCGCCAAGCCGGCCGGTGCCGGTGAGCTGACCGCCAAGGTCAACTACCAGATCGAGCAGGACTGGGACTACGCCTACGCCGTGTACTCCACCGACGGCGGCAGCACCTTCACCTCGATCCCGACGAACCTGTCGACGACGACCGACCCCCACGGCCAGAACTTCGGCGAGGGCATCACCGGCACCACGGGTGGCGAGTGGGTGGACCTGACGGCGAGCCTGGCGGACGTGCCCGACGGCGCGCTGATCGGCTTCCGCTACTGGACCGACGGCGCCGCCACCGAGCCGGGCCTCCAGGTCGACGCCGTGTCCATCGGCGGCACCCCGGTGACGGAGTGGACGCTGGACGGCTTCCAGGTCACCACCGGCACGACCACGAACTCGTACTTCAACGCCTACATCCTCGAGAACCGGGCCTACACCGGCTACGACACGGGCCTGAAGACGGGGCCGTACAACTTCGGTGACCCCCGCCGGCCGAACTGGGTGGAGCACTTCCCGTACCAGGACGGTCTGCTGATCAGCTACTGGAACACCCAGTACAACGACAACAACGTCGGCGCCCACCCCGGCGCCGGCCTGCTCCTGCCGGTCGACGCCCACCCGGGCCTGCTCTACGAGCCGACCGACGACGAGGGCGAGGACCGCACCAACGGGGAGAGCTGGCGCGCGCGGGTGCAGTCCTACGACTCCACCTTCGGGCTCCAGCCGACCGACAAGATCACCCTCCACGACCCGGACACCGGTGTGGGCCAGAAGGTCGGCGGCCTCCCGGCCGTGCGCACCTTCGACGACACCGAGGACTGGTGGGTGGCGCCGGGCGAGCAGCCCGACGCCAACGGCTGGACCGGCGTCGACGTGCCCAAGACGGGCACGACGATCACCGTCACGGGGATGAGCGCCGCGGGTGCGCTCATGCAGGTCCGGGTCAACTGACCCGGTAGCGCACCACGCGAACGGCCCGTCGGCACCCGCCGGCGGGCCGTTCCGCATCCCGGGGCCCGCTCCTGCACCCGCCGCCCGCGCGACATGCCCGGCTGGCGCGCCCACCGGGGTGACCGAGGTCGCATGAGTCGCATATGCCCAGGTCAGCGCCGTCCATGTCGACATGGCGGCGGGCCGGGGGAGGGGTGACCGGACGGTCGCGGGGGCGGTCGCAACGATCGGGTGACGGGCGTTCCGGAGTGGCGTCGAACCCGCCGATGGGGAGGTCGGTGCGCCGTAACTTCTCCCGTGATCGCGGCACCTTCCCCGGCCGCGACGCGCGCACGGAGGAGTCCCCAGGTGATCATGGGCACGATGCTGCTGTGGCCGGCCGCGGCGGTGCTGGGCTTCCTGCTCTGCACGGCGGTGGTGGTCGCGCTCGGCGCCAGCTCCACCGCGCGGTACGAGTACGCCCGCGCTACCGCGACCCAGCACACCCAGCGCGCGGCGGCGCGCGCCTCGGGCACCCACCCGGCCGGCCGTCGCGCCGCCGCCCCTGCCGCCGGCGGGGACGGGCAGTTGCGTCCCCACGGCGTCGCCGTCGCCGCCCGGCCCGCCGAGGCCCCTGCGCCGGCGCGCGTCGCCGTCGCCGCCCCGGGGACCGGGCACGGCTGGTGGCTGGTCGACGAGGGGGCGCAGGTGCTGGCCGGCCCGTTCGACGACCGCATCGACGCCGACTGGGCGGCGCTCTCCGGCGGGCTCGCGGCCGTCTCGGTCTACGGCGCCCCGCGGGCCGACGGCAGCGTCGCCCCCCGGCCCTCCCCGGCGGACCGGGCGTGGCTGGCCGAGCTCGGCGACCAGCTCGACCGGCTCCCCGAGGACTGGGACGCGCTGCTCACCGACACCGACCCGTTGACCACCCTGGTCGTGGAGGTCGCCGCGGCGCTGGTCGAGGCGGGGCTGCCGCTGCACGACGCCGCCGGGGCCGGGACGTCCGGCGGGGTCTGCCTGGTGCCCGAGGCCGCCTCCTGCGGGGTGCTGGTCAGCTGGCGCACCCACGACCGGATGGGCGTGCAGCTCTCGCGGGGCGACGCGGCCCTGGAGGCGGTGCAGGAGCTCATGGACGCCGCCCTGGCCGACACGCTGACCGAGCTCGGCTTCGTCGTCCAGACCTTCGGGGCCTCCGGCGTCCCCCTGGTGACGGCGGTGCGCTGACCCAGGAGCTGGCGGAGCACCGACGGACGCTGCAGAGGGAAGAAGCCGGCGAAGCCGTCGAGGCTTGCGCGACCCTGGCGGAGACCTCCCTCGACGACATCGTCGAAGGACCGGCGGCCGGGAATCACGTCGAGGATGCGCCACCCGCCGCGCGGCGGAACCTCGTCGCGAGGCGATCGAACGCCACCGCGAGCTCGTCTCCGTCGATCACCTCGAGGTCGACGTCGAGCTGTGTCATCCACAGCGCGAGCCCGTCCGGGTCGTCGGAACCCAGCTCGACACGGCACGTGGACTCGTCGACCACTTCGATGTCGACCGGGATGGGGATCTTCGCGGCGACCTTGGCGGCGGGAGCATGCACGAGTACCCGGGCGCGGTACTTCCAGGCCGCCTTGCTGACGCGTCCGACGACGTACCCGACGACATCGTCCTCCGGGAGCCTGCGCGGCTGGAACCGCGCCCCCGTCGGTGCGTGCGGGACCATGCGGTCGACACGAAAGACCCGCCAGTCGTCACGGTCGAGATCCCACGCGAGCAGGTACCAGAGCGGCCCCCAGGTCACCAGCCGTTGCGGTTCGGTGTGGCGGGCCCCTTCGCTGCCCCCGGGCTTCGTGTATCCGAACCGGAGCCGTTCGTGGCCGCGGATCGCGGCAGCGACCGCGCCGAGAACCGAGAGATCGAGCGGCGGCTCAGCCCCTGGGACGACGCTCGTCGCCTCGCGTACCGCCTCGACGCGCCGACGCAGGCGCGAGGGCAGCACCTGCTCCAGCTTCGCGAGCGCGGTGAGCGATGTCTCTTCGACGCCGAGCCGCTGGGTCGCGACCACACCCAGTCCGACCGCGACGGCGACGGCTTCGTCGTCGTCGAGCAGCAATGGGGGCATCGCCGTCCCGGCGGCCAGCCGGTACCCGCCCGCGACGCCGGGGCGCGCGTCCACGGGGTACCCGAGCGAACGCAGCTTGCCGATGTCGGCGCGCACAGTCCTCGTGCTCACATCGAGCCGGCCGGCGAGCTCGGAGCTCGTCCAGTCGCGCTTGAGCTGGAGCAACGACAGCAGTTGGAGCAGGCGGGCCGAGGTCTCCAACATGGTCCCGATCATCCAGCAATTGCGGAAGCTGACCTGCCGCATTGCCTGCGAACGTTGACGTCATGGACGAGAACAAGGCACTCACACCGTTCCGCATCGACATCCCGCAGGCCGACATCGACGACCTGCGGAACCGGTTGGCACACACGCGCTGGCCGATCCCCGTGCCCGGCCGAGACGATCGCACCGACTTCAGCCGCGGCATCCCGCTGGTGTACCTGGAGGAGCTCGCCGAGTACTGGCGCGACGGGTTCGACTGGCGTGCGCAGGAGGCGAAGCTCAACGAGCACGAACAGTTCACGACGGTCGTCGACGGCCAGCCGTTCCACGTCGTCCACGCGCGATCGGCGAACCCGGAGGCCACCCCGCTGATCCTGAACCACGGCTGGCCGGGCTCGTTCGTCGAGTACCAGCGACTCGTCCCGCTGCTGACCGACGAGTTCCACGTGGTCATCCCGTCGCTGCCCGGCTTCGGGTTCTCCACCCCGCTGTCAGGGACCGGCTGGGAGCTGGCACGGACGACGGAGGCATACGCCGAGATCATGACGCGTCTCGGGTACGAGCGGTTCGCGGCCCACGGCACCGATATCGGCTCGGGCGTCACCGGCCGGCTCGCGGCCTGCTACCCGGCGCGTGTCATCGGCACGCATGTCGGCTGCGACGGCCGGTTGCTCGGGTTCGTCGGCGACAAGTTCCCCTACCCCGACGGCCTGTCCGATGACGAGATCGCCCAGGTCGAGGCAGTGCGCACCGAGGATGCGGCCGAGCGCGGGTATCTCGAGATGCAGAACCACCGTCCCGACACGATCGGCGCGGCGCTCACCGACTCGCCGGCCGGGCAGCTCGCGTGGATCGCCGAGAAGTTCAGGACCAGGACCAGCGGCGCGTACCGGACGCCGGACGAGTCGGTCGACCGTGACCAGCTCCTCGCGAACGTCAGCCTGTACTGGTTCACCCGCGCCGGCGCGTCGAGCGCGCAGTTCTACTACGAGGGCGAGCACTCGGGGCTCGACTGGGTCATGGCCGCCGACGTGCCGTCCGGATGGGCCGTGTTCGACACCCATCCGCTCATGCGCCGCGTGATGGACCCGTGGAACGCGATCAGCCACTGGAGCGAGTTCACCGAGGGCGGTCACTTCCCCGCGATGGAGGAGCCGAAGCTGCTCGCGGACGACATCCGCACCTTTTTCCGCGGCATCTCCTGATCCCGCGCCAGGGCCGGCGGGCCACGAAGACCCACTCGAGGCTCGCCCGTCCGGCGCGTCCAGGACCGCTAGGTTCTCGGCAGGTGGCGCGCCGCCCCGGCGAGCGCCCGCAGGGTGAGCCGGCCGTCGGCCAGCCCGAGCCGCACCACGTCGTCGAACACCTGCTGCCGCGCGCCGGCCGAGCGCAGCACCGCATCCATGAGCGCCGGCCGGCGGCTGAGCCAGGACGCCGTCGTGGAGTGCCGCAGGTGCCGGCCCAGACGGCGCCCCAGCGCCTCCCGGTAGGCCGCGCCGGCCCCCGCGCCCGCACCGGCGGCCACGCCGGCCAGGGCGCCCGAGAGCACCGCGTAGAAGATGCCCTCGCCGGTGAGCGGGTTGATCAGCGCGGTCGCGTCGCCGGCGAGCAGCACCCGGCCGTCGGGCTGCCGCGGTCTCCCGGTGCTCAGCGGCAGGCGGTGGGCACGCAGCGCGTCGGGGGCGACGCCGGGCAGCAGGCGGCGCAGCCCGTCCTCCAGGCCGGCCCGGCTGGCACCGCCGGACACCAGCTCCCCGTAGCCCACGTTGGCCCGCCCGTCGCCGAGGGGGAAGGACCAGGCGTAGGCGGGCCAGCGCTGCTCGGTGGTGACGATGACCTGCACCCCGGCCTGCCCCGGGAGCTCGGGGGCGTACCCGCGCAGCGCCACGGCCAGCTCGGTGGGCGCGTTGCGCCGCACGCCCAGCGCCCGGCGGACCACCGATTCTGCGCCATCGGCCCCGATCAGCACCCCGGCGGTGACGGACCCGTCCACCTCGACGCGGTCGGGGTGCACGCTGACCTGCCGCACCTGCTGGCGGCGGAGCACCGCCCCCGCGTCCTGGGCCACCCCGATGAGACGCGCGTCGAGCACCGCGCGCGGGATGACGTGCGAGGGGCGCTCGGTGGCCCGCTCGACGGTGGTCCCGCGCGGCGAGGTCAGCCGCAGCCGCGGGACGGCGGGGAAACCGTCGGTGACGGTGGCCGGCTCCACCCCCAGGCCGGCCAGGACGTCGAACGCCTCGGCGGCGATGCCGTCGCCGCAGACCTTGTCGCGGGGGAAGCCGGCGCGGTCGAGCACCAGGACGCGGGCGGCCGGATCGGCCCGCCGGGCGGCCAGGGCGGCAGCGGCGCCGGCCGGGCCCCCTCCGACGACGACGACGTCCCAGTGCTCCACCCGCCCGACGCTAGTACTGCGGCCGTCAACGTTCGCCTGCCTTCCCGAGACCGCCGCGGATGGCGACGGAGTGCGCAGATGGTCAGTTCTCGGCACGGGAATGGCGCGTCTGCGCACACTGTCCTGACGCGAAGCGCTAGCCGGCCCAGCTTGGACCAGTCGAAGGTTGCGTGACGCGGTACTAGGTGAGGCTGCCGCGGTCAGGACGACGAGGGCGCCGTCCACTTGCGCGGCGGGTGCACGTAGCCCTCGACGAAGCGCAGCAGGCCGGCGGCGTCGTGCACCACCCCGAGCGCATCCAGCCGCCGGGCGTCGAGGTACCCGTCGTCGACCATGCGGCGCAGCTGGGCCAGCAGCGGCTGCCAGAAACCGTCGACGTCCAGCAGCGCCGCCGGCTTGGCGTGCAGCCCGAGCATGCCCCACGTCCAGGCCTCGAAGAGCTCCTCGAGGGTGCCCGCGGCGCCGGGGAGGGCGATGAACGCGTCGGCGAGGCCGGCCATCAGCGCCTTGCGCTCGTGCATGGTCGCGACCACCTCGAGGCGCGGGAGCCCGGGGTGGGCCAGCTCGTCGTCGACGAGGTGCTGCGGGATGACGCCCACCACCTCACCGCCGGCGGCGAGCGCGGCGTCGGCGACGATCCCCATCAGCCCGACGCGGCCGCCGCCGTAGACGATGCCGACGCCGGCCCGCGCGAGCCCGGTGGCGAAGGCCGCGGCGGCGTCCGCGTGGGCCGGCGGGCCGGCGTGCGACCCGGTGAAGACGGCGATGCGCACCCGGCGTTCAGCCGCCGTAGTAGCGGAAGACCGGCTCGGCGATGCAGACCGGCTTGTCCCCGCCCTCGCGCTCGATCACGGCGCCCAGCGTCACCTGCAGGCCGCCGGTGACCTCCTCGACCGACTTCAGGGTCGCGGTCAGCCGGACCCGGGAGCCCACCGGCACGGGGGAGGGGAAGCGCACCTTGTTCAGGCCGTAGTTCACGCCCATCACGGTGTCGGTCACGGCGAGGACCTGCGACGAGAGCGAGGCCAGCAGCGACAGGGTGAGGTAGCCGTGCGCGATCGGCCCGCCGAAGGGGCTCTCCTTCTCCGCGCGCTCGACGTCGACGTGGATCCACTGGTGGTCGCCGGTCGCGTCGGCGAAGAGGTTCACGTGCTCTTGGGTGACCTCGTACCAGTCGCTCGCGCCCAGCTCGGTGCCGGTGAGCCCGTTCAGCTCGGCCATGGTCGTCGTGGTGCTCATGCGCTCGTCCTCCGGGGGTTCCGATGTCGTCCTCAGGAAACTAGTGCCGCGTCACGCAACCTTCGACTGGTCCAAGCTGGGCCGGCTAGCGTTTCGCGTCAGGACAGTGTGCGCAGACGCGCCATTCCCGTGCCGAAAACTGACCATCCGCGCACTCCGTCTCGCGCGGACGCCTCGCCGCACCCGGGCCGGGCGCGGCGGCGCGCGACCGGGTTGACTGGCCGACGTGCTCTCCTCGACCGACGGCTGGACCGCCTGCGACCAGGGGCACCGCCACTGGGGGCGCGCAGGCGCGGCCGGTCTGCTGATCCACCGCGACGGCCCGGACGGCGTCGAGCTGCTGCTGCAGTACCGCGCCTGGTGGTCCCACCACGGCGGCACGTGGGGCACGCCGGGGGGCGCCCTGCACGCGGGCGAGGCCCCGGCCGACGGCGCCCTGCGCGAGGTGCGGGAGGAGCTGGGGCTCACCGCGGCCGACGTCGTCCTGGGCGCGCAATCGGTCGACGACCACGGCGGCTGGGCCTACACGACGGTGCTCGCCCGGCCGGCGCGCCGGTTCGAGGCGGTGGACCTCCGGCTGGACGGCGAGAGCGACGGCGTGGCCTGGGTGCCGCTGGCGGGGCTGTCCGCGGTGGCGCTGCACCCGGGGCTGGCCGCCTCCCTGGACCGGCTGCGGCCCCTCCTCGGGGACGGCGCTGCTCCGCCCCGGACCGCGGGTTAGGTTCGGCGCATGAGCGCCCGCGACGACGTCTCCGAGATCTTCGACAGCTCCGCGTGGGCGCCGGTCGAGGGCTTCGATTTCACCGACATCACCTACCACCGCGCCGTGGACGCCGGCGTCGTCCGCATCGCCTTCGACCGGCCCGAGGTGCGCAACGCCTTCCGGCCGCAGACCGTCGACGAGCTGATCACCGCGCTGGAGCACGCCCGGCTGTCCACCGACGTCGGCTGCGTGATCCTCACCGGCAACGGGCCGAGCCCCAAGGACGGCGGCTGGGCCTTCTGCTCGGGCGGTGACCAGCGGGTGCGCGGCAGGTACGGCTACGAGCACAGCGAGGGGTCGAGCGGCCGGCTGCACATTCTCGAGGCGCAGCGGCTGATCCGGTTCATGCCCAAGGTCGTCCTCTGCGTCGTCCCCGGGTGGGCGGCCGGCGGCGGGCACAGCCTGCACGTGGTCAGCGACCTCACCCTGGCCAGCGCCGAGCACGCCCGGTTCAAGCAGACCGACGCCGACGTCGGCAGCTTCGACGGCGGCTTCGGCTCGGCGTACCTCGCGCGGCAGGTCGGCCAGAAGTTCGCGCGGGAGATCTTTTTCCTCGGCGAGGAGTACACCGCGGCCGATGCCCATGCGATGGGCATGGTCAACCGCGTCGTCCCGCACGCGGAGCTGGAGGCGACCGCCCTGGACTGGGGCCGGAAGATCGTGGCCAAGTCGCCGACCGCCCAGCGGATGCTGAAGTACTCGTTCAACCTGATCGACGACGGCCTGGTCGGCCAGCAGCTGTTCGCCGGGGAGACCACCCGGCTGGCCTACATGGCCGAGGAGGCCGTCGAGGGCCGGGACGCCTTCCTGGAGAAGCGCGATCCCGACTTCACCCGTTTCCCCTGGCACGTCTGAACGAGGAGGACCGCATGATCGTCGAGATCGTCACGGGCGCCGACGAGCGCCCCGAGGCACGGGTGGTCGACGTCGAGGACCTGGGCAGCCTGCACCTGGCCCTGGGCGTCGTCACCGACGAGGAGGCGGCCGAGGCGCTCGAGCGGTCCGGCCTGGGGCGGCTGCAGGACGCCGAGACGGCGTTCCTGGACGTGGCCGCGCTGCGGGCCGCCGCGGAGCCCCGGGCGACGGCCGGGGACTGGACCACGCGGTGGGACGAGATGATCGCCGGGGCCCGGGCGCAGGGCTGGCTGTCCGACGACGGCGCGAAACTCCAGGTGCACGTCGAGAGCGCCGCGGGGGCCTGAGCAGGGCGGTCGACCCCGTCGGGGGAGCGCTCGGGCGAGTTGTCCGAAACTCAGATGATCTAGATCGTTGTGGTGACCGGGTCCGCGGGCCAGGATGTGCCGGTGCATATGACAAGCCGTGACGGGATGGGGTCGTGAGCGGGACGCCGGGGCGTCCGCTGAGCGCGGAGCTGTCCGAGCAACTGCTCGCCGTGGCCGTCGACATCCTGGCCGACGAGGGCTGGGGGCGCCTGAACAGCGACCGCATCGCCGCTCGCGCCCGCGCGGGCAAGGCCGGCATCTACCGCCGGTGGCCGTCGATGTCGGCGATGGCCCGGGCCGCGGTGAGCCGGTTCGACCTCGTGGTGCTGCCCGAGGACGCCGGATCGCTGCGCGCCGACCTGCTGGGTCTGATCACCGAGCGCTGGACGCGGCCGCTGGACCGCGAGGAGCGCGCGGTCGCCAGCCTGGTCGGCGCGGCCCGGCACGACGAGGAGCTGCGCGCGGGGCTCGACGAGGCGCTCGTCCGGCCGCTGGCCGCCGCCGTCCAGACCCTCGGCGAGCGCGCTCAGCAGCGCGGGGAGCCCGTGCGGCTCGAGCGGCTGCGGCTCCTCGCCTCGGTGCTCGAGGCCTTTTGGTGGCAGCGCTACCGCATGGCCGAGCCGCTGACGCCCGAGCAGGTCGAGTTCGTCGCCGACGAGGTGCTGCTGCCGCTGCTGCGGCCGGTCGGCGAGATCGTCGCCGCCTGATTCCCTATCGGGGATCGGCTGTCAAGAGGGGGTCGCGCTTGACGGTGCGGTGGGCGCTCTTCGACGATGAGGGGCGGGGAAGGTCGCCTCGTTCGTCGGCACCTCGAGTGCCTGACCTGACATGTCCCGTAGGGGCTTGCTGAGGGGCCTTCCCCGCCTTCTTGCGGCTGCGCCGGCGAGCGCGGACGTCGGTGGGGACGGTCCACTGTTCGGCGATGTTGGCCTTGGCCTGCTCTGGGGTGACTGGGGTGCCGTTGGTGTCGCAGACGACGTAGGGCATGCCGCGGTTCATCACCGCCCAGAAGCGTTCGGCGAGGTGGCCGGCGACCACGCAGAGAGCCTTGAGGTGCTCGGCGCCGCGTTCGACCATCTGCACGTAGTAGACGCGGGCCAGCTGGGGGTCCTGCTTGCGGGCGTGGTCGGCGGCGCGGATGAACGTGCTGCGCATCAGCGACGAGCCGGCCTTGGACATGGGTTGTCCCTTGCGGTCGGTGTCGCCGGTCTCGGAGGCCCGCGGGGCGAGCCCCAGGTAGGACTTGAAGTGCGGGCCGGAGGGGAACCGGCCGGGGCGGCCGATGCCGGCGGCCGCGACCGGCGCGCCGACCTCGGCCAGGCCGGGCAGCGAGCGGGCCAGCTGGCCTGGATCGGCCCACCGGTAGGCCTCCTCCCGGCTGGCGGCGTGGGCGCCGAGCTCGGCCTGGATCGCGCGCAGCAGCCGGACCTCGGTGGCGACCTCGGCGGCCAGATCAGCGAAGGCGAGCGCCGGGTGGTCCCCGTAGAGCTCGACGGCCGCGGCGGCAGCAGCGCGCCACGCTTCGGCGCGGTCGGCACCGAGGTGGTTCTTCGATGCCTTGGCGATCAGCGCGGTCAGTCGGGCCGGCCCAGCCTTGAGCAGCGCCCGCGGGTCGGCCCAGCGCTCGAGTACCGCCAGGTCGGCCTGGCCGAGGTCGCCGGTCAACGGCGAGCACGGCATCAGCTGGCGGACCAGGTCCTTGATCCGCACCTTGTGCTCGCTGGCGGCCCGGGTCAGCCGGTCAGCGGCACGAACCCGCCGATCCAGCGCCGCGGCCTCGGCACCGGGCAGCTCCAGCGGCTGCAGCCCGGCCGGGTCGATCAGCGGCAGCCGGGCCAGGGTGTCGGCGTCGATGCCGTTGCTCTTGGCGTGTCGAGACAGGAACCGACGCAGGTCGGCGGCCTTGGCACTGGACACCCGGAACACCAGATGGCCGCGGGTGGTGAAGAAGACCGCGACCGGCAACCACGCCGGCCCGGTCGGCTCGAACACCACCTCCAGGTGGGTTCCCGGCTCGGTGCCGGCCAGCGCCGCGGACTCGATCGCGGCCAGGCTGGCCACCGTTGGCTCACACCGGCGACGGCACACCTCCCGGCCGTCCTCGGCCAGCACCCGTACCGTGTGCGCGCTGGCGATCCCCAGGTCGATCCCGACCAGCCGTCGTTGCATCTGTTCCTCCTCGAGCCCACCGGACATTCCGCTCCGGCGGCCCGAGACGGGCGGCT
>NZ_JASNFN010000027.1:0-69761 GCF_030731085.1 Blastococcus carthaginiensis | reverse complement strand
AGCCGCCCGTCTCGGGCCGCCGGAGCGGAATGTCCGGTGGGCTCGAGGAGGAACAGATGCAACGACGGCTGGTCGGGATCGACCTGGGGATCGCCAGCGCGCACACGGTACGGGTGCTGGCCGAGGACGGCCGGGAGGTGTGCCGTCGCCGGTGTGAGCCAACGGTGGCCAGCCTGGCCGCGATCGAGTCCGCGGCGCTGGCCGGCACCGAGCCGGGAACCCACCTGGAGGTGGTGTTCGAGCCGACCGGGCCGGCGTGGTTGCCGGTCGCGGTCTTCTTCACCACCCGCGGCCATCTGGTGTTCCGGGTGTCCAGTGCCAAGGCCGCCGACCTGCGTCGGTTCCTGTCTCGACACGCCAAGAGCAACGGCATCGACGCCGACACCCTGGCCCGGCTGCCGCTGATCGACCCGGCCGGGCTGCAGCCGCTGGAGCTGCCCGGTGCCGAGGCCGCGGCGCTGGATCGGCGGGTTCGTGCCGCTGACCGGCTGACCCGGGCCGCCAGCGAGCACAAGGTGCGGATCAAGGACCTGGTCCGCCAGCTGATGCCGTGCTCGCCGTTGACCGGCGACCTCGGCCAGGCCGACCTGGCGGTACTCGAGCGCTGGGCCGACCCGCGGGCGCTGCTCAAGGCTGGGCCGGCCCGACTGACCGCGCTGATCGCCAAGGCATCGAAGAACCACCTCGGTGCCGACCGCGCCGAAGCGTGGCGCGCTGCTGCCGCCGCGGCCGTCGAGCTCTACGGGGACCACCCGGCGCTCGCCTTCGCTGATCTGGCCGCCGAGGTCGCCACCGAGGTCCGGCTGCTGCGCGCGATCCAGGCCGAGCTCGGCGCCCACGCCGCCAGCCGGGAGGAGGCCTACCGGTGGGCCGATCCAGGCCAGCTGGCCCGCTCGCTGCCCGGCCTGGCCGAGGTCGGCGCGCCGGTCGCGGCCGCCGGCATCGGCCGCCCCGGCCGGTTCCCCTCCGGCCCGCACTTCAAGTCCTACCTGGGGCTCGCCCCGCGGGCCTCCGAGACCGGCGACACCGACCGCAAGGGACAACCCATGTCCAAGGCCGGCTCGTCGCTGATGCGCAGCACGTTCATCCGCGCCGCCGACCACGCCCGCAAGCAGGACCCCCAGCTGGCCCGCGTCTACTACGTGCAGATGGTCGAACGCGGCGCCGAGCACCTCAAGGCTCTCTGCGTGGTCGCCGGCCACCTCGCCGAACGCTTCTGGGCGGTGATGAACCGCGGCATGCCCTACGTCGTCTGCGACACCAACGGCACCCCAGTCACCCCAGAGCAGGCCAAGGCCAACATCGCCGAACAGTGGACCGTCCCCACCGACGTCCGCGCTCGCCGGCGCAGCCGCAAGAAGGCGGGGAAGGCCCCTCAGCAAGCCCCTACGGGACATGTCAGGTCAGGCACTCGAGGTGCCGACGAACGAGGCGACCTTCCCCGCCCCTCATCGTCGAAGAGCGCCCACCGCACCGTCAAGCGCGACCCCCTCTTGACAGCCGATCCCCGATAGGGAATCAGTCGGCGGGCTTGTCCACCCAGTCGGGGCCGTTGACCTCACCCGGGCCGGCCAGGTCGGCGGCGTCGACGATCGTGTAGGCATAGCCCTGCTCGGCGAGGAAGCGCTGCCGGTGGGCGGCGTACTCGCTGTCGAGGGTGTCGCGGCTGACCACGGTGTAGAAGTGCGCCTGCCGCCCGTCGGCCTTGGGCCGCAGCACCCGGCCGAGCCGCTGCGCCTCCTCCTGCCGTGAGCCGAAGGTCCCCGACACCTGCACCGCGACCGCGGCCTCGGGCAGGTCGATGGAGAAGTTCGCGACCTTCGAGACGACGAGGGTCTTGATCTCCCCGACCCGGAAGGCCTGGAACAGCCGCTCCCGCTCCCGGTTCGTCGTCGACCCCTGGATCACCGGGGCGTCCAGCGCGGTGCCGAGCTCCTCGAGCTGGTCCAGGTAGGCGCCGATCACCAGCTTCTGCTCGTCGGGGTGCCGGTCGAGCACCCGGCGGATCACCGGCAGCTTCGACTGCGCGGTCGCCGCGATCCGGTAGCGCTCCTCGGGCTCGGCGACGGCGTAGGTCATCCGCTCCTCGTCGTCGAGCGCGACCCGCACCTCGACGCACTCGGCCGGCGCGATGTAGCCCTGGGACTCGATGTCCTTCCACGGGGCGTCGTAGCGCTTGGGCCCGATGAGCGAGAAGACGTCGTCCTCCCGCCCGTCCTCGCGCACGAGCGTCGCGGTCAACCCCAGCCGGCGGCGGGACTGCAGGTCGGCGGTCAACCGGAAGATCGGCGCCGGGAGCAGGTGCACCTCGTCGTAGACGATCAGGCCCCAGTCCTGCGCGTCGAAGAGGTCCAGGTGCCGGTACTCGCCCTTCCGGCGGGTGGTGATCACCTGGTAGGTCGCGATGGTGACCGGCCGGATCTCCTTGCGCTCGCCGGAGTACTCGCCGATCTCCTCCTCGGTCAGCGTCGTGCGCGCGATCAGCTCACGCTTCCACTGCCGCCCCGAGACGGTGTTGGTCACCAGGATCAGCGTGGTCGCCTTCGCCTCGGCCATCGCCGCGGCGCCGACCAGCGTCTTGCCCGCGCCACAGGGCAGCACGACGACGCCCGAGCCGCCGGCCCAGAACCCGTCCACGGCCTCCTGCTGGTAGTCCCGCAGCTGCCAGCTGTCCTGCTCCAGGAAGATCGGGTGCGCCTGCCCGTCGACGTAACCGGCGAGGTCCTCGGCCGGCCAGCCGATCTTGAGCAGCGCCTGCTTGAGCCGGCCGCGCTCCGAGGGGTGGACGACGACGCTGTCGGCGTCGATCCGGGCGCCCAGCATCGGGGCGACCTTCCTGGACCGGACGACCTCCTCCAGCACCGCCCGGTCGGTGGAGCTCAGCACCAGCCCGTGCACCGGGTCGTTCTGCAGGGTCAGCCGGCCGAAGCGGTCCATCGTGTCGGCGACGTCGACCAGCAGCGCGTGCGGCACGGGGTAGCGCGAGTAGCGGACCAGCGCGTCGACGACCTGCTCGGCGTCGTGCCCGGCGGCGCGCGCGTTCCACAGCGCCAGCGGCGTCACGCGGTAGGTGTGCACGTGCTCGGGGGAGCGCTCCAGCTCCGCGAAGGGCGCGATGGCGGCGCGGCAGTCACGGGCCAGCGGGTGGTCGACCTCGAGCAGCAGGGTCTTGTCCGACTGGACGATCAGGGGGCCGTCAGGCACGCGTCAACTCTCTCCATGGGATGCGGACTGCCCACGGTAACGCCGGGGGACGACGCGACCTTCCCTCTCACGGGGGTCGGCGACGACGCGGGCGCCGATAGGTTGGCCGGCATGGGCTCGGGGCGGTGGTGGTTCCTCGCGGCGGCCGCCGCCTGCGCGGCGGCCTGGACCTGGTCGCTGGCCCGGCTGCCCGAGCGGGCGCCGGTCCACTTCGGGGGCGCCGGCGACCCGGACCGGTGGGCCGGCCGCGCGGAGGCGCTGTGGACCTCCGGGCTGCTCGCGCTGGGCATGGCGCTGCTCTTCGCCGGCCTGGTGGTGATGGTCCACCGGGCGCCCGCCCACCTGTTCACCGTGCCGCACCCCGAGTACTGGAAGCGCCCCGAGCGCCTGCCGCGCCTGCGCGCCCTCGTGGCCGACGACCTGTGGTGGATCGGCGCGTGGACGCTGCTGCTGTTCGCCGCGGTGCAGGTGCTCGTGGTCCGCGCGGCGCAGCTGGCCGACCCCCGGCTCGACGGCTGGGCCTTCGCCGTCCTCGGGCTCTACCTGCTGGCGGTCCTAGGCCGGGTCGGCTGGATGCTCACCCGCCGCTACGCCGTGCCGGATCCGGGCTGACGGCGAGCTCGACCCGCACCCGGTCGCCGGCCCGCAACCCCTCGGCGGCCCGCACCGGCTTCTTCACCGGCAGCACGAAGGAGCCGCTCCGCGCGTCGGGGAACACCGACGTCTGCCACGAGGTGCCGCCGACGGTGGCGGTGACGCGCACGGAGCCGAACCCGGCGCGCGCGGCCGCGCCGAGCTCCCGCACGTCGTCGGCGACCTCCGGCGGCAGGGTGAGGAAGTGCCACCCGGCCGGGCCGTCGTGCAGCCAGAGGACGGCGGTGAACGTCTCGGTCACGGCGGCACGGTAGAGCCACCCACCGACGGAACGGTCAGCCCGCGTCGTCCTCCACCAGGGCCACCGACGTGATGCGGTGGACGGCGAAGGTGCGGCTCTCCCCGCGGCGCTCGTCGTAGCCCTGCAGGAAGCCCCCGGCCAGCGAGACCGGCTGCACGACGCGCTGGCTGCTGCTGCCCTGGGCGTCCACGTACCCCAGCCACACCGGCACGCCCTCCCGGACCGCCCGCGACAAGAGCTCCAGCGTCGACGCCGTCGTCACCCCGGGCACCTGGCGGACCGCCTCGCCGCGGCGTGCGGCCAGCGCTGCGTCACCGGCGCGGATCTCCCGCACCGTCGTGTCCAGGTCGGCCCCGCTCAGCGGTCGCGGCGCGGCCGGCGGCTCGGTCCCGCGGCGGCCGGCGGCGCGCGGCCGGGCCGGCGGCCGGGTGAGCACCGCCCCGCCCGGGTGCTCGCCGGCCGGGGCGTAGCCGGCCTCGCGCAGCACGGTGAGCACCTCGTCGGCGCCCAGCCCGCTCACCAGCACCCCCGGGGCCAGCCGGCGCAGCTCGGCGGCCGCGGTGCGCCGGTCGCCGAGCACCTGGGAGAGCAGCCCGTGGTCGTCCGAGCGCACGTAGGACTCGATCGCCCCCACCCGCAGCCGCCCGTGCTGGCGGGTCACGTCGTCGACCAGGTAGTCCAGCGCCTGGGGGACCGGGGTGCGGGACGCCTTCGCGAAGAAGTCGTGCAGGTCCGACGCCGACCAGCCCGCGTCCAGCGCCCGGCGGACCGAGGACTCCGACACCCGGAACACCGTCGCCCCGCCGGAGGACTCGACGTCGGCGACGACCGAGAGGGTGTCGGCCAGGTCGGCGACCAGCGGCCCCGGGGCGATCAGCGAGAGGTCCGGCTGGGCGAGCACGTGGTCGACCGGCTCGGGCAGCAGCCCCCGCACGCCGTCGGCGGCGCCGTCCTCCCCCGTGGCGAGCAGCCCGCGGCCGCCGGTGGCGAGCACCCCGCCCACGAGCACGCCCAGCCGCGCGGCCTCGGCCAGCATGTCGGGCACCGGCGCCAGCCGGTCGGCCCGGCGCGGGGTGCGCCAGCGCAGCAGCGCGACGAGCTCGTCGGGCGGCAGCCCGGAACCCGGCGGCAGCTCGGCGAGCACGGCCAGCGCCGACCGGCGGATCGTCGGCGCAGTGTGCCGCACCAGGTCGGGGGAGAGCGGGTTGGCGGCCTTGCCGGCCACGTCGCGCACGCCCACCAGCGACGGCAACCGGACGGCGCCCAGCCACCCGGCGGCCAGCACCGCCCAGCGGTCGGCGAGGTCCTGCTCCCGCCAGACGTCGTAGGCGCGGGTGGGCAGCCACTCGTCGCGGTGCGGCCCGCCGACGTCGAGCAGCCCGGCGGCGTGCGCCAGCTCCAGCAGCCAGGCGGCGTCGGGCTCGGCCACCTTGAGGGTCTTGGCCAGCCGCTTCTGGTCGCGGACGCCCACCCCGCCGCTGCGCAGCAGCCCGGCCGGCTCCTCCTCCAGCAGCGCCAGCAGCTCCCCGACCCGCCCTACCTGCTCCAGCGCCGCACCGGCGGACTGCCGGTCCACCACCTGCGGGTCGCGCGTCACCGGAGCGGGCTCCGGCCGCCGCCGCGGCGGGCCGTAGGGCCGGTCGCCGCGCAGCAGCAGCCCGAGCTCGCGGGGGAGCTCGACGTTCAGCGCGTCGATGCGGGCCAGCAGGCCGCGCTGCAGCAGCCGCCGCGCCGGGGTGGCCCCGCCGTTCGGCGCCTCGGGGAGGTGCCCGACCGGTCGGTCGCCGGCCAGCCGCTCCAGGACGGCGCGCTCCTCGGGAGCCAGCTCGGCGACGGCCGCGGGGAGGTCCGCGGGCAGCTGCAGCCGCAGGTCGACCGCCCGGCGGCCCAGCCCGGCGGGGTGCCGGACGGCGCGGCGCACCGGGTCGGGGGCGTGCAGGACGTCGTCGCCCCACAGCAGCGCCCGCGTGGTGAGCGCCTCGACGGCGGCCTCGACCACCTCATCGGGCACCTCCGGCAGCGCGGCGACCAGCGCGTCGGGCGGCATCCCGTCGGTGGGCGCCAGCAGGACGGCGTCGAGCACCTGCAGCGTCGCGGCGTCGAGCTCGTCGAGGGCGCGGTCGACCGACACCGGGACGGCGAGCCGGCTGGCCAGCGCGACGACGTCGGAGGGGGCGGGGCGGGCGACGTCCGGCCGGGCCGCCAGCAACGCGCGCAGCTGCTCGTCGCTGCGGGTGCGCAACCAGGCGGCGAGCGTCGCAGGGGCTTCCGTGGACATCCGGTCCACGCTACGTCGCCGCCCCCGCGGACGCTGCTGCCAGCATGGGCCCATGCACCCCGCGAGTGACGACCCCGGCACCCGGACCGCCCTGGCCGCCCTCCAGGTCGGGGCGCTGCGCTGGCTGGGCGGCGGCGCCATCGCCGTCGTCCTCGGCGTCCTGCTCGGCGTCGCCACCGTGACGTTGGCCGGGGAGGACGGCCGGCGGGTGCCCGGTGCCGGGCTCGCCGTCCTCGCGCTCGTCCTCGGCGGGCTGGCCGCCGTCGTCGTCGGCGCCGGCGCGCTGATGCGCACCAGCCGCTGGCGGCGGGCGCTGGCCGGCACCACGTGGCGCACGGGGCAGCTCTACGTCGCCGGGCCCGCGGTGCTCTCCTTCGAACCCGACGGCGGGGACGACGCCGTGCACCTGAGGTTGCTGAGCACCGCGATCTGGCGCACCCGCGCGGTGCAGGCCCTCGACGGCGCCGGCGTGCTCGCCGCACCGGTCGGGTCCGGGCAGTGGGTGTTCACCGCCGAGGGAGAGGGCACCCTCTACGGGGCCCGCGCCATCGCACGCGGGCGCTGACCGCGACACCACCGCCGCCACGGGGGGCGGTGGCGCGCGGTCGGCAGGTCGGTCAGGGGAAGATGTCGGGCAACAGTGCACCGCGCGGTGCACCCGCTACCGCACACGGAGGCGTCATGGCCAAGCGCAACGAGAAGCACGCGCACCTGGTGGAACCCACCTGGGGCGAGTCCGACGGCGGTGGCCCGCCGATCACCGAGCTCTCCGCCTCGGTCGCCGGCGGGCTGTCGCCGTTCGGCGAGGACCACGGCTTCCCGCTCCCGGCCGACCGGCTGCGCTACGCCCACCCGACGGACAAGCCCAACCGGGCCGGCGTCCAGACCGCAGAGGGTCGGCGGCGGTGACCGCGCCCGCGCTGCCGTCCTACAGCAGCGGGACCTCCACGGTCCCCCTGCTCGGCGACACGATCGGGGCGAACCTGGATCGGACGGCGGCGCGGGTGGGTGACCACGAGGCGCTCGTCGAGTGCGCCTCGGGCCGCCGCTGGACCTATCCGCAGCTGGTCGCCGACGTCGACGCCTGCGCCCTCGGGCTGGACGCCCTCGGCGTCGGCAAGGGCGACCGGGTCGGCATCTGGGCGCCCAACTGCGCCGAGTGGGTGTTCGTCCAGTACGCGACGGCGAAGCTCGGCGCGATCCTGGTCAACATCAACCCGGCCTACCGCACCCACGAGCTCGCCTACGTGCTGAAGCAGGCCGGCATCTCGATGCTCGTGAGCGCCCCGGAGTTCAAGACCAGCGACTACCGCGCGATGGTCGCCGAGGTCCGGGGGGACTGCCCCGCGCTGCGCGAGGTGCTGTTCCTCGGCTCCCCGGAGTGGGACGCGCTGATGGACGCCGGGCGGACCGCCGACCGGGCCATGCTGGCCGAGCGCGAGGCTTCTCTGTCGGCCGACGACCCGATCAACATCCAGTACACCTCGGGGACGACGGGCTTCCCCAAGGGCGCCACGCTCACCCACCACAACCTGCTCAACAACGGGTTCTTCGTGGGCGAGGGTTGCGGCTACACCGAGGCCGACCGCATCTGCATCCCGGTGCCCTACTACCACTGCTTCGGCATGGGCATGGGCAACCTCGCGGCGACCAGCCACGGCGCGACGATGGTGATCCCGGCGCCCGGCTTCGACCCCGCGCTGACGCTGCGCGCCGTCCAGGACGAGCGCTGCACCTCGCTCTACGGCGTCCCGACGATGTTCATCGCGGAGCTCGGCCTGCCGGACTTCGCCGAGTACGACCTCTCCACCCTGCGCACCGGCATCATGGCCGGCTCCCCGTGCCCGGTGGAGGTGATGAAGCGGGTCGTCGCCGAGATGGGCATGACCGACGTGACCATCTGCTACGGCATGACCGAGACCAGCCCGGTGTCCACCCAGACCGGCGCCGACGACGACCTCGACCGTCGCACCTCCACCGTCGGCCGCGTGCACCCCCACCTCGAGGTCAAGGTCGTCGACCCGGTCACCGGCCTCACCGTCCCCCGCGGCACGCCGGGGGAGTTCTGCACCCGCGGCTACTCGGTGATGCTCGGCTACTGGGAGGAGCCGGAGAAGACCGCCGAGGCAATCGACGCCGCCCGCTGGATGCACACCGGCGACCTCGCCGTCATGGACGAGGCCGGCTACCTGAACATCGTCGGCCGGATCAAGGACATGGTGATCCGCGGCGGGGAGAACGTGTACCCGCGGGAGATCGAGGAGTTCCTCTACACCCACCCCGACGTCGTCGACGCCCAGGTCATCGGCGTCCCCGACGAGCGGTACGGGGAGGAGCTCATGGCCTGGGTGCGGCTGCGCGAGGGCGCCGAGCCGCTCACCGCGGAGGCCCTGCGGGAGTTCTGCGCCGGCCGGCTGGCCCACTACAAGGTGCCGCGGTACGTGAAGGTCGTCGACGAGTTCCCGATGACCGTCACCGGCAAGGTCCGCAAGGTCGAGATGCGCCAGGTCGCGGTCTCCGAGCTCGGGCTGGAGCCCGCGGCGGCGGTGCGGAACGCCTAGCTAGACGCGGGCGGTGCTGCCCGGCGCCAGCTTGACGACCAGCTTCGACAGCAGGGAGCCCGCGACCACCCAGATCAGCGCGGCCAGCGCGGCGTTGACCGCCTCGGCGACCTCCGGGTCCGACGGCGTGAACAGGTCGCGGGTGAACCAGCCGAACGAGTCGCGCCAGCCGGCCGCGAACTGCACGAGGACGTTCCCCGGGTTGGCCTCGAAGAGCACGAAGACCGCGTGGACGACGATGATCGCGGCGATCACCGCGAACACCGTGCGCACGACCGTGGCGACCAGCGACAGGATGCGGACGGCTCCGGGCATGCGGTCATGATCCACTGCGCGGTGCGCCACCGCGACCCCTCCCCGCTGCTCAGCCGGCCGCGACCCGGACCACGAGCGCCCGGTGGTCCGACAGCGGCAGCCGCACCGCCTCGGCCGGGCCGTCCGCCCGCAGGTCACCGCGCACCAGCACGTGGTCCAGCTGCCGTGACGGCCGCGGCGCCGGGAAGGTGGCCGCGGCCGCGATCGGCGTCAGCCCGCTGTTCCGGGCGGCGGCGCGCGGCTGCATGTTCAGGTCGCCCATGAGCACCAGCGGCTCCGGTGTGCCCTCGAGCGAGCGCACGAGGGTGCGCAGCTGGTGGCCGTTCCACCGCGGGATGAACGACAGGTGGGTGTTGGCCACGGTGAACCGCCCGGCCGGGCCGTCGACGACGGCGGCGACGGCCACCCGCGGTTCGTCGCGGGCCAGGAACGGCCGCCGCGAGTCCGGCGACCACAGCGGCACGCTCACCCGCAGCGGCGCCAGCCGGACCACCCGCCAGGAGACGACGGGGTGGCGGGAGAGCAGCGAGATCCCGTAGCTCGCCGAGCCGGGCTGCTCGTCGCCGGTGGCCGCCATCCAGGTGCCGCCGGGCGTCCCGGAGAGCGCGGCGACGAACTGCGAGTCGACCGCCCCCATCGCCTCGGCGGCGACGGCGGTGAGGTCCGCGCCGAGCGAGCGCGGCTGGTCGCGGTCGACCTCCTGCAGGCCGAGCACGTCGGCGTCCAGGCTCTTCACCGCCGCGGCCAGCCGGTCGACGTCGACCCGGCCGTCGTCGAGCGAGCGTCCGTGCAGGATGTTGAAGGTCGCGATGCGCACCCGGTCCCTGTGCCCCGCGGCCCGTCTGATCTACCCCTCCGTGTGCCGGCGGCGCCCACGGGTAGCAGGCGCTGGGTGCAGACGTCTCCCCGCGAGCAGGTGCGCGACCTGCTGAAGCGCACCGCCGTCGCGCTGAAGCAGGCCGACGTGCCGTTCGCGCTGTGCGGCGGCTACGCCGCCTGGGTACGCGGTGCTCCCGAGCCCGACCACGACGCCGACTTCCTGGTGCCGGCGGGCGAGGCGGAGCGAGCGGCGAAGGCGCTGGCAGACGCCGGCCTGCAGGTCGTCGACCCCGCGGAGGACTGGCTGCTCAAGGTCGAGCGGGACGACGTCTTCGTGGACGTCATCTGGCGCACCTGCGGGCGACCGGTGGAGACCGACCTGGTCGACCGCGCCGACGTCCTGCCGGTGCTCTCCGTGCAGATGCCGGTCATGGCGCCGACCGACATCGTCGTCTCCAAGCTGATGGCGCTGGACGAGCACTACTGCGACCTCGCGCGGCTGCTGCCGGTGGCCCGGGCGCTGCGCGAGCAGGTCGACTGGGACCGGGTGGCCGCCGAGGTGGCGGAGAACGACTTCGCCGTCGTCTTCCTGCACCTGCTGGACCGGCTGGACGTCGTGCCGGGGGTCAGCCGGGGATGAGTTCGGCAGCAAGGTGACCTTCCGGTGGGGAAGTCGGCCGGCGGTCGCTCCGTGGGTCAGCAGCACCTGTTGCCACGCGGGTTGAGCCGCTCAACCGACCGTTGAGCCGCGCCCTGACGCGGCTTATCGGTTGCCGGAGCGGCTCAACGTCGCCTTCGTGCGCACCAGCCGGCCCCGACAGCGTCTTCAGCGTGGTGCGCTCGATGTGGCCGGGGGGCGTTTCCCACCCTGGAGTCACCTTGCTGCCGAACTCAGCCGGGGATGAGGACCGCGACCGCCGTGGCGAGCGCGGTGAGGACCACGGTCGCGGTCACCGCGCGGGCGGCCCAGGGTGCGGCGACGGCCCGGTCGCCGGCCACCCGGCGCTGCACCTGGCGGTAGCGGGCCGGCGCGAGCCCGCCGAGCACCCCGAGCCCGGCCAGCGCGGCGACGCCCGCGAGGACCAGCAGCGCCGGCCGGCCGAGGTGCACCGCCCGGTGCCCCACCAGCCCGGCCACGGCCAGCAGCCCCAGGCCGGTGCGCTGCCAGGACAGGGTCGTGCGCTCGGGTTGGGTCTCCACGGGCACGGTCACCCGCGCAGCACCTCCACGCCCACGAGGACGCCGACGACGACCACCACCGCCGCGACGGCTGCGACCGCGGCCGGGACGAGCCGGCTGGCCGGGAGCGCGCGCCCGGCCTCGATCGCCGCCTCGTTGACCCGCCAGCGGCGGTAGCCGGCCAGCGCGACACCCAGGCCGATGAGGACCAGCCCGAGCGCGACCGCGGAGCTGCCCCAGCGGACCCCGAGGTCGGGGGCGTAGGTGGCGACGGCCACGCCGCCGGCGACCAGCGCCAGCCCGGTCCGCAGCCAGGCCAGCAGCGTGCGCTCGTTGGCGAGGGTGAAGCGGTAGTCGGGGTGGTCGGGCACCGGCCCAGCGTAGGGACGCGCCCGGAATCGGCAGGTCGGCGCGGCGCCACGGCGGCTAACCTGTCCACCAGCGGCGTCCTGCCGCGTCGACCGTCCGGCCAGCGCGCCGCGCCACAGCGAGGAACTGAGGGATCCACCGTGCCCACCGGCAGAGTGAAGTGGTTCAACGCGGAGAAGGGCTTCGGCTTCCTGTCCCGCGAGGACGGTCCCGACGTCTTCGTGCACAAGGACGCGCTCCCGGCCGGCACCGATCTCAAGCCCGGTCAGCGGGTGGAGTTCGGCATCGTCGCCGGCCGCCGCGGCGACCAGGCGCTGCAGGTGCGCCCGCTGGACCCGCTGCCGTCGGTGGCGGCCACCGTCGCCGCGGCTTCGCGCAAGAAGCCCGACGAGCTGGTCCCGATCGTCGAGGACCTGATCAAGCTGCTCGACGACGTCTCCGAGGGCCTGCGGCACGGCCGCTACCCCGACCGGGGCCACGCCCGGAAGGTGGCCGCCGTGCTGCGCGCGGTCGCCACCGACCTGGAGGGCTGAGCGCCGCTCAGCTCCCCAGGTCGCCACCGGCGCGCAGGAAGCCGACCGGCCAGGCCGCGGTGAACTCGCCGCAGTCGCCACCGGCGTCCTCGACCACCACCAGGTAGAAGGCGGGCGGGACGACGTCGGAGGAGCTGATCCCGTCGAACCTCTCCGTGCCCGCGGGGACGTCGACCTCGCCGATCAGCTCCTCCAGCGACTCGTCGAACACCTGCACCTGCCACCCGCGCTCGGCGATCACCTCGGGCACGGTCAGCGTGATCGTGGTGTCCGGGGAGACCTCGACGACCGGCGGGCGCGTGCTGTAGCGCTGCCCCTCGCCGTCCAGGCAGTACTGGGTCGGCGCGGCGGTGACGTCCTGGCTGCCGGCCTGCACCCGGACGTCCTGCGGGGTCACGGGCTCGCCGGCGCAGGCGGTCAGCGACCCGGCGGCGCAGAGGGCGAGCAGCAGGGCGGGGCGGGGCGTTCTCACGACCACGACGGTCCCACCGGCGTCGTCGGCGCATCCGGGGCCCCCGTCGTCCCCGGCGCGGGACGGCTGCGGTAGAGGCTCCACAGGATCAGCCCCACGGCCAGCACGAGCAGGGCCGCCGCGACGGTGAACCCGATCCAGCCGGTGGGCGGGAGGGCGATGCCGAGCGCCCCGCCGGCCACCCACGCCAGCTGCAGCACCGTCTCGGAGCGGGCGAACGCCGAGGCGCGCAGGCTCTCGGGCACCTCCCGCTGGATGATCGCGTCGAGCGACACCTTGCCCAGCGCGTTCGCCACGGCGGAGACGCCGGCGACCAGCACCGCCATGCCGAACCCGTAGAAGACCGCGGCCAGCACCGTCACCACCGCGGCGGCGGACGCGGCGTGCAGCACCAGCCGGTCGGGGGCCGCGGAGTGCAGCCGCGACCCGACCGCCGTCCCCGTGAAGCTGCCGAGCCCGGCCGCGGCGGCCAGCGCGCCGAGGGCGAGGGTGGCCGACCAGCCGTCGGCGAACGTCGCCTGCACCAGGAAGGCGGCGAAGATGGTGAGAAACCCGCCCAGGCCGCGCAGCGCCGCGTTGGCCCGCAGCGCCAGCACCACGTGCGGGGTCACCCGCCGCCGGCGACCCGGGACCGGGATCTCGGTGGTGCTGAGCACGTCGGCGGGCTCCTCGCCTGCGGGTACGTCGACGTGCCGGGGGAGCCGGACGGCGAGCACCGCGCCGGCCAGGAAGACCGCCGCGGTGGCCCACAGCTCCCAGTCGAAGCCGATCAGCGCGGCCACCCCGGCGCCCAGCCCGCCGGCGACCCCGGCCGTGACGAGGCCGAACACCGACAGCCGCGCGTTCGCCGAGGTCAGCGACATCGCACCGGGCAGCACGCGGGGGACCACCGCCGCCCGCAGCACGTTGTGCGCCTTGGAGAGCACCAGGACGCCGAGCGCCGCCGGGTAGAGCCACAGGTCGTCGAAGTGCCGGGCCATGACCAGGGCCAGCACCGCCCGCCCGCCCAGCGAGACCGCCAGCGCCCACCGCCGACCGCGCTGCAGCCGGTCGAGGGCGGGGCCGATGACCGGCGCCAGCAGCGCGAACGGCGCCATGGTCACCAGCAGGTAGAGCGCGACGTTGCCGCGCTGGGCGTCGGTGGTGGCCGCGAAGAAGAGCGTGCCGGCGAGCGAGACGGCGATCATCGCGTCGCCGGCCATGTGCAGGGCGTTCACCCACAGCAGCTGGGTCAGCCCGCTCTCGCCCGCGCCGTCGGCCCGGCTCGCGGCGCGGACCCGGCGCGCGGCGGCGGTGGTCAGCTCGCGGCTGCGGGCGGCGGCGACCCGGGTGACGGTGATCTTCGGGGCGGGCGCCGGCATCGGCCGGGTCTGGGGCCGCGGGACGCCCAGCGGGGTCGTGTCCACCGGAGGCGCCGCCCCCTGCCCGCCCGTCCGCGGCCACCGGCGGGCACCGGTGGGGCGGCGGGATGAGGGCACGCCGCCCATGGTGCCGCACCGGGCCGGGAGTGCGGTCGGAGACGCCGGGCCGGCCGTCCGCCACAATGGGCGTCGTGTCCGACTCCTCCGCGCCCGTCCGGCCCGCCTCCGCAGCGGCCGAGCCGCTGACCGCCGCGATCGAGCCGGCCCGGGCGGCGGCCGTCGAGACGGCCGGCGCCGCCGACCTGGTGGGCGAGCACCTGGGCGCGACGGCGGAGGCCGTCGGGCCCGCCGAGCTCGGCGAGGTGCTCACCCACACCTTCGCCAGCCGGCTCCCCGGCTACATGGGCTGGCACTGGGCGGTCACGATCGCCCGGGTGCCCGGCGAGGACCGGGTCACCGTCGACGAGGTGGTGCTGCTCCCGGGCGACCAGGCGCTGCGCGCGCCGGCGTGGGTGCCGTGGCACGAGCGGCTGCGCCCGGGCGACCTCTCGGTGGGCGACGTCCTGCCGGCCACCGAGGACGACACCCGGCTGGTGCCGGCGTACACGGCCGATGACGACTCCGCCGACGACACCGAGGGGCGCGTCGTCGCCCGCGAGGTCGGCCTCGGCCGGGAGCGGGTCATGTCGCGCGAGGGCCGGTCGGAGGCCGTCGCCCGCTGGTCGGCGGGGGAGTTCGGCCCGACGTCGTCGATGGCCCGGCAGGCCCCCGGGCCCTGCGCGACCTGCGGCTTCTACCTGCCCCTGGCCGGCTCGCTCCGCCAGCTGGTCGGCGCCTGCGGCAACGCCTACGCCCCCGGTGACGGGCGGGTCGTGGCGGCCGACTACGGCTGCGGCGCGCACAGCCAGGCGACGCTCGTCGTCGTCCAGGACACCGAGGTGGTCACCTCGGCGCGCTACGACACCTCGGAGTACGACGTCCTGGGCGACTGAGCGCGCTCAGCCGCGGTCGCGGGGGCCCAGCTGCCCTTGCAGCTTCATGACGCCGAGGCCGAGCAGGGCCAGCCCGATGGCGGCGACGCAGGTCCAGGTCCACATCCGGTCCACCCGGTCGCCCAGCAGCAGCAGGACGACGAGGGCCACCGCCCACACCGCGATGCCGGCGATCACCACGCGCGCGGTGTCGACCTGCAACGGCGGGGGAGCCTGCTTCGCGGGACGGGCCACGACGGCACCTTAGATCCCGTCTCGGTCACGGGTCGACGAGCCCGGCCCGCCCGTGTGGCACGCTGTCGCCGCTCGATGGCCACCCGCACCGCCCGGAGAACCCGCATGCCGCAGAAGTCCCGTCCCTCCGGTGGCGCCAGCGCCTCGGCCACCGACGGCAGCACCCCCGCCGACGTCTCGGCCGGCACGCCGCCGACCACGCCGCGCCGCAGCGAGGGTCCGCGGGTCCGCCCGAAGAACGGGCTGGACCGGTACTTCGAGATCAGCGCCCGCCGGTCGACGGTCAGCCGCGAGGTGCGCGGCGGGATCACGACCTTCTTCACGATGGCCTACATCGTGGTGCTCAACCCGATCATCCTGACCAGCATCGCGGGGCCGGACGGCGTCCCGGGCGCCGACGTCGAGGGCACGGTGCTGCCCTTCGGGTCGATCGCCGCCGTCACCGCGCTGCTCGCCGGCGCGCTCACGCTGCTCATGGGTGTCGTCGGGCGCTACCCGTTCGCGTTGGCCACGGGCCTGGGCATCAACGCGATCGTCGCGGTCTTCGCGGCCACCCAGCTCACCTGGCCCGAGATCATGGGCCTGGTCGTGCTCGAGGGGCTGCTGATCACCGTGCTGGTGCTCACCGGCTTCCGCAAGGCGGTCTTCGAGGCCATCCCGGCGCAGCTCAAGACCGCGATCGCCGTCGGCATCGGGTTCTTCCTGGCGATCATCGGGCTGGCCGACGCCGGCATCATCCGGCCGGGCAACCCGCTGATCAGCTTCGGCGTGGGCGGCCAGCTCGCCGGCTGGCCGATGCTCGTCTTCGTCGTCGGCCTGCTGCTCATGAGCCTCCTGGTGGTCCGCCGGGTCAAGGGCGCGCTGCTCATCGGCATCGTGGCGACGACGGTGCTCGCGATCGTCGTCGAGGCGATCGCCGGGGTCGGCCCGCGCTTCGGCGAGGACGGAGAGAACCCCCGCGGGTGGGCGCTGCAGGTGCCCGCGCTCCCCGACGACGTCGTCGGCAGCCCCGACTTCTCGCTGCTCGGCAACTTCTCGCTCTTCGGCGGCTTCGAGCGCATCGGCGTCGTCGCCGCCCTGCTGATCGTCTTCTCGATCATGATCGCCGACTTCTTCGACACCGTCGGCACGGTCACCGCCGTCGGCGCCGAGGGCGACCTGCTGGACGAGAAGCGCAACCTGCCGAAGTCGCAGCCGGTCCTGCTCGTCGACTCGCTGGCCGCCGCCGCGGGTGGCGCGGGCAGCGTCTCGTCGAACACCACCTACATCGAGAGCACCGCCGGTGTGGCCGACGGTGCGCGCACCGGGCTGGCCAGCATCGTCACCGGCCTGCTGTTCCTGGTCGCGGTCTTCTTCACGCCGCTGGTGGCGGTGGTCCCGTCCGAGGCGGCCGCCCCCGCGCTGGTCATCGTCGGCGCGCTGATGATCAGCCAGATCAAGAACCTCACGTGGGACGACATGTCCCTGGTCATCCCCGCGTTCCTCACCATCGCGCTGATGCCGTTCACCTACTCGATCACCAACGGCATCGGGGCCGGCGTCATCAGCTTCGTGCTGCTGCGCCTCGCGGTCGGGCGGCGCCGGGAGATCCACCCGCTCATGTGGGTGGTGGCGCTGCTGTTCCTGGTCTACTTCGCGCTCGAGCCGCTCCAGCAGCTGTTCTGAACAGGCGCTGAGTTAGGCTAACGATCGTGGGCCGGACGACGCTGGACACCGCCGCGCTCGCCCACGAGCTGCGGCTCGCGGTCATGCGGTTCTCCCGGCGGCTGCGCAACCAGCGGGTGGACACGTCGGTGACGCTCACCCACCTCGCGGCGCTGTCGACGCTCAAGCGGCACGGCCCGATGAGCCCGGGGGAGCTGGCCGCCCACGAGCGGGTGCAGCCGCCGTCGATGACCCGCGTCGTCGTCGCCCTGGAGAACGCGGGGCTGGTCACCCGCACGCCGCACCCCACCGACGGGCGCCAGGTCATCATCGGGCTGACCGCGGCGGCCGAGGAGCTGCTCTCGGCGGAGGCGCGGGCACGCGAGGCGTGGCTGGCCGGCCGGCTGCAGGAGCTCACCGCCGAGGAGCGGTCGGTGCTGCGCGAGGCGGCCGAGATCATGGACAAGCTCGCCGGTGGGTGACCTGCACGAGCACTGACCAGCGGACGCCGCCCGAGCAGGGGAGCGGCATGTTCCGGGCCCTCCGGGTGCGCAACTTCCGCCGCTACGCCTCGGCCAACCTGCTCAGCCTGACCGGTACCTGGATGCAGCGCATCGGCCAGGACTGGCTGGTGCTCCAGCTCTCCGACGGCAGCGGCGTCGCCCTCGGGCTGATCACCGCGCTGCAGTTCGGCCCCGCGCTGCTGCTGAGCGCGTACGGCGGCGTCCTCGCCGACCGCTACCCCAAGCGCCGGCTGCTGTTGATCGCCCAGACCCTCATGGGCCTGCTCGCCCTCGTGCTGGGGGTCCTGGTGGCCACCGGGGCGGTCGCGCTGTGGCACGTGTTCGTCCTCGCCGGGCTGCTCGGCTCGGTCGCTGCCGTCGACGTGCCGGTGCGCCAGTCGTTCGTGCCGGAGATGGTCGGCCCCGCGCTGATCACGAACGCGGTGAGCCTCAACTCGACGATCTTCAACGGCGCCCGTCTGGTCGGGCCGGCGCTCGCCGGGCTGCTGATCGGTGCGGCGTCGGGGAACACCGCACCGGCGTTCTTCCTCAACGCGGCGAGCTTCGCCTTCACCATCGCCGCGATCGCCGGCATGCGCACCGAGGAGCTCACCCCGAGCCCGCCGGTCGCCCGCGGCCGGGGGCAGCTGCGCGAGGGGCTGGCCTACACCTCGGCCCACCCCGACCTGCTGCTGGCGATGGGGCTGGCCTTCGTCGTGGGCACCTTCGGCTTCAACCACCAGGTCACCATCGCGCTGATGGCCCGGGAGACCTTCGACCTCGGCGCGGAGGCATTCGGCCTGCTGTCCACGTGCTTCGCGGTCGGGTCGCTGAGCGGCGCCCTGCTCTCCACCCGGCGCAGCGTCCGGCCCCGGCAGCGGTTCCTCGTCGGCTCGGCGGTGCTCTTCGGCGCCTGCACGGTCGTCGCCGGGCTGATGCCCGGCTACCTGGCCTTCGCCGCGCTGCTGGTGCCCACCGGTGCGGCGGCGCTGGTGTTCAGCGTGGCCAACAACAGCTTCGTCCAGCTCGGCGTCGACCCGCAGATGCGCGGCCGGGTCATGGCGCTCTACTTCATGTGCTTCATGGGCGGCACCCCGGTCGGGGCGCCGCTGATCGGCTGGGTCTCCGAGCGCTTCGGCGCCCCGTGGGGGCTCGTCATCGGCGGCGGCGTCTGCGTCGTCGCCGGCCTCGCCGCCGCGGCCTGGCTGGCCCACCGCGGCTCGCTGCGGCTGACGGTGGAGCGCTCGCCCGTGCGGGTGCGCATCCGCCCCGTCGTCCCCTCCCCGCAGGTGCGCACCGTGGAGGAGGAGCTCAGCCGGCAGGCCCCCGGTCAGCAGTCGCTCTGAGCGTTCTCCGCGTACCGTTCGCTGCACCGGTACACGCCCGTGCGCAGGGGAAGACCATGGCCGCGCTCCTCCAGCTCGTCGCACTGCTCGCCGCGTTCGCCGGCCTGGTCGCCGGTCTCGGACCGCTGATCCGGCGGATCGAGGCCTGGTCGGCCCGCCGCCACGCGGCCCGCCACCCCGCGCCGCCCGGGCGGTCGCTGGAGGTCGTCGCCGCCCACCTGCGCCGGCTCGCCCGCCAAGTGGCCCTGGTGCCCGCCGGCATGCCCATGGCCCGCCGCCGCGCGCTGCTGGCGGCCTATGACGACGTCCTCACCGAGGCGGCCGGGATGCTCGGGGTGACCTCGGCGCTCGCGGAGCTGCCGGAGGGCCGGCCGCGTGAGGTCGAGCGCCTGCGGCTGGCCGCCGAGCTGCGCGCCGCCGGGCTGCAGGTGCCCCTCTGAACCCGGGGGACGTGCGCCGGCTGTTCTTCGCCGTCGACCCGCCCGACGCCGCGCGCCGCGACCTCGACCGCGCCCTCGGCCCGCTGCGCGACCTCCCCGGTGCGCCGCGCTGGGGCCGGCCCGAACGCTGGCACCTCACGCTGCTGTTCCTCGGTGCCGTGCCCGAGCCGCTGGTGCTCGGCCTGGTGGCCACGGCGGCGCCGGCGGTGGCCGCGACCCCGCCGATTGCGCTGCGGCTGGCCGGCGGTGGGCGGTTCGGCTCGCTGCGCCGCCCGCAGGTCGCCTGGGCGGGGCTGGAGGGCGACGTCGACCCGCTGGTCGCGCTGGCCGGCCGGCTGGCGGCGGTCGCGCGCACCCTGGGGCTCCCGGTGGAGGACCGGCCGTTCCGGCCGCACTTGACGCTCGGCCGGTGGCGCCCCGGCCGGCCCGCCGACGGCACCCTCACCGACCGGCTGGCCGGCTACCGGGGGCCGGAGTGGCCGGTGCGCGAGATCCGGCTGTGGGAGAGCCGCCTCGGCGCGGCACCGGCGTACACGGTCGTCGCCTCCTGGCCGTTAGGGGCAAAGGATCCTTTACATGCGGAATCGGGCCCCACGCCGTAGGTAAAGGATCCTTTGCCCGGGGGCGGGCCGGTCACCAGGCGTACTCCATCGGGGCGGCGCGGTAGCCGGGGAAGATCTCGTCGAGTCGGGCCAGGGCGGCGTCGTCCAGCGCGATCTCCAGCGCCCGCAGGCCGCCCTCGAGCTGCTCCATCGTGCGCGGGCCGACGATCGGCGCGGTCACGGCCGGCTGGTGGAGCAGCCAGGCCAGCCCGACGTCGGCCGGGGCGTGCCCCAGCTCCCGGCAGAACGCCTCGTACCGCTCCAGCGCGGGGCGGTGCTGCTCGATCCGCTTCCGGGTGCGCTCCTCGCTGCGGCGGGCACCGTCCGACTTCTCCAGGGCGCCGGCGAGCAGGCCGCCGGCCAGCGGGCTCCACGGGATGACGCCGACGCCGTAGTGCTGCGCCGCGGGGAGCACCTCGAGTTCGACGTGCCGGGTGAGCAGGTTGTAGTGCGACTGCTCGCTCACCAGGCCCTGGAAGTTCCGCCGGGCCGCGGCCTCGTTCGCGGCGGCGATCTGCCACGCGGCGTGGTTGGAGGAACCGACGTAGAGCAGCTTGCCCTGCGCGACCAGCGTCTCGCAGGCCTGCCAGATCTCCTCCCACGGCGTCGCGAGGTCGACGTGGTGGAACTGGTACAGGTCGATCCAGTCGGTGCCCATCCGGCGCAGCGAGCCCTCGCAGGCCCGGACGATGTTGCGGGCGGAGAGGAACGTGTCGTTGGGCAAGTCGCTCATCCCGCCGTACACCTTGGTGGCCAGCACCGTCTTCTCGCGGCGCTCGCCCCCCTGGGCGAACCAGCTGCCCAGCACCTCCTCGGTGCGGCCCTTGCCGGCGTCGAAGCCGTAGACGTTGGCGGTGTCGACGAAGTTGATGCCCTCGGCCAGCGCCCGGTCGAGGATGGCGTGCGAGTCGCCCTCCTCGGTCTTCCAGCCGAAGTTCATCGTCCCCAGGCAGAGCCGGGAGACCGACAGGCCGCTGCGGCCGAGGTGGGTGTAGTCCATGCCGGCCACCCTGGCACCCTGTCCGACGTGCCGCAGAACGATGCCCAGGGCCTCTCCGAGTTCGACGCCGCCACCGCCGTCCGGCGGTCCGAGGGCGGCGGCTTCGTCGCCGACCTCCACCCCGGCTGGGACGTGGGCAGCGGCATCCTCAACGGCGGCTACCTGCTCGCCGTCGCCGCCCGGGCCGCGCTCGCGGACAGCCCCCACCCGCACCCGGTGGCCGTCTCGGCCAGCTACCTGCGCGCGACCCCACCCGGCCCGGCCTCGCTGGCCGTCACGCCGGGCCCGGCCGGCCGGACCCTGGCGCACACCGGCGTCGTCCTCAGCGGCCCCGCGGGGCCCACGCTCAGCGTCCAGGTGACGACGGCGGCGCTCGGGGACGACGCCCCGCTGCGCTCGGTGCCGGTCCCGGACGTCCCGCCGGTGGAGTCGTGCCTGCAGGCCGGGCCGGGCGCCGAGATGGGCGGCCACCCCGTTCCCGCGGTGGGTCTGCGGCACCGGGTGGAGACCCGCCTGGACCCCGCCACCGCCGGCTGGGCGCTGGGCACGCCGTCGGGGGAGCCGGTGATGCGGGCCTGGCTGCGGCTCGCCGACGGGCGCGAGCCCGACCCGCTGACGCTGCTGCTGTTCGCCGACGTGCTGCCGCCGACGAGCTGGTCGATGGGGCTCATGGGCTGGGCGCCCACGGTCCAGCTGCAGGTGCTGGTGCGCGCCCGGCCCGCTCCCGGGTGGTGCCTGGCCGAGGCCCGGGCCAACGAGATCGCCGGCGGCTGGCTGGACGAGGAGTACCGGATCTGGGACTCCAGCGGCCGGCTGGTCGCGCAGAGCCGGCAGCTGGCCCGGGCCCCGCGCTGACCTGGCCCCCGAATGATCAGGTCGACTGATCGTTCCGGGTCCTGGCTCACGGTCGACGGTGAGCCAGGACCCGTCATGGTGAGCCAGGTCGCCTGATCAGCGGCCGGGCAGCTCGACCTCGCCGGTGAGGTAGCGCTGGACGGTGGGGCCGATCGCCGCGACCAGCTCCTCGGGGGCGGCCGAGGCGAGCGGTTCGACGCGGAGCACGTACCGGGCCACGACCAGGCCGATGAGCTGGCTCGCGACCAGGGCTCCGCGTGCCTCGCGTTCCGCGGGAGGCGCGTCCAGCGTGGCCACGACCCGGCGCAGCACCTGCGAGACCAGGAACTCGCGCAGCAGCTTCGCCGTCCACTCGTTGCCGACGGCGGACCGGACCAGCGCCAGGGCGGCGGGTTGCATGGGGCCGTCCCAGACCCGCAGCAGCATGCGGACGACGTTGCCGCCGAGCTCGTCGCGGCCGCCGGCGAGCACCTCGGGGAGGAACTCCGCCGGGTTCGCCGGCGCCTCGATCGCGGCCAGGAAGAGCTGGTCCTTGCTGCCGAAGTAGTGGTGCACCAGCGCCGGGTCGACGCCGGCGGAGGTCGCGATGGCACGGATGGACGCGCCGTCGAAGCCCCGTTCGGCGAAGGCGGCGCGCGCGGCGGTCAGCACCGCCTGCCGCGTGTCCGGGTTCCCGGGCCGTCGCCCCGTCGGCCGGCTGCGTGGGCTGCTCAGTCGGTCCTCCTCCGCAGGGTCGCCGCCGCCAGCGCGAGGGCGAGCAGCGCGGCGCCGGCCACGATGCCGACGTCGGCCCACATCCTGCCGGTCGCCTCGGGGGAGCTGCCGACCTCCTGCAGCGCCTCGACCGCGTAGGTCAGCGGCAGGACGTCGCTGATCGCCTGCAGCCAGCCGGCCATCTGCTCGCGCGGCACGAGCAGGCCGCACAGGAAGAACTGCGGCAGCACGATCACCGGCATGAACTGCACGGCCTGGAACTCGCTGCGCGCGAAGGCGCTGGCCAGCAGGCCCAGGGCCACGCCGAGGGCGGCGTCGGCGACGGCGATGAGGACGACGAGCCCCAGCGGTCCGGCGATGTCGAGGTCGTAGAGGGTGACCGCCACGGTCACCGTCACCACCGCCTGCACGGCGGCGGCCAGCCCGAACGCCGTCCCGTAGCCCAGCAGCAGGTCCAGCCGGGACAGCGGCGTGGTGAGCAGCCGCTCGAGCGTGCCGGACGTGCGTTCGCGCAGCATGGCGATGCTGGTGACCAGGAACATCACGACGAAGGGGAAGACGCCGAGCATCGCGAGGCCGACGCGGTCGAAGGTGCCGGGCTGCCCGGGCGCGCTCGGCAGGTCCGCCCACAGCAGGTGGAGCAGGCCGAGCAGCAGGCTCGGCAGCACGAGCAGCATCGCGATCGTGCGGTGATCGTGCCGCAGCTGGCGCAGCACCCGGCCGGTCGTCGCGGCCGTGAGCCGGGGGCTCAGCCGGCTCGGGGCGCGTCTCGGCGTCGCGGTGGTCACGCCGCCACCTCCTCGCGGGCGCGGATCAGCCGGAGGAACGCGTCCTCCAGGTCGTCGGTGCCCGCCTCGGCGCGGACCTCCGCCGGCGTGGCGTCGGCCAGCAGGGCGCCGTCGCGCAGCAGGAGGAGCCGGTCGCAGCGCGCCGCCTCGTCCATGACGTGGCTGGAGACGAGCAGCGTCGCGCCGGCGGCGGCCAGGGCGTGGAACCTCGCCCAGAGCTCCACCCGGAGCACCGGGTCCAGGCCGACGGTGGGCTCGTCGAGCACCAGCACCTCCGGGTCGCCCACCAGCGCGCAGGCCAGCGAGGCCCGGCCGCGCTGCCCGCCGGAGAGGTTCTCGACCAGCTGCCCGGCGGCACCGGCGAGGCCGACGGCGGCGAGGGCGGCGTCGGCCTCCTTCGCCCCGCGGCCGTACAGGGCGGCGAAGTAGCGGGCGTTCTCGCGCACGGTGAGGTCGGCGTAGACGCTGGGCGCCTGGGTCACGTACCCGACCCGGCTGCGGAGGGCGGGGGAGCCGGCGGGCTCCCCGAGGACGGTCACTCCGCCGGAGCGGACCACCTGCACCCCCACGACGGCCCGCAGGAGCGTGGACTTCCCGCTGCCGCTCGGGCCGAGCAGGCCGGTGACCTGCCCCGGCGGCACGGTGAAGGAGAGGCCGTCGAGCACCCGGCGCTTCCCGCGGTCGACGACGAGATCGGTGACGGTGACGGCGTTCACGGCGCCCCCCGGGAACTCAACGAGTGATGAACTCAACGCTAGATGAGTTCGAGCTCGCCCGTCAACGGGGTCGCCGGTCTGGTGCGTCGTCGCGGCGGGGGCGGCGGGCAGAATCGCCGGGTGCCCGAGATCATCACCGACCCGACCGACCCGCGCGTGGCCGACTTCCGCGACCTCAAGGCCGGTGACCGGCCCGCGGGCACCCCGCGCGGTACCGGGCCGGTGATCGTGGAGGGCGTCCCCGCGGTGCAGCGGCTGCTCGCCTCCCCGTACCGGGTGCGGGCGGTGCTCGGGGTGCCCGGGCGGGTGGCGGCGCTGGGCCTGCCCGACGACGTGCCGGCCTACGAGGCGGACAAGTGGGTGCTGTCAGAGGTCATCGGGTTCCGCCTGACCCGCGGCGTCGTCGCCTCGGCCGACCGCCGTCCACCGGCCGACCTGGACGGGCTGCTCACCGGGCCGGACCCGGCGGCGCCGCGGCGGCTGGCCGTGCTCGAGGCGCTCAACGACGCCGAGAACCTCGGCTCGATCGCCCGCTCGGCGGTGGCCCTGGGCGTGGACGGCCTGCTGCTGGACCCGCGCTGCGCCGACCCGCTCTACCGCCGGTCGGTGCGGGTCTCGATGGGGCACGTGCTGTCCCTGCCGTTCGCCGTGCTGCCCGGCTGGCCGGTCGGCCTCGACCGGCTGCACGACGCCGGCTACCTCACCGTCGCGCTCACTCCCGCGGCCGACGCCGTCGACCTGGCCGACGTCGACCCCCGCGCGCACCCGCGCACGGCGATGCTGCTCGGGGCCGAGGGGCCCGGGCTCACTCCGGAGGCGCAGGCGGCCGCGCGGGTGCGCGCCCGGATCCCGATGCGCAGCGGGGTGGACTCCCTCGGCGTGGCCGCCGCGGCGGCGGTCGCGTTCGCGAGCCTCCGCTGACCGACCGCTAGCCGCGCAGCGAGAAGCGGGCGAGCATGGCGCGGGCCTGCTCGGCGTGCGCCGGGTGGCACATCAGATCGTAGCGGCTCGCGGTGATCTTGCTGGTGCTGGTGAAGTCGCGCCGGCCGCGGGTGGCGGCGTAGCCCATCCCGCCGAACGCAGCCCCGAAGGCCAGACCGATCAGCAGGCCGGTGAGCACCGAACCGATCCAGCCGGTGCCGTCGGGGGCGAAGATGCCCAGCAGGAGGCCGACGAACAGACCCCACCACGCACCGGCCGCCGCGCCGGCGGCGAGCGCGCGGCCCATCGTCATGCGGCCCGTCACCGTCTCGACCATGCGCAGGTCGGTCCCGATGATGGTCACGTTCTCGACCGCGAACTTCTCGTCGGAGAGGTGGTCGACGGCGGCCTGGGCCTGCTCGTAGCTGTCGTAGGACCCGACCTGCACGCCGCCCAGCGGCATCGACACCGAAGCACTCATGCCCGGTCAACTACCCAGCCGCGCGGCGTGTTCCACGCGCACCCGGTCAGCGGTTGCGGCGGACCCCGAAGACGATGTCCTCCCAGGCCGGGATGCGGGCGCGCGGGTCCTCGTCGTCGTCGGTGCCGTCGCCACCGCGGCCGAGCACCACGGTGTCGTGCTCGGCGACCTCGTCCAGCAGGGCGGCCATCGACTCGTCGTCGGCCGGGCTGCCGTCGGGGGCGTGCACGTCGCGCACGTGCACGTCCTCCGCCGCGGCGGGGGCGGGCGGTGGCTCGGGGCTGCGCACCACCGACACGGGGCGGGCGCGGGGCGCCGCGGCGGGCTGGCCGGCCGGCACCTCGGGGACGACGCGCACCAGGCGGGTGCCCTCGGCGAAGTCCGTCGTCGCGGCGTCGTGCGGCGCGACGGTGCGCGAGGGGAGGTCGAAGTTCCACCGGGCGGTGCCGGACTTCGCGCCCGCGCGCCACTCGCCGGTGACCACCCAGGTGCCGTCCTCGTCGCGGAAGGCATCCCACCGGACGGCGTCGATGTCGGTGTCGATGAGCCGCAGCCGCTCGACCATGAACTGCTGGAGCACGACACCCGGCGCACCCTCGGTGAGCCGGACGCGCGCCTCGCGGGCCTGCGTGGCCACGCGCTCGCGCTCCTGCAGCACGGGGTGCGCGAAGCGCATGATGCGCTCCACCCGGGCGCCGGTGGCGGCGGCGACCTGCTCGGGCGTCTCGCCGGCGCGGATGCGTTGCTGGATCACCCGGGGCGGCAACTCGGTGCCGAGGTCAACGTCGATCTGGGTGAGCCGACGCGCGTCCCCCCGGGCGGCGGCGCGCACGCGCTCGTCGATCGGGAGCTCGAAGCGCTCACCCTCGGGGTGGTCGGGGCTGTCGGCGACGAGGACGAGGCTCCTCCCGTCGTCGGAGAGTGCCACGAGGCGCAGCGTGCGCATGGGCGACCTCCTGCAGCCGGCGCGGCGGGCCCGGACGAGACCCCGGTCTCCGAGGCTATCCGGAGCGGCGGTGCGCGGCACGCAGGCGCCCCGGCGTGGCGCGCCGCGCCGCGAGCCGGTCGCGGTCCCCCCGGCGGGGGGTGCGGACGGGCCCGACCCACGCCGATGACAGCGCTGACACGTGCCCGGAACCTGCCCCCGCCAGAGTGGGGGGCTCGCCGGCGGCACCGCACCGAGCCGAGGAGGAGCGATGGCCAGCCCCGTGACCCAGCAGTGGACGGCCGCGCCCGCGGGCTGCCCCGCCCTGGCGGCGCTCGCACCCCCGGAGGCGCTGCCGGCCGCGGTCCGCCGCGCCGTCGCCGGCATCGCCGGTGCCACCGCCACCTGGTGCCCCGCCCCGGCCCCCGACGGACGCCGCGTCGCCTCCGTCACCGACCGCTCCGGGCTGCCCCGGCTGGAGGTGGCCGCGCTGGACGGGCGGACGCCGCCGGTCCAGGTGTCCGCGGCGGACCAGGAGGTCATCTCGGTCTCCTGGTCGCCCGACGGCGAGCGGCTGGCCTACCTGGTCAGCCCCGGCGGTTCTATCTGCGCCGAACTGCACGTCGTCCGCCCCGACGGCTCGGGGCGCCGGCTGGTGGCCGGTGCCGACCCGCGGGCGACGGTCTTCGCCGGGTGCTGGGTGGGGCCGCGGCACTACGCGTGCTCGATCGCCCAGGGCTCCGGGCCCGACGCCGACGTGGTGCTGGTCGACGTGGTCACCGGCGAGCAGCGGACGCTGGCCTCCGGCGGCTTCCTCGCCGTCACCGCGGTCTCCGCCGACGGGCGCACCGTCCTGGCCCGGCGCGGTCCGCGCGCCTACCGGCACATCGTCGTCATCGACGTCGCGACCGGCATCCAGCGGCGGGTGGTCCCGCTCGACGCCCCCGGCGGGATCGCCTCGGAGGACGGCCGGTTCACCGACGGCGGCGCCACCGTGCACGTGCGTGCGGCGCTGCCCGGCCCGCCCGGGGCCGACCGCGCCGGCCTGGTCGCCGTCCCGCTCGACGACGACGGGGTACCGGGGCGCGGCCGGATCGTCCTGCAGCGCGCCGACGCCGATCTCGACGGGTACGCGGTGCGCGCCGACGGCACCGTCCTCGCGGTGTGGAACGCCGACGGGGTCAGCGAGCTGTGGCTGCACGCGCGCTCCGACGGTGCGGTGGTGCGGCGGATCGCGCTGCCCGAGCCGGTGCTCTCCGGCTGGGCGACGGCGCCCGACGGCGACGCGCTCGTCGCCGAGCTCTCCGGGCCCCGGGCCCCCCGGGCGCTGTGGCGGGTGCCGCTGGACGGCGCCGCCGCCGAGCCGCTGCCCTGCTCGCCCCCGCGGCCGGAGGTGCCGGGGCTGGTCGAGCCGGTGCGGCACGAGTACCTCGCCCCCGACGGCGTCCGGCTCTCGGGCTGGCTGTACGTCCCCGAGGGCAGCCGCGGCCCCAACCGCACGGTCGTCAGCTTCCACGGCGGGCCCGAGGGGCAGGCGCGGCCGAACTGGTCGCCGATCACGCAGAGCATGGTGGCCGCCGGGCTGACCGTCTTCGCCCCCAACGTGCGGGGTTCGGGCGGGTTCGGGCGAGCCTTCATGACCGCCGACGACGGGCCGGCGCGCGAGTCGTCGTTCGCCGACGTCCGGACGACGGTGGACGAACTGGTGACCGCGGGCATCGCCGCGCCCGGCCGGGTCGGCGCGCACGGCTGGTCCTACGGCGGGTACCTGACGCTGGTCGCGCTCACCCGCTGGCCCGACCTCTTCGCCGCCGGCACCTCGCTGGCGGGCATGAGCGACCTGCGCACCTTCTTCGCCGGCACCGAGCCGTGGATGGCCGCGGCCTCGGTGACCGAGTACGGCGACCCCGTGGCCGACCGCGACATGCTGGCCGCCCTCTCGCCGATGACGGCCCTGGACCGGCTCACCGCCCCGGTGCTGCTGACCCACGGGGACCGCGACACCAACGTGCCGGTGGCCGAGTCGGTGCAGGCGCACCAGGCGCTGCAGGCCCGCGGCGCCCGCGCCGACCTGCTGCTCTTCCCCGGCGAGGGTCACGCGATCGTGGGACGCGAGCACCTGGTGGAACTGGGCGAGCGGCTCGCCGCCTGGTTCGATCGGTGGCTGTGAGCGGGGAACTCTTCGCCGGCTACCCCACCGACCGCACCGACGAGGCCGTCGGTGCCGACGGCCGGCTGCGCGACGGGTGGGCCGGGCCGGTCGCTGCCCTGGAGCGGCTGGGTGCGGCGGGGCTGGTGGCCGCGGAGGAGGAACTGGCGCGGCGGCGGCAGGAGCGCGGCGTCGTCGTCGGGACCTGGGTGGACGGCCGGCAGCAGCTGCGGCCGGTGCCCCTGGACCCGGTGCCGCGGCTGCTCGACGCCGGTGCCTGGCGGGCGGTGTCGGCGGGCACGGCGCAGCGGCACCGGGCGCTGAACGCCTTCCTCGCCGACGCCTACCGCCCGGCCGGGCGCCGGCGCGGCGACGCCGACCGCGCCGCGGAGATCGTCCGGGCCGGCGCCGTGCCCGAGTGGGCGGTGGCGCACGGCCCCGGCCGCGACCCCGAGGCGGTCTCCCGCGCCTGGCCGGGCCAGCCGCGCGCGACCGTCGCCGCGGCCGATCTCGTCCGGACGGCGGACGGGCGCTGGGCCGTGGTCCGCGACCACCTGCGCACGCCCGCGGGCATCGGCTACGCCCTGGCCGACCGGGAGAGCGCCCGCGCGGTGCTGCCGCAGCTGGTCGCCGGCGCCGGCGACCGGCTCCGCGACCCCGCCGACGCCGTCCCGCTGCTGGCCGGCGCGCTGGCCGACGCGGCGCCGCCCGGCGTGCCCGGCCGACCGCGCACCGCCGTGCTCACCCAGGGGGAGAGCGACGGCGCCTGGTTCGAGCACCGGGTCCTCGCCGAGGCGCTCGACGCCCCGCTGGTGCGCGCCGGCGACCTGTGGCCGCGCAGCGACGGGGGAGTGGAGGCTGCCGTCGACGGCGGCCGCGTGCCCGTCGACGTCCTCTACCGGCGCTTCGACGACGCGTTGCTCGGCGCCTACCCGACCGGGGCGGGGGTCCCGCTGGACCTGGCGCTGACCGAGGCGGTGCGGGCCGGACGGCTCGGGCTGGCCAACGTGCCCGGCAACGGGGTGGCCGACGACGCGGCCGGCTACGCCTGGGTGTCGGCCATGATCCGCTTCTACCTCGGCGAGGAGCCGCTGCTGGCCTCGGCGCGGACCTGGGTGCTGGCCGACCCGGATGCGTGGGCCGAGGTCGCCGGCCGGCTGCACGAGCTCGAGGTGGAGTCCGTCGCCGGGTACGGCGGTCGGCGCGTCGTGCAGGGGCCGGCCTGCTCGGCGGACGAGCTGGCCGCGCTGCGGGCCGAGATCGCCGCCGCCCCGCACCGGTTCGTCGCCCGCGAGCCGCTGGTCCCCTCGACCGCGCCGGCGCTGGTCGACGGGTGCCTGCGTCCCCGGCCGGTGGAGCTCCGGGTGTTCTCCGTCGCCGGGCGCACCACGACCGCGCTCCCGCTGGCGCTGACCCGGGTGGGCGGCGCCGCCCTCGTGGGCAAGGACACCTGGCTGCTGACCGGAAAATAGCCACCACAACGGGGCCACGACGGCGCGCTTCAGTTGACCCTCGGGCATGTGTTCCGGGGTCGGCTGGAGTGGTTGCTGGTTAGGCGGCTTGGGTGAGGGTGACGGTGTAGCCGAGTGCTTCCAGGCCGCGGAGGTGGTCGCGGGTCTTGCGTCCCTTGTCGATGCGGAGGCTGTGGTAGTCCGCGCCGAGGTCGCGGTAGCGCAGCATCGGGTCGGCGAGCAGGTGCCAGATGATCACCAGGATGGAGCGTGCGACCGCGACGAGGGCCTTGAGCTTGCCGCGGCGCTTGACCAGCCGCCGGTAGCGCTCGCCGAGGAAGGTATTGGTCTTGGCCGCGGCGGTCGCCATCTCGCCGAGGACGCCTTTGAGGTAGGGGTTGCCCTTTCCGGTGCGTCCGGCGCGGGTGGTCGGTCCGGACTGGATGGTGCGCGGGCAGAGCCGGGCCCAGGAGACCAGGTGTCCGGCGGTCGGGAACTGAGCCATGTTCAGCCCGATCTCGGCCAGGATCACCTGGGCGCCGCGGCGGGCCAGGCCGGGGATCTCATCGAGGCGGTCGAGCGCCGACCGCGGTTGGTCGCCGGCGGGTTCGGAGCCGGCGGGTTCGCCGCCGGAGGGACCGGCCGGTGCGCGGGCGGCCGGGATCGCCTCGATCAGTTCATCGATGCGGGTGGTCAGCCGCTCGATCTGGGCGTTGAGCGCATCGATCTGATCCAGCAGCATCCGAGCCAGCTCGCCGTGGTGATCATCGAACCGCCCGGTGAGCGCCTCGACCAGGGCGGTGTGCTTCATCCGCATCCGGCCGCGGGCAAATCCGGCCAGCACGCGCGGGTCGCGTTGGCCGGCGATCAGCGCCTCGATCATCTCCCGCACCGAGACCCCGTCGATCCGGCTGGCCACGGTAGTGATCTTGATGAGGGCGTCTTCGAGGAGTTTCTCCAGCCGAGACCAGTGCCGGGTCCGCTCGACGGTCAGATCGGTGCGCAGCCGGGTGTAGTCACGCAGCACCCGGATCTCGGTCGGAGGCACGAATGAGGGCCGCAGCATGCCTCGTTCGGTGAGCTTGGCCAGCCAGACCGCGTCCAGCTTGTCGGTCTTGGGCCGGCCCGGGACGTTCTTCACCTCCCGGGCGTTGACCAGCATCACGTCCAGGCCGCGGGCCTCGAGCAGGAAGAAGAACCCCCGCCAGTAATCCGAGGTCGACTCCACGGTGACCCGCTCGATCCGCGCCTCGGCCAGCTGGTCGGCCAACTCCATGATCGACTGGGTGGTCGCCTTGACTTCCCACACCCGCGTGAGACGTCGCTTGGCCACCGACGGGTGTGGCACGCGGGTGCACACCATCCCTGACGCCTTGGCCACATCGATCGCCGCAACCCGCTCGATGAGCTGTTCGTGCTCCTCGTCGTGGATCTCCTGGGGTTCCTGCATTCCTGACACCGCCCTCCGCGCTCCTCGACCAGCAAGGCGGGCTGCCCGCGGGGCCCGGTCAGGCAATCGAGAATCTGACCGGCGTGCTCGAAGCACAGTGCGCGACCCTTCGGGTCCAGGCCCCAGCGTCAGACTGCGCTACGGGATCGTGTCCCAGGCGGGGAACCGACGTCGGCGAGCAGCCCAACCACATTTTCACGCCTGCCAGGCGTCCCGAACAGGGATAGGAAGACTGCGCTGACGGGCCCCCTGCTCAGCCTGTGCGGCAACAGGTGGGCAGCCGAGCGAGCACGTGAGTACTGGCGGGTCAGGCGGCCGGCCGCAGTGCGGCCCGGATCCGGACCGTCGTCCCCTCGGGGCTGGGGACGGCGGTGACCTCGGCGACCGCGCTCATCAGCGTGGAGCCGCGGCCGCGGTCCATGCTCGGCACCCGTTCCCGCCACTGGCCGTGGTCGCGGACCGTGATCTCCACGGCGCCGCCCTCGACGACCGCGGTCACCTCGACGACGGGCTCGATGGGGTCCTGGGCGTGCTCGATCGCGTTGCTGGCCGCCTCGCAGGCGGCCAGGAGCAGGTCGTAGGACTGGTCCGGGCCGATGCCGGCGTCGGCCAGCAGCGCGCGGAGCCGCCGGCGCACCACGGGGATGGAGGAGAGCTCCGACGGCAGCCGCCAGTGCGCCCGGGAGCGGGCGCCGGAGGAGTCGCCGGCACGGGGAGCAGGCACGGGCTCGCTGCCGTGCCCGGGCCGCTCGACGTGGGTGGAGACCAGCGGGGCCGGCAGCGGTGAGGTCGCCGGCCGGGGCGGGGCGAGGTCGCGCGCACCAGCGGGGGCCACGGCGTGACCGGCGGCCCGCTCCATCGCCACCCGCACGCGGGCGAGCAGCTCCGCGGCGCGGAAGGGCTTGGCCAGGTAGTCGTCGGCGCCGGCCTCCAGCCCCTCGACCGACGCCTCCTGCCCGGCGCGGGCGGTCAGCATGATCACCGGGACGTCGCGGGTGGCCGGGTCCGCGCGCAGCGCCCGCAGCAGCTCGAACCCGTCGACCCGGGGCATCATCACGTCGGTCAGCACCAGGGCCGGGCGCCGCTCGGCCACCGCGGCGAGCGCTTCCGCGCCGTCGGCGGCCGTGCGCACCGCCCAGTAGGGCTGCAGCAGGCGGGTGAGGTAGCTGCGCATGTCGGCGTTGTCGTCGACGACCAGCACGCCGGGCGCATCCGGGGCGCCGGCCGGCCGGCCCGCCGGGCGTGCGCCCTGCTGCTCCCAGCCCTCGGCCTCGCCGCGGGCGGCGTCGGAGGGGGCGGCCGCGGGAACGTCGGCGGCGGCGTCGGGCTCGCCGAACGGCAGGGAGACGGTGAACGTGCTGCCCTGCCCCGGCTCGCTGGTCACCGTGACGGTGCCCCCGTGCAGCGCGGTGAGCTCCTGCACCAGGGCCAGGCCGATACCGGTGCCCTCACGGGTGCGGGCGGCGGCCCCGGCGACGCGGTGGAAGCGCTGGAAGAGCTGGGGGAGCTCCTCGGCGACGATGCCCACACCGGTGTCGGCGACGGTGAGCACGAAGCGGTCGTCCACGCCGCGGAGGGCGACGTCGATCCCGCCCACGAAGGTGTACTTCACCGCGTTGGCGAGGAGGTTGACGACGATCTTCTCCCACATCCGCGGGTCCACGTGGGCGGGACGCCCCAGCGGCGGGCAGTCGACGGTCAGCCGCAGCCCGGCCCGCTCGGCGGTCGACCGGAAGATGCCGGTCAGCTCGGCGGTGAAGGTGGCCACATCGGTCGCCACCCGCACCGGGGTGGCCCGCCCGGCCTCGATGCCGGCGAAGTCGAGCAGGTCGTCGACCAGGCGTCGCAGCCGCTGGCCGTTGCGCACGGCGAGGGCGACCTGCTCCCGCACGTCCGCGGTCAACGCGGCGTCGGGGTCGTCGAGCACGTCGCGGAGCGGGCCCAGCAGCAGGGTCAGCGGCGTGCGCAGCTCGTGGCTGACGTCGGCGAAGAACGTCGTCTTGGCGCGGTCCAGCTCGGCCAGGGACTCCGCCCGCGACCGCTCGACCTCGAAGGCTCGGATGTTGACGACCACGCCGGCGAACTGCCCGGCCACGAGCTCGTAGAAGGACCGGTACTCCACGTCGAGCGCGAGGTTGGGGCTGGTGCCCGCGAGGAGCAGGCCGAGCGGCTCGCCGTCCCGCGTGGCGGTGAGCGGGAGGACGACGGCCTCGGTGACGCGGTCACCGAACGGGCCGCCGGTCACGTCCAGCCGGTCGACGATCCCGGTGAGCTCGGCGTCGGTCTCCGCCGTCTCCGGCAGCAGCCTCGCGTCGCATCCCACCGCGGCGACGCGGCGGAACCCGGGTTCGCCGGGGGAGGCGAGGTACACGGCGGCGAACGGCAGGTCCAAGGAGTCGGCGGCCAGGGCGGCGCACATCGCCGCCACCGTCTCCTGCTCGTCCCCGAGCTGGGATCCGACCGTCGCCAGGTCGTGGAGGAGCCGCTGCCGGCGCTCACCGATGATCTGCCCCGTGACCTCGGTGCAGACGCCGTGCATCCCGGCCACCCGGCCGTCGTCCCCGAACGCCGGCGCATGGGAGACGGTGAAGTACGTCTCCTCCCGGTAGCCGGCGCGCTCGAGCAGCAGCAGCAGCCCCGGCAGCCAGGAGGCCTCGCACGTGGCCATCGCCCGCTCGACCGGGGGGCCGAGCGCGTCCCAGCCCTCGGCGAGGGTCTGGCGGATGTCCTCGCCGATCGCCGGGTGCTTGGCGCCGATGAAGGGCGCGTAGGCGTCGTTGTAGAACTGGATGTACTCCGGCCCCCAGGTCAGGACCATGGGGAACTTCGACACCAGCACGGTCCGGACGGCGAAGCGCAGACTGGCCGGCCAGCTCTCGACCGGCCCGACCGGGGTGGCGGCCCAGTCGAAGGCGGCCATCAGCCGGCCGGCCTCCCCGCCGGCGGCGAAAGGATCGCCACCGTCGGCGCCCGCAGGCACACCGGGCCCCACATCCACCTCCACCGACACATCGTGCACGACGCCCGGTCGGCTCCCGACCGGCTCCACCCCCCGCAGGGGCCCAGGGGCGCCGTCCCTACAGGCGCTCCACCACGTAGTCGATGCAGGCCGTCAGCGCCTGCACGTCGTCCGGGTCGACCGCGGGGAACATGCCGACGCGCAGCTGGTTGCGGCCGAGCCGGCGGTAGGGCTCGACGTCGACGATGCCGTGGGCGCGCAGCGTCGCCGCCAGCGCCGCGGCGTCGACGGAGTCGGCGAAGTCGACGGTGCCCACGACGTAGCTGCGGTGCTCCCGGTCGGCGACGAAGGGCGTGGCGTACGCCGACCGCTCCGCCCAGCCGTAGAGCCGCGACGAGGACTCGCGGGTGCGCTCGACGGCGGCCGACAGGCCCCCGAGGGAGAGCAGCCAGTCGATCTGGTCGGCCAGCAGGAACAGCGTGGCGACGGCCGGGGTGTTGTACGTCTGGTCCCTCGCCGAGTTCTCGACGGCGATCGACAGGTCGAGGAAGGCGGGCACCCAGCGGCCCGAGGCCTTGAGCTCGGCGATCCGCTGCAGCGCGTCGGCCGACATCAGCGCCACCCAGAGCCCGCCGTCGGAGGCGAAGGACTTCTGCGGGGCGAAGTAGTAGACGTCGGTCTGCGAGACGTCGACCGGGAGGCCGCCGGCGCCGGAGGTCGCGTCGACGAGCACCAGGGCGTCCTCGGTGCCACTGGGGCGCGAGATGGGGGCCATGACCCCGGTGGAGGTCTCGTTGTGCACCCAGGCGTAGGCGTCGACGCCCCGGGTGGCGGCCGGCAGCGCGAGCGAGCCGGGCTCGGCCGTGACGACCACCGGCTCCCCGAGGAACGGTGCGTCCCGCGCCGCGGCGGCGAACCTGGCGGAGAACTCCCCGTAGCTGCCGAGGGCGGCGCGGTCGCGGATCAGGCCGAACAGGGCGGCGTCCCAGAACGCGTTCGTCCCGCCGTTGCCGAGCACCACCTCGTAGCCGTCGGGGAGGTCGAACAGCTGGGTCAGCCCCTCCCGGATCCGGCGCACCAGGGCCTTCACCGGTGCCTGGCGGTGCGAGGTGCCCATGACCGCGGCTCCCGCGCCGGCCAGGGCGCGCAAGGCCTCGGGGCGCACCTTGGACGGCCCGCTCCCGAACCGGCCGTCGGCCGGGAGGAGCGCGGCGGGGATGGTGGGGGTCATGCCGGGGAGGGCCTCTCGACGGTGCGCTACGGAGCCCCGGCGCAGCCCCGCCGCGCACGTGCGACGGGGCTGCGCCGGGCGTGCCTCAGGCCAGCTGGGCGGCCTTCGTGTTGATGGTGTCCCAGCCCTCGACGGCCTCGGGCTTGCGCGGCTCGGGCCCGATGTAGCGGGCCGAGGGGCGCACCAGGCGGCCGGTGTTCTTCTGCTCGAGGATGTGCGCGCACCAGCCGGCGGTGCGGGCGCAGGTGAACATCGAGGTGAACATGTGGCTGGGGACCTCGGCGAAGTCCAGGACGATGGCCGCCCAGAACTCCACGTTTGTCTCGACCGGCCGGTCGGGACGCCGCTCGCGCAGCTCCTTGAGGGCGGCGTTCTCCAGGGCGAGGGCGGCCTCGAAGCGCGGGGCGCCGAGCTCCTGGGCGGAGCGGCGGAGCACGCGGGCGCGGGGGTCCTCGGCGCGGTAGACCCGGTGGCCGAAGCCCATCAACCGCTCCTTGCGGTCGAGCAGGTCCTTCACGTACTTCTCGGCGTTCCCGGTCTTCTCGACGTCGTCGAGCATGTGCAGCACCCGGGAGGGGGCGCCGCCGTGCAGCGGGCCGGACATCGCGCCGATCGCGCCGGACATGGCGGCGGCGACGTCGGCACCGGTGGAGGCGATGACGCGCGCGGTGAACGTCGAGGCGTTCATGCCGTGCTCGGCGGCGGAGGTCCAGTAGGCGTCGACCGCGGCCACGTGGCGGGGGTCGGGCTCGCCGCGCCAGCGCACCATGAACCGCTCGACGATGGTCGCGGCCTCGTCGATCCGGCTCTGCGGCACGGCGGGGACGCCGATGCCGCGGGCGGACTGGGCGACGTAGGACAGCGCCATGACCGCGGCGCGGGCCAGCTGGTCGCGCGCCTCCTCGGCGCTGATGTCCAGCAGCGGGCGGTACCCCCAGAACGGGGCCAGCATCGCCAGGGCGGCCTGGACGTCGACGCGCACGTCGCCGCTGTGCACCGGGATGGGGAACGGCTCCGCCGGCGGCAGCCCGGGACCGAACTTGCCGTCGACCAGCAGTGCCCAGACGTTGCCGAAGGTGACCTTGCCGACCAGGTCCTCGATGTCGACCCCGCGGTAGCGGAGCGCACCGCCGTCCTTGTCCGGTTCGGCGATCTCGGTCTCGAAGGCGATGATGCCTTCGAGGCCGGGTACGAAGTCGTCGGCCATCTCGCAAGCTCCTCTGCGCGCGGACCCACGTGCGCGCAGGAACCGGCGCACGATTGCCTGCCGACCCTAGGCCGTCCGGCCCGTCCCGGCACACGGGGGGCGGTGCGGGCGCCCTCCCGAGCCGTCCGGCGGCCCCGGTGTCAGCATGGCGGCGTGCCCGACCTGACCCGCATGCGCAACGACTACACCCTCGGGCGGCTGCGCGAGGACGAGCTCGCCCCGTCCTGGGTCGAGCAGTTCGACCGCTGGTTCACCGACGCCGTCGCAGCGTCGGTCCCCGAGCCCAACGCCGTCGTGGTGGCGACCGCCGACGCCGACGGGGCGCCGGACGCCCGCATCGTGCTCATGAAGGGCTACGACGCCGGCGGCATCGTCTTCGGGACCAGCTACGCCTCGGCCAAGGGCGCGCAGCTGGCGGTGAACCCGCGTGCCGCCCTCGTGTTCCCGTGGCACGCGCTGCAGCGGCAGGTGCGGGTGGCCGGGCGGGTGGAGCGGATCGGTGACGCCGCGTCCGACGGGCTGTGGGACCCGCGGCCGCGCGGCTCGCAGCTGGCGGCGGTCGCCTCGGTGCAGTCGACCGTCGTCGACTCCCGGCAGGAGCTCGAGGAGCGCGTGCGGCTGCTGGACGAGCAGACGCCCGAGGGCCCGGTGCCCCGCCCCGAGGTGTGGGGCGGCTACCGGGTGGTGCCCGAGCGCGTGGAGTTCTGGCAGGGCGGGGCCGACCGGCTGCACGACCGGCTGCGGTTCGTCCGCGACACCGCCGAAGGCGGCGGCTGGGTCGTCCAGCGGCTCGCGCCGTGAGCCAGCCGGTCGACCCGCTCGAAGGCGGGGCGCCGGTCGAGGAGCCGGTCCCCGAGCGGGTGCGCCGGCGGGGCTGGGCGATCGACACCACCCCGCTGCGCGACCCCCGCTACCGGCGGCTGTTCTGGGGCATCGCCACCACCACGATCGGTCAGCAGATGACGCTGGTGGCCGTCCCCTTCCAGGTCTACCTGCTGACCGGCTCGTCGTTCATGGTCGGCGTGACGTCGATCGTCGCGCTGGTCCCGCTCATCGTCTTCGGGCTCCTCGGCGGCGCGATCGCGGACGCCATGGACCGCCGGCGGCTGCTGGTGGTCACCTCGGTCGGTGCGGCGGTGACCAGCGCGCTGCTCGCGGCGCAGGCGCTGCTCCCCGGCGGCGGGAACCTGGTCCTGCTGTGGGTCCTGACCGCCGCGGTCTCCGCCTTCACCGCGGTCAACTCGCCGACGCGCTACGCCGTCATCCCCGCGCTGGTCGGCACGGCGGGCGTCCCCGCCGCGAACGCGCTCGCCATGACCGTCCGGCAGATCGGCGTGATCGTGGGCCCGCTGGTCGCGGGGCTGCTGATCGGGCTCGGGTCGCTGTCCACCGCCTACGCCATCGACGCCGTCGGTTTCGTGGTCGCCGCCGTGCTGCTGCGCGGGCTGCCGCCGCTGCCGCCGGGACGGGACGCCGGGAAGCTGCGGCTGGGTGCCGCCGTGCACGGGGTCTGGGAGGGCTTCGCGTTCCTGCGCACCCAGCCCGTGCTGCTCATGACCTTCGTCGTCGACATCATCGCGATGCTGTTCGCCTGGCCGCAGGCGGTGTTCCCCGAGCTGTCGGAGACCCGGTACGCCGACTCGCCCAACAGCCTGGGCTGGCTGTTCGCGGGCATCTCGATCGGCGCGCTGGTGATGGGGCTGACGTCGGGCTGGGTGTCGAAGGTGGACCGGCAGGGCGCGGTGGTGATCGTCTCGATCGCGGTGTGGGGCGTGGCGATCATCGGCTTCGGCCTCGCCCCGACGCTGTGGCTGGCGGTCCTGTGCCTGGCCGTCGCGGGCGCGGGCGACATGGTGAGCGCGGTGCTGCGCAGCGCGATGCTGCAGACGGCGGCGCCCGAGGAGATGCGCGGCCGCATGCAGGGCGTCTTCATCGTCGTGGTCACCGGCGGCCCCCGGCTGGGTGACCTGCGCGCCGGTGGCCTGGCCAGCGCCGCGGGCGTCTCGTTCGCGATGGTCTCCGGCGGCGTCGTGGTGGTGCTCGCGATGGTCGCCGTCGCGCTGCTGGTGCCCTCGTTCTGGCTGTTCCGCGCCTCGCGGTCGGCCGTCGACCGGACCGGCTGACCCGCCGGGTGTCCGGCCGGGCTCGCCCGCCCCCGAGAGTGGCGAGGCCGGCCGGACCTCCGGCGTTCATATCCGATCCTGCCCGGCCCTACTCCCCAGTAGCGGGATGGGGTGAGAGTCGGAGCAGCGGCGGGAGGCGCAGTCGTCCGCGGCGGTGAGTGAGCGGAAACGCCGACCTGCGCCCTCACCCCGTGGGGGGGCGAGGTGAGGCACGCCTCAAGCGCGGCGGCGTGTGAACCGATCGTCGGTGGCATGAGGCTTCTCCACCGGCTACGGGGCACCAGCCTCCTCGCACGCTTCGGTGCGGTCAGCCTGCTGCTCACGTTCGCGGTGGGGGCGGTGCTCTCCTCCGTGCTGAGCACGGCGATCGAGAACCGCGCCCGCCAGCAGGCGGAGGACGCGGCCCTGATGGCGGTGCGACTGGGGCTCCAGCCGCAGTTCACGCCCGCCGACCTCGCCGAGGGTTTCGAGGCCGACCGCCTGGCGGACGTGGAGGACGCCCTCGACGACGCCGCCGAGGAGTTCGGCACGGCGGGGCTCTCGCTCGCCGCGTTCGACCCGATCGAGCTCAAGATCTTCAACCGCGACCGCACGATCGTCTACCACTCCGAAAACCCGGAGCTCGTGGGCGAGACATCGGGTTCCGGTGAGCTGGGCGCCGCGCTCGACGGCTACGTCGTCTCGGGCTTCGCGCACTCCGCCGACGACAGCGCCACGAGCGAGGACGGCGCGCACCAGCTGCTCGAGGTCTACGTGCCGATGCAGTACGACGGTGCGGACTCACCGGACGGGGTGATCGAGCTCTACCTGCCCTACGCGCCCGTCGCCGCCGCGGTCGCAGCGGACGTGCGGACCATGACGATCGCCCTCGTCGCCTCCCTGACGGTCTTCTACCTCGTCGTCTTCCGCCTGATCGCGTCGGCGTCGAAGAAGCTGCGCCGCCAGACCGAGGACCTGCGGAGCTCCGCCGAGCGCGACCGCCACCAGGCCACGCACGACGCCCTCACCGGCCTGCCCAACTGGGAGCTGCTGCGCGACCGTCTCGACCAGGCCCTGGCCGCGGCCAGCCGCTCGGACGGCGAAGTCGCCCTGTTCCTGATCGATCTGGACCGCTTCAAGGAGATCAACGACACCCTCGGCCACTCCTTCGGTGACAGGTTGCTCTGCCAGGTGGGGCCCCGACTGGAGTCGGTGCTGCGGGAGGGTGACACCGTCGCCCGCCTCGGCGGGGACGAGTTCACCGTCCTGCTGCCCCTCGTGGATGGGGCCGGTGAGGCCGAGCAGGTGGCCGAGCGGCTGCGCGAGGCGCTGCACCGGCCCTTCGACGTCGACGGCGTGGCCGTCGACGTGGAGGCCAGCATCGGCATCGTCGTCTCCCCGTGGCACGGCACCGACACCGAGGTGCTGCTGCGCAACGCCGACATCGCGATGTACGTCGCCAAGGAGTTCAAGTCCGGCGCGGTGATCTTCGAGCCCGAGGAGCACGTCACCGCCCCGTCGCGGCTGACGGTCCTGGGCGACTTGAGGCGGGCGCTGGAGGGCGCCGGCGAGCTGTTCCTGAACTACCAGCCCAAGTACACCTTGGACGGCGAGCGCATCGAGGGACTGGAGGCGCTGCTGCGGTGGCGCCATCCCGTCCACGGCCTCATCCCGCCCGACGACTTCATCCCGGCCGCCGAGGGCACCGGCATCATCCTGCGGCTGACCGAGCACGTGCTGGATCTGGCACTTGCCCAGATGCGCTGCTGGATGGACGCCGGCCACGGCGTCCCCGTCGCGGTGAACCTGTCCACCCGCTGCCTGCTCGACGTGGGGCTGCCCGAACTGGTCCGGCGGCTGCTGACCGCGCACCGGGTACCGGCCGAGCTGCTGCGGCTCGAGGTGACCGAGAGCGCGGTCATGGGCGACGCCGCCCGGTCCATGGAGGTCCTGCAGCGCCTGCACGACCTGGGCGTGAAGCTGTCGATCGACGACTTCGGCACCGGCTACACCTCCATGGCGCACCTGCGGCGGCTGCCGGTCGACGAGCTGAAGATCGACCGCTCGTTCGTGCTGGGCATGATCTCGACCGCCCACGATGCCGTGCTGGTGCGAACCGCGGTCGACCTGGGCCACAACCTGGGGCTGACCGTGGTCGCCGAGGGCGTCGAGGGCGCCGAGCACGTGGCTGCGCTGCGCGACCTCGGCTGTGACATCGCGCAGGGCTACCACTACGCCCGGCCGATGGGCGGCGAGCAGATGAGCGAGTTGCTCGACCGGGTCGGCACGATCCACGACGGATCGATGCCGGTCGTCTGACAGCGAACACCCGGGTCAGGCCAGCGCCCCGGCGACGGTGCGCAGGTCGGCGACCAGGGCGTCGTAGGCGGCGGCGCGCGCCTCGTCGGGCGTGCGCAGGATCGCCGAGGGGTGCGTGGTCGCGAGGATCCAGGTCTGGTGGGGCGCGTCCTCGTCGTCGTCCTCCGCCGGCGCCGGTGCCCCGGGCGGGGTCCAGGGGAGCAGCTGCCCGTGGTCGCGGGTGATCCGGAACGACGGGGAGATCAGCCCCTTGGCCGCCGTCGCGCCCAGGGCCACGACGACCTCGGGCTGCAGGACGGCGAACTCCGCCTCCAGCCACGGCCGGCAGGCCCGCAGGTGCTCGGGCCGGGGCGTCTGGTGGATCCGCCGCTTGCCCTTCACGGTGTGCGAGAAGTGCTTCACCGAGTTCGTGACGTAGCTGTCCCGCCGGTCGATGCCGGCGTCGGTCAGGGCCTTGTCCAGCAGCCGGCCCGCGGGGCCGACGAACGGCTCGCCCTTCCGGTCCTCCTGGTCGCCCGGCTGCTCGCCCACGAAGACCACCCGGGCGGTCTCGGGTCCCTCCCCGAACACCGTCTGGGTGGTGTCCTGCCACAGCTCGCAGGCCCGGCACCCGGCCGCGGCCGACCGCAGCTGTTCCAGGCCCACCCCGGCCGGCGGCCGGGCCACGCCGTCGCGCTCGCTCATCCACCGATGACACCGCACCGGGGCGCCGGCCGCGAGGTGAACTTCCGGTACTCGGGCACCTCACCTGCCCCGACGTGATCGTGAGCCCCGATACGGTCTCGGGCAGGAACACGCGAGGGCAGGAGGAACAGGTGCTCGAGTTCGACGGGCTGCGCAAGAGCTTCGGGAGCATCCGCGTGCTCGACGGTGTCGGCTTCACGGTCGCGCCCGGATCGATGTTCGGGTTCTGCGGCTCCAACGGCGCCGGCAAGACGACGACGATGCGCATCGCCATGGGCCTCGTGCGGGCGGACGCCGGCGAGGTGCGCTGGCAGGGGCGCCCGCTGGACCAGGTGACCCGCAGCAGGATCGGCTACATGCCGGAGGAGCGCGGTCTCTACCCGAAGATGAAGGTCGGCGAGCAGGTCACCTACTTCGCCCGGCTGCACGGCATGGACGCCGCCCCCGCGGCGAAGGCGGCGGAGGAGTGGGTGGGGCGGCTGGGCCTCGGTGACCGCCGCGGCGACCCGGTCGAGAAGCTGTCGCTGGGGAACCAGCAGCGGGTGCAGCTGGCGGCCGCGCTGGTGAGCCGCCCCGAGGTGCTGATCCTCGACGAGCCCTTCTCCGGCCTCGACCCGGTCGGCGTCGACTCCCTGGCTGAGGCGCTCCTCGAGCAGGTGCGCACCGGCGTCCCCGTCGTCTTCTCCAGCCACCAGCTGGACCTGGTGGAGCGGCTCTGCGACTCGGTCGGCATCCTCGCCCGCGGCCGCATGGTCGCCACCGGCACCGTCGAGGAGCTCCGCCGGCGCGAGGCGGGCCGGGTGCTCCGCGTCGTCGTCCCCGACGCCCCGCCGGGCTGGGCGGCCGCGCTGCCCGGCGTGCGGGTGGTCTCGGAGTCCGCCGGCGACACGCTGCTCGACCTCGGGGCCGGTGGTGACGACCAGGCGGTCCTCGGCGCCGCCGTCCGCACCGGGCGGGTCACCCACTTCGCCTGGCGCGAGCCCAGCCTCGTCGAGCTGTTCCGCGAGGCCGTCGCCCAGCCGCAGGAGGTGGCCGCGTGACCGAGCTCCGCACCCTGAGCAGCACCGCGAAGATCCGGCTGGTCGCGACGCGGGAGCTCTCCACCCGCATCCGGGACAAGAGCTTCATCATCAGCTCGATCGTCATCCTGGTCGCGATCGTCGGCGCGATGGCGTTCCAGGTGGTCGTGAGCTCCGGCGGCGAGGAGACGCGCGTCGGTGTCGTCGGCGGGGACGCCTCCGTGACCGCCGCCCTGGAGGCCCAGGGGGAGGCGCTGGACGTCGACGTCACCGTGGTGGAGCTGGCCGACGAGGACGCCGCGCGCGCAGCGGTGGACGCCGAGGACGTCGATGGCGCCCTCGTGGCCGGCACCGACCCCGAGCTGCTGGTCCGTGAGTCCGCCGGCGGCTCCCTGGAGGCGGTCGTGCAGGGGGCGGTCGGCCAGCTCGCGGTCGCCCAGCAGCTCGCCGACGCCGGGCTGACCGGTCTGGACGTGCCCGAGGTGGCGGTCACCTCGCTGGACACCGGCGCCGCGGCCGACGGCCAGCGGATCGTCACCGCGATCATCGGCGTCGTCCTGCTCTACAGCCTGCTGATCCTGTTCGGCCAGTTCATCGCCCAGGGCGTGGTGGAGGAGAAGGCCAGCCGGGTCGTCGAGCTGCTGCTGGCGACGATGCGCCCCTGGCAGCTGCTCGCCGGCAAGATCCTCGGCCTCGGGGTGCTGGCCCTGGGCCAGATGGTGCTGATCGGCGTCGTCGGCGTCGCGGGCGTGCTCGCCTTCGACGTCGTCGAGGTGCCGGGGGAGCTGATCGGCACCGTGCTCACGGTGATCGCCTGGTTCCTGCTGGGCTACGCCTTCTACGCCGCGGTGTTCGCGGTGGCGGCCTCGCTGGTGAGCCGGCAGGAGGACCTGGCCACGGTGCTCATGCCGACGTCCATGGTGCTCATCGTCGCGTTCTTCGTCGGCATCCAGGCCGCCTCCGACCCCGCCGGCGGCCTGGCCCGGGTGACCTCCTACCTGCCGGGGCTGTCGCCGCTGGTCATGCCGGTGCGCCAGGCCGCGGGCCAGGTCGCCCTGTGGGAGGTCGGGCTGGCCGTGGTGCTGATGCTGGCCGCCATCGCGTTGATCGTGCGCCTGGGCGGGCGGGTCTACGCCGGGGCGCTGCTGCGGACCGGCGGGAAGATCAAGGTCCGGGAGGCGCTGCGGGCCGAGCGCGTCTGAGGGTTGACGCCCCGGGGCGCCCGGGTAGCCGCGCGGCATGGCGATGCAGCTGGGCTACACGATGATGACCGAGCAGGCCGGACCGAGGGACCTGGTCCGCCACGTGGTGGGTGCCGAGGAGGTCGGGTTCGACTTCGCCGTCAGCAGCGACCACTACTTCCCGTGGCTGGACGAGATGGGCCACTCGCCGAACGCGTGGGTGACGCTGGGGGCGGCCGCGCAGGCGACCAGCCGGATCCCGCTGATGACGTACGTGACCTGCCCGACCTTCCGGTACCACCCGGCGGTCGTGGCGCAGCAGGCCGCGACGCTGCAGATCCTCTCCGAGGGGCGCTTCACCCTGGGCATCGGCGCGGGGGAGAACCTCAGCGAGCACGTGGTCGGCGGCGGGTGGCCCGGCGCCGACGTGCGGCACGAGCGGATCGTGGAGGCCCTGCAGATCATCCGCGACCTGTTCGACGGCGAGGGCTACACCAACTTCCGCGGCGAGCACTTCGACGTCGAGTCGGCCAAGCTCTGGGACCTGCCGGAGAAGCGGGTGCCCATCGGCTTCGCGGCGGGCGGGAAGCAGGCGGCCACGATCGCCGGCGAGCTCGCCGACGTCCTCGTCGCCACCGACCCGATGAGCGAGCTCGTGGAGCAGTTCGAGGCCGCCGGCGGTGCCGGCAAGCCGAAGGTCGGCCAGATGCCGATCAGCTTCGGCACCGACGAGGACGCCGCGGTGCAGCGGGCGCACAGCCTCTTCCGCTGGTTCGGGCTGGGCTGGAAGGTGAACGCCGAGCTGCCGGGGACCGCCGCGTTCGACGCGGCCAGCCAGTTCGTCACGCCCGACGACGTCGCCGGGTCCATCCCGTGCGGGGACGACGTCGATGCCGTGATCGAGGGGGCCAAGGCCTACGCCGACGCGGGCTTCACCCACCTGGCCCTCGTGCAGATCGGCGGCGACCAGCAGGAGCCCTACCTCGAATGGGTGCGCAGCTCGCTCATGCCGGCCTGGCGGGAGGCGTTCGGCAGCTGATCGGGTGACCTGCCGCCCCCGGGCCGCTCCCTTGGGGTGAGGTCCGGGCGCGAGGGGGCGCGCAGCGCGCCCCCTCGCCGCGATCATGGGCGGCATGACCGAGGACCTGGACGTGCGGCTGCGGCGGCTGCTCGCCTCCGACGACGCCGATGCGCTGATCGACCTCGGCTGCGACCTGGCCGACGCCGGCCGGCAGACCGACGCCGAGACGTGCTTCCGCCGCGCGTTCGACCTGGGCGACTCGGTCGCCGCGTTCAACCTCGGCAACTCCCTCGCCGCGCAGCAGCGCTGGGAGGAGGCGGTCGACGCCTACGAGGTCGCCCTGCGCGGCGGGGAGTCGGACGCCTGGCGCAACCTCGGCCTGGTGCTGGAGGACCTGGGCGACCTCGCCGGCGCGATGCGCGCCTACCGGGGCGCGGCGGCCGCCGGTGACCTGGAGGGCGGGCTGCAGCTGGCGTTCCTGCTCCGCGAGCAGGGCGAGCGCGAGCAGGCCATGGCGGTGGCCGAGGAGTTCGCCGCCGCCGGTGACCAGGAGGCGGCGGCCGTCGTCGCCTGCTGGCGCTGGTGCTCGACCCTGGACCCGGCGCTGGAGGACGACCTGCGCGCGGGGCAGCACCACTTCCCGGCCGCCCGCGCGGATCTCGCGCACCTGCTGCGGGAGACCGGCCGGTCGGCCGAGGCCCGCTCGGTGCTCGAGCGCGGGGCCAAGCTGGGCGAGCAGGTGGCCTGGCTGCCGCTGGGCAACCTCTACCGCGAGGAGCTGGGCGACGAGGAGGCCGCCGAGGAGGCCTACCGCAGCGGCATCGCCGTCGGTGACGCGTACTGCCACCAGAACCTCGGCGTGCTGCTGGCCGACCGCGGGGACCTCGAGGGCGCCGTGGAGCAGTTCCGCCTGGGCGCGGCGGCCGGTGACCAGCTCGCGGCGCAGTGCCTGCGGGAGCTCGAGCACTGAGAGGATCCCGTCCTGGCGGGGCCGGGCAGCGGACATCGTGCGCTGATGTGCAGTCGTCGCGCCTGGATGTGCGCATCGGCGCACTCTGACGGTGAGTGCGACGGGGCCGCCGTGGCAGGGGGGACATGAGCGCGTCACCTGCGTCCCCGATACTTGTGGTGTGAGCGAAGCCACTGTCGACGTCGCCGATCTCCGCCGCCACGGTGCCCCCGGCGCCGCCGACCGGGCGGACGACGATCCGCTGCGGGAGGACATCCGCCTCCTGGGCCGGGTCCTCGGCGAGGTCATCGGCGAGCAGGCCGGGCCCGACGTGCTGGAGCTGGTCGAGTCCACCCGCGTGGAGGCCTTCCGCATCCGACGCTCCGAGGTCGACCGCGCCGAGCTCGCCCGGCGCCTCGCCGGGCTGGACGTCCGCTCGGCCAACCACGTCATCCGCGCCTTCAGCCACTTCTCGCTGCTGGCCAACCTGGCCGAGGACATCCACCACGAGCGCCGCCGCCGGCACCACCGGCGCGCGGGGTCGCCGCCGCAGCAGGGCAGCCTGGCGGCGGCGTTCGCGCTGCTGGACGAGGCCGGCGTCGCGGAGGACACCGTGGCCCGCGAGCTCGCCGGCGCCCTGGTCTGCCCCGTCGTCACGGCCCACCCCACCGAGGTGCGCCGCAAGACCGTCTTCCAGGTGCAGCGGCAGGTCACCGAGCTGATCCGGCAGCGCGACCGCGCCGTCGACGGCGACGTCGACCCGCAGTGGTCGGCCCGGCTGTGGCGCTCGGTGCTCACGCTCTGGCAGACGGCGCTGCTGCGGCTGTCCCGGTTGCGGCTGACCGACGAGATCGACGAGGCGCTGCGCTACTACGAGCTCTCCCTGTTCGAGGTGGTGCCGGCGATCAACGCCGAGGTGCGCCGCGCGGTCGAGCAGCGCTGGCCCGGGGCCGGGGTGCTGCGCCGGCCGCTGCTGCTGCCCGGTTCCTGGATCGGCGGCGACCGCGACGGCAACCCGTTCGTCACCGCCGAGGCGCTGCGCCGGGCCACCTCCCGGCAGGCCGGCACGGCGCTGGCGCACCACCTGGCCGAGCTCGCGGCGCTGCGCGACGAGCTGTCGATGTCCGACCGGCTGGTCACGCCGACGCCCGCGCTCTACCACCTCGCCGAGGTCTCGCGGGACGACTCCCCGTTCCGGGCCGACGAGCCCTACCGGCGGGCGCTCACCGGCATCTCCGCGCGGCTGGCGGCCACCGCCGCCCGGGTGCCGGGCGCCGAGCCCGCGCAGGCCGGATCGCTGCCCGCGCTGCCCCCGTACGAGGGCCCCGACGAGCTGCGCGCCGACCTCGACGTGGTCGACGCGTCGCTGCGCAGCCACGGGGCCGGCCCGCTCGCCGACGACCGCCTGCTGCGGCTGCGCGAGGCGGTCGAGGTGTTCGGCTTCCACCTGTGCGGGCTGGACCTGCGGCAGAACTCGTCGGTGCACGAGCAGGTCGTCGCCGAGCTGCTCGCCTGGGCCGGGGTGTGCGACGACTACGCCGGGCTCGACGAGGCCGCGCGGGTGGAGCTGCTCGCCGGGGAGCTGACGCTGCGGCGCCCGCTGGTGCGCCCCGACGCGGAGTTGTCGGAGGAGACGCGCAAGGAGCTCGACGTGCTCCTCGCCGCCGCCGAGCGGGTGGCGCTGCTGGGCCCGCGGACCATCCCGAACTACGTGATCAGCATGTGCGAGTCGGTGAGCGACGTCCTCGAGGTCGCCGTCCTGCTCAAGGAGGTCGGCCTGCTCGACCCGGCCGGCCCCACCTGCCCGGTCGGCATCTCGCCGCTGTTCGAGACGATCGGCGACCTGCAGGCCGCGGCGACGACGCTGGGCGCGGTGCTCGACCAGCCCCTGTACCGGTCGCTGCTGGCCGGCCGGGGGAACGTGCAGGAGGTCATGCTCGGCTACTCCGACAGCAACAAGGACGGCGGCTACCTCGCCGCCAACTGGGCGCTCTACCGCGCCGAGCTGGACCTGGTGGAGCTCGCCCGCCGCGAAGGCATCCGGTTGCGGCTCTTCCACGGCCGCGGCGGCACCGTCGGCCGGGGCGGCGGCCCCAGCTACGAGGCGATCCGCGCGCAGCCGCCGGGCGCGGTGGCCGGGGCGCTGCGGCTCACCGAGCAGGGCGAGGTGATCGCCGCGAAGTACGCCGACCCCGACCTCGCCCGGCGGAACCTGGAGGCGCTGGTCGCCGCCACCCTGGAGTCGACGCTGCTCGACGTCGAGGGTCTCGGAGCCGACGCCGAGGAGGCCTACGCGCTGCTGGACGACCTCGCCGCCCGGGCGCAGCAGGCCTACCGGGAGCTGGTGCACGACACCCCCGGGTTCGTGCAGTGGTTCCGGGCGGCCACGCCGATCGGCGAGCTGGCCGAGCTGAACATCGGCAGCCGCCCGCCCTCGCGCAAGGCCGGCGACTCCATCGCCGACCTGCGCGCGATCCCGTGGGTGTTCAGCTGGTCGCAGACCCGGATCATGCTGCCCGGCTGGTACGGCACGGGGTCGGCGCTGGAGGGGTGGGTCGGGGGCTCCGCGGAGCGGCTGGAGCGGCTGCGAGAGCTGCACCGGCGGTGGCCGTTCTTCCGCACGGTGCTGTCCAACATGGGCATGGTGCTGGCCAAGACCGACCTCGGGCTCGCGGCCCGGTACGCCGAGCTGGTGCCCGACGAGGAGCTGCGGGCGCGGGTGTTCGACCGGATCACCGCCGAGCACGAGCGCACCTGCCGGATGGCGCTGGCGATCACCGGCGACGACGACCTGCTGGCCGACAACCCGTCGCTGGCCCGGTCGATCCGCAACCGGTTCCCCTACCTGGAGCCGCTGCACCACCTGCAGGTGGAGATGCTGCGACGCCGGCGGGGCGGGGAGGACGACGAGCTGACCAGCCGCAACATCCAGCTGACCATCAACGGCATCGCGACCGCGCTGCGCAACAGTGGCTGACCCGGGGCTGCGCACCGCGACCAGCCCCGATCTCCCGGCCGCGGCCGAGGCGCTGGGGCTGTCGCCGGCCGCGCTCGCCCCGGCGCTGCTCGACCCCTGGGCGCGGGTGCTGGTCGGCGAGGAGGGCCAGGTGGTGCTGGTCCGCCGGCAGTGGACCGACGAGGCCACCGCCGCGGCCGTGGTGGTGCGCCGGGCCGGCGTGCCGCTGGACCACCCGGTCGTGCTCGCCGCCGCGGCGGAGTGGGGCTGCGACCGCGTGCGGCACCTGGCGACCGGCCGGTGCGTCGACGTGCCGGCGCCGCCGGCCGACGCGCCGCTGCCGCTGCGCTTCGCCCACCTGGCGGCGCTGGCGGCCACCCGGGTGGAGACGGCGGTGGCGCTCGCGCACGGTACGGGGGAGGCGCGGACCAAGCGCGACGGCAGCCCCGCGCTCGCGGCCGACGACGCCGCGCACGACGCCGCCGTCGAGGTGCTCGGCGCGCTGGGCGTGCCGGTGCTCAGCGAGGAGAGCCGCGACACCGTGGTCGCCGCCGGGCGGCCGTGGGTGGTGCTCGACCCGCTCGACGGCACCGGCAACTTCGCCGCCGGGCTGCCGCCGTGGGCGTTCTCCGCCGCGCTGGTGCACGAGGGCCGGCCGGTGGCGGGGCTGGTCGCCGATCTCTCCTCGGGCCGGCGCTGGGCGGCGGTCGAGGGGCACGGTGCCGTGCGGGACGGGGTGCCGGTGCGCACCCGGACCGGCGGCACCGTCGTCGTCCCCAGCGGACCCCGGGGTGCCGCGGTGGCGGTGCCGGCGACGGCCCGCCGGGTGCGGATCACCGGTTGCACCGCCGTCGACCTCTGCCTGGTCGCCGACGGCGCGGCGGCGGCCTGGCACGACCTGGACCGCGGCGGCACCCACGTGCACGACGTCGCCGGCGGGCTGGCGGTGCTGCTGGCGGCCGGGGGGGCCGTCCTCACCGAGCGAGGGGAACCGCTGCGGCTGGTGCCCGACACCGGCGCGCTCATCCGGTTCGTGGCCGCGGCCGACGAGGCGGCGGCGCGGGAGCTGCTGGCGGCGATGCGCTGAGTCAGCGTCCCCGGGCCGCGGCCTCCCGGACGGCGGCCAGCAGCGACTCCCGCTCGTGCAGCGTGGTGCGGGCCCGGCCGCGGCTGGCGCCGAGGGCCTGCTCGGCGGCGTCGATGGCCCGCCAGTCGTCGAGCAGCACCGGCTCGGCCCCGCGCGCCTGCAGGGTGCGCACCAGGTCGTCGACCGGGCCGCGCACCCGCAGCGTGCCGTCCGCGGCGTCGGCCAGCAGCGCCGCGACGGTCTCGCGGGCGTCGTGCTTGTTGTGCCCGACCACCCCGGTGGGGCCGCGCTTGATCCAGCCGGCCGCGTACTCGCCGGCCGAGGGGGCGCCGTCGCGCAGCACCCGGCCCACCCCGTCGTGGGTGACGGTGCCGGTCCGCTGGTCGACCGGCAGGCCGGGCAGCGGGGTGCCGAGGTAGCCCACCGAGCGCACCACGAGGTCGGCCGGGAGCACCTCGAACTCACCGGTGCCGATCGCCCGGCCGTCGCCGTCGACGGCGGTGCGTTCCACCTCGACGCCGGTGACCCGGTCGGTGCCCAGCAGCCGCACCGGGCGGGAGTAGAAGCGCAGCCGCAGCCGGGTGCGGCCGGGCTCCGGCTCGTGGGCCGACCAGTCGCGCAGGACGGCGAGGTTGCGGGTGGCGTTGCGGTCCGCCGCGGCCCGGGCCTCGGTCTCGTCGTCGAGCTCGAGGTCGCCGGGGTCGACCAGCACGGTGCCCGCCGCCAGCTCACCGAGCTCGCGCAGCTCCTGGGTGGTGAAGGTGGCCTGCGCCGGGCCGCGGCGGCCGAGCACCGTCACCTCCTCGACCGGGGCGGCCGCCAGCACGTCGATGACGTGCTGGGGCATGTCGGTCGGCTCCAGCTCCTCCGCGGTGCGGGCGAGGATGCGCCCGACGTCGAGCGCGACGTTGCCCACCCCGATCACCACGGCGCGCCGGACGCCGGACAGGGCCGCCTCCACGGTGGCGCGGTCGGCGTCGGGGTGGCCGGTGTACCAGGCCACGAGGTCGGTGGCGGCCAGGCTGCCGGGCAGGTCCTCGCCCTCGATGCCCAGGTGCCGGTCGAGGGCGGCGCCGTAGGTGTAGACGACCGCGTCGACGTGCGCGCGCAGGTCGTCCAGCGCGAGCTCCGTGCCCACCTCCACGTTGCCGACGAACCGCACCAGGGGGTGGTCGAGGCTGCGGTGCAGGGTGTCGCGGATGGCGCGCATCTTCGGGTGGTCGGGGGCGATGCCGTGGCGGACCAGGCCGAAGGGGGTGGGCAGCCGGTCGACCAGGTCGACGGCGACGGGCACCTCGCTCTGCCTCGTCAGGGCGTCGGCGGCGTAGATGCCGGCCGGTCCGGCGCCGACGACCGCCACGCGCAGCGGGTGGTCATCAGCCGGGGGAGGGGGAGCGCCGTCGTCGACCACCCTGGCATCCTGGCCCGGCCGGGGCCGCGCCACCAGGGCAACCGTCCGGGCCGTTCGATCCGCGTCGTCCCCAGGAGGCCCCGTGTCCGTCGTCGTCGCCACCATCACCCCGAAGCCGGAGGCGGTGGACGCCGTCCGCGAGGCGATCCTCGCCGCCGTGCCGCAGGTGCACGCCGAGCCCGGCTGCGAGCTCTACGCGCTGCACGAGGGCGACGGCGTCTTCGTGATGGTGGAGCGGTGGGAGAGCCCCGAGGCGCTGCGCGCCCACGGCAAGGCCGAGGCGCTGACCACCCTGGGCGGGGCGCTGGCCGGCAAGCTGGCCGCGCCGCCGGACGTCCGCCGGCTGACCGCCGTCCCGGCGGGGGAGCCGGGCAAGGGCGCGCTCTAGCCGCGTCAGCCCCGCGCGGTGCCCCCGCGGCAGGCGTGGTTGTGGTCGAGGTCGTCCTCGACCCACTGCACCATCACCACCCTGCCGCCGGGGACCAGCGGGTCCTCGGCGCAGCGCTTGCGGGCGTCCGCGCGCTCGTCGGCGCCGGCGAGCCAGCTGTCGAGGTCGGCCAGGTTGCTGTCCTCGGGCACCTCGCCGACGATCCGGCCCCACTGGTAGCCGGTCGAGTACACGCCCACCCGGCCGTCCCGCTCGGTCAGGTACTCGGTCATGCCCTCCAGCGCGGCCCGGTTGCGCGCGCGGGCGTCGTCGGAGCCCTGCTGCCAGGTGTTCATGGTCTCGACGTCGAGCCACCAGGTGTAGTGCTCGGGGCGGCTGGCCAGCGGCACCGACCGCGCGGCGGGCCGGAAGAACCACTGGACGCTGGTCCGCGCCCGTTCCCAGCCGTACTGCCAGCTGCAGGCCATCGAGTTGGTGCCGTCGCAGTCGCCGTAGGGCGTCTCGCCGTCGGCGGGCCAGGTGACGACCTGGTCGCGGACCTGGCCCGGGTTGGCGGTGTTGAGGTACAGCTGCAGCGGCGGCTGACCGGGCACCTCGCCCGACGAGCCGGCGCCCCACTCCAGCTGCCGGGCGAGGCAGGGGTTGGTCCGGGTGGCCAGGCCGCCGTTCACGCCGACGACGGCGAACGCGGCGTCGTCGGGGAGGTCGGCGCCGCACTGCGGGTGGGAGACGTCGTACCCGGTGCTGCTCCGCGCGGTCTCCCGCTCCACCGGCGCGGCCGAGGCCGCGGTGGGCAGTCCGACCAGCCCGGCCACCGCGGTCACCGTGATCGCCCAACGTGACCGGTGTCTCATCCTTCCCGACGGTACACCCGCCGGCGGCGACGGCCGGGGGCGTTCAGACGGCCTGGCAGACCGGGCACCAGTAGAGGTTGCGGCCGACCATGACCTCGGTGCGGATCGGGGTGCCGCAGATCCGGCAGGGCAGCCCGGTGCGCCGGTAGACGTAGTGGGCGTCCTCGCGGCGCACCGCGCCGCTGCGGCGGGACCGGTCCTCGGGCCGGGTCGTCACGATGCGGCCCATGCGGACCCCCGAGCGCATGAGCGTCACCAGGTCCCGCCACATGCCGGCCCAGAGCTCGGCGCCGATCGCCTTGCCGGGGCGGAACGGCGAGACCCGGTGCCGGAACAGCAGCTCAGCGCGGTAGACGTTGCCGACGCCGGCCAGCACCGACTGGTCCATCAGCAGCGCGCCCACCGCCGTGCGGCTGCCCGCGATGCGCCGGTGCGCGAGGGCACCGTCGGCCCGGGGCCGCAACGGGTCCGGCCCCAGCCGGTCGAGGATCCGCTCGACCTCCGGTGCGGGCAGGACCTCGCAGGCGGTCGGGCCGCGCAGGTCGCCCCACACGCCGCCGCCGTCGGGCCCGTCGCCGACCCAGCGCATGCGCAGCGCCCCCTTCGCCACCGGGGGCGTGCCGCTGCCGGTGAGGAAAGTGCCGTAGAGCCCCAGGTGCACGTGCAGGTGGTCGGCGCCGAAGCGGGCGAACAGGTGCTTGCCGTAGGAGAACACCTCGTCGAGCACCCGGCCGTCCAGCAGCGCGGCGCCGGCGTCGAACCGGCCCTGCGGGCTGGTCACGTGCACCGGGCGGTCGGCGAAGGGCAGCTGCAGGTGCTGCGCCAGGCGGAACAGGGTGTGGCCTTCGGGCACCCGCGCAGCCTAGGTGGCGGCCCCGACCACCTGCTCAGCGGTCGGCGGGCTCCAGGCCGAAGTGCGGCCGGTCCTCGGCCGCGACGAGGTCGACCAGCTCGGGGTGCTGCTGGATGTAGTGGCGCACGAAGGAGCAGTAGGGGAGCACGGTCAGCCCGCGCTCGCGCGCCGCGTCGAGGACGCCGGCGACCAGCAGCTTGCCGATGCCCCGCCCGCCCATGGCCGGGTCCACCTCGGTGTGCGGGAGGGTCATCTGCCCCTTGTCGACGTGGTAGCTGGCCAGTCCGACGACGCGCTCGCCCTGCCGGACCTCGAAGCGCCCCCGCTCGGGGACGTCGACCACCGTGGTCTCCATCGTTGCGACCCACCTCTCCTGACCCCCGGCGACGCTGCCGGAGCTCGGCTTCTACCCCAGCACCGTAACCCGCTGAAAGCGTCCGCTCTCTCTCCCGTACCGACGAGTCGGGTGCTTCCGGGGTTCCGCGGGGCCACCCGCTAGCCTTCCGGCGAAGGTCGCGGTGCGGGCTCGAGCGCGCCGTGGCCCCCGTAGCTCAGGGGATAGAGCATCGGTTTCCTAAACCGTGTGTCGCAGGTTCGAATCCTGCCGGGGGCACCACGACGTCTCCTCCGCGCGCCCCGGCGCAGGGACGAGAGCTCGAACGGGCTGCTCAAGCACTGCGTTCACCCGACCGATGGAGTGCAGGTCAGGTCGTCACCGAACGTGAGCGGAGCAACCAGCGTGTCCATCTCCACCGGCGTCACCCGGGTCCTCGTCCTCGCCGACGCGCCCGTCCTGCGTCGCGGCCTGGTCGGCATGGTCGACGAGACCGCAGGCCTGCAGGTCGTCGGTGCGCCCGGCGAGCCGCGCCGCGCGCTGGTGCTGGCCGAGTCCGCCCGCCCCGACGCGGTGGTCGTGGAGCTCGGCTCCGGTCGCAGCGCGACGCTCACCGCCGTCCGCGACCTGCGCCGTCGCTTCCCGCGCACCGCCGTCGTCGCCGTGGCCACCTCCGAGGACCCCGCCGTGGTCAACGAGGCGCTCGCCGCGGGCATCCGTGGCTACCTGCTCATGAACGCCTCCGCCACGCTGCTGGGCTGGGCCGTGCTGGCCGCCCGCGCCGGGCGCACCGTCGTCGACCCGCAGATCCGCCGGGTGCAGCCCGGGACGGCCGCGCCGGTCGCCCGCGAGCTCACCCCCGAGGTGCCGCTGACCCGCCGCGAGTCCGACGTGCTCGACGAGCTGGTCCAGGGCCAGTCCAACCGGCGGATCGGCGAGAACCTGTTCATCTCCGAGGACACGGTGAAGTCGCACGTCAAGGCGATCCTGCGCAAGCTGGGCGCCCGCGACCGCGCGCACGCCGTCTCGATGGTGCTGTCGGCGCGCAACGGCTGCACCTGCGGCTCGCACGACCTGACCGCCGCCTCCGTCGAGGTCTGACCGGCGCCGCCGAACTCCGGCCGGTCGCCCCGCACGGGGTTACCGTGCTGGGCATGGTCGGCGTCCTGACGGCTGTGCTGCTGGTCGTGCTGCTGGCCGGGCTCGTCGTCTGGTGGGTCTCGGTCCCCCAGCCGGCCGGCCGGGCGCTGCCCGCGCGCGAGCGGGCGCTGCGGGAACGCGCCGTCGCCGCCGCCCGCTGGCACGCCGCGCACGACGAGGTCGACGGCGTGACCCGGGTGCTGCTGCGGCGCAGCTGCCCGGGGCTGGACGGGCACCCGGAGGTGCTCGAGGAGCGGGTGTTCGACACATTCCCGGCGGACGACCCGCTGTGGGAGGCGCGCTTCACCGAGGCCATGGCCGGCGCCCGGTTCCGCTGCTCCTACCTCACCAACGAGGAGGGGCAGGAGTAGCCGATCCGCCGGAGGGCAGGATGGGCGGCATGGGTCAGGTCGTCGCCACCACCGAACGTGTCCTGCGCGCCCCGGCGGACGTCGTCCGCGCCGCGCTCGCCGACTACGCCGTCACCCGGCCGAAGGTGCTCCCCGAGCAGTACAGCGAGTACCGCGTGGACGCCGGGGGCCAGGGCGCCGGCACGAAGGTGCACTGGCGCCTGCAGGCCACGTCCAAGCGAGTGCGCGAGCAGGACGTCGTCGTCACCGAGACCCCGGACGGGGCGCTCGTGGAGACCGACACGAACTCCAGCATGGTGACCACCTGGACCGTCAGCGCCGCCGACGCCGGGGTGAGCACGGTGCGGGCGCGCACCACCTGGACCGGTGCCACCGGCATCGGCGGGTTCTTCGAGCGGACCTTCGCGCCCAAGGGGCTGGCCCGCATCCAGGACGCGATGCTGGCCCGGCTCGAGCAGGCGGTCACCGCCGTCTGACCCCGGACGGCGGCGCGCGCGCCGTCCGGCAGGGACGATGGGCCGGTGACCGCAGCGCCACCCGCCGTCGACGGGCTCTCCGAGCTGACCGGCCTGCTCGCCGGGGGCGGCGCGCTCGTCCTCTCCGGCGCCGGGCTGTCCACCGACTCCGGCATCCCCGACTACCGCGGCGCCACCGGCTCGCTCCGCCGGCACACGCCGATGACCTACCAGACCTTCACCCGCGACCCGCGCGGCCGGCACCGCTACTGGGCGCGCAGCTTCGTCGGCTGGCGGCAGATCGCCGAGGCCCGGCCGAACCCGGGCCACCGGGCCGTCGCGGCCCTGCAGCGGACCGGGGTGGTGGCCGACGTGATCACCCAGAACGTCGACGGGCTGCACCAGGCCGGCGGGGCGCGGGACGTCCTGGAGCTGCACGGCGGGCTGGACCGCACCGTCTGCCTGGCCTGCGGCGACGTCGCGTCGCGGGCCGCGCTGGACGTGCGGCTGCGGACGGCCAACCCGGGCTTCCGCCCCGAGCCGACCGACGAGGTCAACCCCGACGGCGACGTCGAGCTGCCCGAGGAGGCGCTCGACGGGTTCGTGATGGTCGACTGCCTGGCCTGCGGGCGCGGCCCGCTCAAGCCCGACGTCGTCTTCTTCGGCGAGACCGTGCCGCGGGACCGGGTCGACGCCTGCTTCGCGCTCGTCGACGAGGCCCGGGCGCTGCTGGTGCTCGGCTCGTCGTTGACCGTGATGAGCGGCTACCGGTTCGTCATCCGCGCCGCCAAGCGCGGCATCCCGGTCGCCGTCGTCAACTCAGGGCCGACCCGCGGTGACGCGAAGGCGTCGCTCAAGGTCGACGCACCGCTGGGGATCGTGCTGCCGGAGCTGGCCCGCCGGCTGGTATGACGCGGGAGGCCGGGCGCACCGCCGACGCGCGGCGCGCGCTGGGAGGCGGCGCTCGACGGTTGATCACCTGCCGGGCAGGGCAGGAAGCCCCGCGATGCAGACCTTCCTGCCGGTGGCCGACTTCGTGGAGAGCGCCCGGCTGCTGGACAACCCGCGCCTGGGCAAGCAGCGGGTGGAGACGCTGCAGATCCTGCGGGCGCTCGAGCTGCCCGACTACGGCTGGGCCAGCCACCCCGCCGTCCTCATGTGGAAGGGCCGGACGCCGGCCCTGGTGGCCTACGGGCTGGCGATGGCGCGGGTCTGGCGGGAACGCGGCTTCGCCGACACGACCGAGGCCCAGATCGGGGAGTTCGCCCCCGACGTCGTCGGCCGGTCGCAGGCGGAGCTCGCCGCGGCCGGCCTGCTGCCCTCCTGGGTGGGCGACGAGGAGCTGCACCGCTCGCACCGGTCGAACCTGATCGCGAAGGACCCGGAGTTCTACCGCGGCCGGTTCACCGAGCTCTTCGGCCCCGAGCCCGACGACCTGCCCTACCTCTGGCCCGGGCCGGACGACGTCCCACCGGCGGTCGGGCCCGAAGGGGTGCGGGTGTGGGTGGTGCGGCCGCGTTCGCACAACGAGCTCGGCGCCTGCCTCGCGGCCGGGGTCGTGGGGCTGGGCACCCAGTCGGGCATCGACGTCGACGCGAGCGGGATGGAGCCGGCGGAGCTGCGGGCGCTCTCCAAGGAGATCTCCGGCCGCCGCCCCGCCAAGGACCTGCGCCAGCTTTCCGCCCTCCTCGACCAGGTGCGGCCCGGCGACCCGGTGGCCCTGCCGGTCGAGCACGGTGCCGGCCTGCTGCTCGGCGAGGTGGTGGGGGAGTACCTGTTCCAGGGGCGCGAGCTGCTGCCGCACCGCCGGCCGGCCCGCTGGGACCGGGTGGTGCCGCGGGCGGCCGCGCGGCCGCCCGCGACCCTCCAGGACCCGCGCGCCCTCTTCCAGGTGACGTTGGACCCGGCCGTCCTGCGCTAACCCGGCAGCGGCACGTTCTGCAGCCGCACCTGCCCGCGGGCCACCAGCTTGCCGTCCTCCCGGGTGAGCGACACCTGCCACAGCTGCTGGGTGCGGCCCTGCTGGACCGGCTCGGCCAGGACGTCGACCCGCCCGCCGGTGACGCTGCGCAGGAAGTCGGTGCTGTTGTTCACCCCGACGGCGAACTGTCCGCTCTCGCGCACCGCGAGGCTCGCCCCGATGCTGGCCGCGGACTCGACCACCGTGCAGTACAGCCCGCCGTGCACCACGCCCCAGGGGGTGTGCTGGTCGGGGCCGAGCTCCACGTGCCCGGCCACCCGGGTGCCGGTGGCCTCGGTGATCTCGAACCCGGTCGCGGCGACGAACGCGCTCGCCGCCGGGCGCTCGGGCTGGCTCACGCGTCCCACACCAGGCAGAAGGGGTGGCCCACCGGGTCGGCGTAGACGCGGAAGTCGCCCCCGCCGCCGGGCAGCTTCCGCGCGCCGAGCGCCAGCACCTTCGGCTCCGCCTCCTCGATGTCGGCGACCCGGACATCGAGGTGGAACTGCTGCGGGCGGTCGGGGTCCGGCCAGTCGGGAGTCTGGAGGTCCGGCGCCTGCTGGAAGGCCAGCCGGTAGCCGGCGCCGGTGACGACGACCCAGTCGTCCCCGGGTTCGCCCCGGCTGATCTGCATGCCGAGCAGGTCGGCGTAGAAGCCGGCGAGGGCGTGCGCGTCGGGTGCGTCGATCACGACGGAGTGGAGTTGACCGATCATGGCGCCATCCTGACGCGGTCCCCGGCCGGCCGACAGCCGGATGCCGGCCCCGGGGCGCGGGGATCCCGCCACGGCAGCGCCGAGACGCGTACCGCAGGATCGGGGCATGTCCCACCCCGCTGCACCCGTCCTCGGTTCGCTGACCTGGTCGCCAGCCGCCGACCGGCCCGAGCTGCTGGCCCCGCCGGTCGCCACCGCGCTGCCGGTGCTGGCCGGCCCGGCGTGGGTCGCGGAGATCGCCGACGACCTCGCCGACACCGCCGCCTTCTCCGACGCCTACGGGGTGCCGCTGGCCGCGTCCGCCAACTGCGTCGTCGTCGCGGCCCGCCGGGGAGGGGAGACGACGCTGGCCGCCTGCCTGGTGCTCGCGACCACCCGCGCGGACGTCAACGGGCTGGTGCGGCGGCACCTGGGCGCGCGCAAGGCGTCGTTCGCGCCGCAGGACGTCGCCGTCGCCGAGAGCGGGATGGCCTACGGCGGCATCACCCCGGTCGGGCTGTCCCCCGCCTGGCCGGTGCTCGTCGACGCCGCCGTCGCCACGGCAGAGGTGGTCGTCATCGGCTCCGGGACCCGCGGCAGCAAGCTCGCCGTGCCCGGCGCGGTGCTGGCCGCGCTGCCCGCCGCCCAGGTGCTGGAGGGGCTGGGGCAGCCGCTGCCCGCCGAGGCGCCGGCGCCGTCGCCCGCGCAGCCGCTGCGGCTGGACCGGGCGCCGGACGACACCGACATCGGCTGGGGGGAGCGGCCCGCCGAGGGGTCCGACGACGACCGGCGCTACTACGAGGACCGGCCGCCGCACTGGGGCAGCGACTGATCCGCGCTCACAGCTGCCCGGGCAGCGAGGTGGTGCCCGGGCCGGTCGGGTCGGCCCCCGGCGCGCGCCCCTGCTGCGCGCGGAGCAGGTCGCGGATCTCGACGAGCAGCTCGACCTGCGTCGGTGCGACGGGGCCGGGCTCCTCACCGCGCGCCCGGCGGTCGAACAGCCGCCGCACCGGGAGCACGACCACGAAGTAGAGGATCGCCGCGGTGAGCACGAAGGTGATCACCTGGTTGACGAAGCTGCCCCAGGTGAACACCTGCCCGTCGATGGTGAAGGAGCCGCCGGCCTCCCCGCCGCCGCCGACCAGGCCGATCAACGGCTCCAGGAACGACTCGGTGAACGAGGTCACCACCGCGGTGAAGGCGGCGCCGACGACGACGGCGACCGCGAGGTCGACGACGTTGCCGCGCAGCAGGAAGTCCTTGAATCCCTTGAGCATGGGCTCATCCAACCCGCTCGGGGAGGCCGCCGGCGGAGGCCTCGCCGGGTCAGGGCGGTGGCAGGCTGACCGTCAGCGTTGCGGTGGCCGCAGCGGCGGCGAGCCGGGCCGCGGTGTCCCCGTCGACGGCGAGGACGAGCAGCCCGGCGCCATCGCCGCCGGCCGGGGCGGCCAGCACCAGCGCGCCGGCCGCCACCCGCTCGGCCGGCCCGGCGCCCGGGCCGGCCGCCAGCACGTCGACCCGGTCGCCGGCGCGCAGCAGCGCCGCGACCGCGAGGTCGGCCAGCCGCACCGGCGCCGCCACCTGGCCGGCGGGCAGCAGGGCGGTCAACCCCGCACCGACCAGGCGGGCGTCGGTGAGCGGTTCGCCGCGGCGCACGTGGCCGGCGAGCACGCGGTGCACCAGCTCCTCCGGGACGGCCACCACGCCGTCGGGCACCGCGCGGGGCGGCAGCCGGACGACCGCGAGGTGGTCGCGGCCCAGCGCGGTGCCGGCGGCGAGGTCGGTGGCCGCCACCACCACGTCGGCGCCGCGCGGCTCCGCGCCGCCGGCCGGGGCGGGTGCGGGGCGCAGCGCCAGCCCGAGGGCCAGCGCGGCCAGCAGCGCGGCGCCCAACCGGCGGGCGGTCAGCAGGGGGAAGCGGGGACGGCGTGGACGGAACACGCTCCGGACCCTGCCCGGCGCGGCCCGCGCCCGGAAGGGACCGGGCGGGGGCTGTGGAGCGGCGGCGGGGCTGTGGAGGAGCCCCGCGGCCGTCGCTCTAGCCTAGTTGGCGGCCTTGGCCGCGCTGCCGGCGGTCGAGGCCGGGGTCGGTGCAGGAGTGGCGGAGGAGCTCGACGAGCTCTCCTTGGCCGGCGTCGAGGAGGAGGTGCCCGACGAGGAGCCGTCGCTGCTGCTCGCGGTCTCCGAGGCCTTGCCGTTGGAGCGGCTGTCGGTGCGGTAGAAGCCCGACCCCTTGAAGACCACGCCGACCGAGCCGTAGACCTTGCGCACCGCGGCGCCGCACTCGGGGCACTCGGTCACCGGGGCGTCGGTGAAGGACTGCACGACCTCGAACTCGTGCTTGCCCTCGGCGTTGGTGCAGGCGTACTGGTACGTGGGCACGGCGTGGCTCTCCCTGGTCGAGCGGAGGTGGGGCCCGGGTTGGCACTCGCACCCGGAGACTGCCAATGATGCGCCATGCGAGGACCAGTCGTCCACGTCTGCGGGGGCAGGTGAGACGCGCGTCGCCCGGAGGGGGCAGCGCAGCGTGACCGGAGCAGGTCCCGCCCGGGGGAGGTGACGTGCGGGCCGGCGCCCGCCAGGATCGCCGGGTGCGCACACCCGACCGGCCGCTTCCGTCCCGCGCCGCGATCCTGCTCGTCCTCGGTGCCGCGACCTGGGTGCCGTCCCGCTACGGCGTGATGACCACCTGGGACGGGACCTGGCTGGGACTGGACTACGCCGGCTGGAACCGGGCCGTGCTCGTCCCCCTGGCGCTTCTCGCCGCAGGTGCGGTGATGGCGGCGCGCGATGCGCCTGCGCGCGCCGCCACGGTCGGCTGGTCGGTGGTGGCGACTGGCTTCGGCCTCTCCTGGTTCGGCGTCGTCACCGAGTTCGTCGTCGGCGGCGGGCTGCGCGGTGGGTCGCGCGACCTGGCCGTCGCCGGCTGGACCACCTACCTGGTCGGCACGGCGGTCACCGCCGTCGGTGCACTGGTGCTGGCCGCGGTCCTGGCCGGGCGGGACCGCGCTACCGCGGCGGCCGCGGGCCTCGCCGCCGTCACGATCCTCGCGTGGGTGCCGCTGCTCGCCGTGGGCCTGGACGGCCTGGCCGTCGTCGACCAGCTGCTCGTCGGTCCCGCCTGGGCGGCGGTCGGCCTGCTCGGCCGGTCGCGATCACCCGCAGCGCCGTTGCCCGCGACCGCCTGAACCTCGGCGGCTCGCCGCCTATCCCGCGGTGAGCCGGAGGCGGGTGATCCGGTAGGCGATGCCGACGGCGAACACGACGACGCCGCCGGCCACCGCCTCCACGGGCAGCGATGCGACCAGCACCAGGCAGCCGACCACGCCGAGCACCTGCAGCGGCCGGGGGAAGCGGCGGTGCGCGCGGTCCTGGGTGAAGGCGGCGGCGTTGGCGACGGAGTAGTAGAGCAGCACGCCGAAGGAGGAGAAGCCGATCGCGCCGCGCAGGTCGACGGTGAGCACCAGGACGCACACCACCGCGGCCAGGGCGAGCTCGGCGCGGTGCGGCACGGAGAAGCGCGGGTGCACCGCGGCCAGGAACCGGGGCAGGTCGCCCTGCCGGGCCATCGCCAGCCCGGTGCGGCCGATCCCGGCGACCAGCGCCAGCAGCGCACCCAGCGAGGCCGCGGCGGCGCCGATCCGGACGACCGGCTCCGCCCACGCCCACCCGCCGGCGTCCACCGCCGCCGCCAGCGGCGCGGCGGTGGCGGCGACGCCGTCCGGGCCGAGGCCGACCAGCACCGCCACGGCGACCACCGCGTAGACGGCGACGGCGATGCCCAGCGCCAGGGGGATCGCCCGGGGGATGGTCCGTGCCGGGTCGCGCACCTCCTCGCCCATCGTCGCGATCCGCGCGAAGCCGGCGAAGGCGAAGAACAGCAGGCCGGCCGACTGCAGGATGCCGCGCACCCCGCCCTCGCTGAGCGTCCACCCGCTCAGCCCGTCCGTGGTCGCCCCGCTCCCGAGCAGGCTCGCGGTGACCGCGACCGCCAATGCGACGAGTACCACGGCGACGACCACGCGGGTGAGCCCGGCGGTACGGGTGACGCCGCGGTAGTTGACCGCGGTCAGCGCCAGCACCGCGGCCACGGCCACCGGCCGCTGCCAGCCGGCCGGTGCCGCGTACGCCGCGAAGGTGAGCGCCATCGCCGCGCAGCTGGCCGTCTTGCCGACGACGAAGCCCCACCCCGCCAGGAACCCCCACCACGGGCCGAGCCGCTCGCGGCCGTAGACGTAGGTGCCGCCGGAGGTGGGGTACTGCGCGGCCAGCTGCGCCGACGCCGTCGCGTTGCAGTAGGCGACCACCGCCGCCAGTGCCAGCCCGATCAGCAGGCCGGCGCCGGCTGCCTGCGCGGCGGGGGAGAAGGCGGCGAACACCCCGGCGCCCACCATCGAGCCGAGCCCGATGACCACGGCGTCGGTGGTGCCCAGCCGGCGGACCAGGGCCGGACCTGTGCTCACGGTGCTCCTCGCTGCGGCGTCGGCCGACGATAGCGGGGCGGTCAGTGGTGCGCGGCGGGCTCGTGGTGGCTGTGCGCGGCGGTCTCCAGCTGGAACGTGGAGTGCTCGATGCCGACCGGGAAGTGCTCGGCGAGGCAGGCCTGGAGCTGGTCGAGGACCTGCGGCGCGTGCCCGTCGTGGAAGCAGCCGTCCTCGACGACGACGTGCGCCGAGAGCACGGGCAGCCCGCTGGTGATCTGGGAGGCGTGCAGGTCGTGCACCCCGATCACGTGCGGCAGCGCGAGCAGGTGCGCGCGGACGGCGTCGAGGTCCAGGCCCGGCGGCGTGCTCTCCAGCAGCACCGACACCGTCTCCCGGAGCAGCTTGATCGTGCGGGGCACGATCAGCGCCACGATGACCAGCGAGGCGACGGCGTCGGCCTGCAGCCAGCCGGTCAGCGCGACGACGGCCGCCGCCACCAGGACCGCCACCGAGCCCAGCGCGTCGTTGACCACCTCGAGCAGCGCGGCCCGCATGTTCACGCTGCCGCCGCGCCCGCCCCGGGTGAGCACCGCGATGCCGGCGAGGTTGGCGGCCAGCCCGAGCCCACCGAACACCAGCACGGCGGTGGAGGCGATCTCCGGCGGGTCGGCCAGCCGGGCGAACGCCTCCACCGCGATGTAGCCGCCGACGGCCAGCAGCACGGCGGCCTGCAGGGTGGCGCCGAGCACCTCGGCGCGCCGGTAGCCCCAAGTGCGCCGCGACGTGGCCGGCCGCGCCGCGAGGGTGGCCGCGATCAGCGCGATGACCAGTCCGGCGGCGTCGGTGGCGGCGTGCGCGGCGTCGGCGAGCAGTGCCAGCGAGCCCGAGACCAGCGCCCCGACGAGCTGGACGACGAGCACGCTCGCCGTCAGGGCCAGCACCACGGCCAGGCGGCGCCGGTCGCCGGTCGCCGCGCCGTGGCCGTGGTCGTGCCCGCCGCTCACCGCGGCGGCTCCTGGCCGCCGCAGCAGGTGTCCACCGCGGCCTCCGGACCGGGGCGGACGGGCGCGCAGCAGCCCTCGCCGCGCCACGCCTCGACCCCCTCGCGGAGGGCCACGACGGCGATGACCAGGCCGGCGACCGGGTCGGCCCAGCTCCAGCCCAGCCAGGCGTTGAGCACCAGACCGGTGAGGACGGCGGCGCTCAGGTAGGTGCAGAGCAGCGTCTGGGTGGAGTCGGCGACGACGGCGCCTGAGCCCAGGGCCCGGCCCGTGCGGCGCTGCGCCCAGGACAGGAACGGCATGACGACCAGGGAGATCGCGGCCAGCGCGATGCCCACCGGAGAGGCGTCCGGATCGCCGCCGGCCACCAGCGCGCGCACCGACTCGAACGTCACGTAGCCGGCCAGGGCGAAGAAGGAGACGGCCATCAGCCGCAGCGCCTGCCGTTCCCGGGTCTCTGGCAGGTGGTGCCGGAACTGCCACAGGATGATCAGCCCGCTCGAGACCTCGACCACGGAGTCCAGCCCGAACCCGACCAGCGCGACCGACCCGGCGACCACCCCGGCGGTGATGGCGATGACCGCCTCGACGACGTTGTAGGCGACGGCGGTGCCCGCGAGCAGCTGGGCCCGTCGGCCGAGGCGGGTGCGCTCGGCGGGGGTGGGTGCCGCGGCGGTGGTCGCGGCGCTCATCGGTCCGGCACCTCGCCGTAGGCGGGGCACAGGATCACCGCGTCGCCGGTGGCGGCCAGCAGCCCTTCCGCGGCGGCGAGCAGTTCGAGCACCTCCGGCGTCGCGGCCAGCGACCACAGCGACGCCCGGCCCTGCGGGCGGGAGGTGACCAGACCGCAGTCGCGGAGGCACGCCAGGTGCGCCGACACGGTGGACTGCGCCAGTCCGAGGTGACGGGTCAGCTCCACCACCTTGTGCTCGCCGAGGGCGAGGTGGCGCACCATCGCCAGCCGGCTGGGGTCCCCGAGGCTGCGGAACAGGCAGGCGGCGGCGGACAGCGCCGCCGCCTCGTCGACCGGGGCCTCGGTCGACGAGACATCACCCTCCACCATCATCGTCATTCGGCGATGATAGCGCCCCCTGGCTGTGCTCTGCCCTCAGCTCCCGACGTACTCCGCGAGGTGCTGGCCGGTGACGGTGGAGCGGGCGGCGACCAGGTCGGCCGGGACGCCGTCGAACACCACGCGGCCACCGTCGGAGCCCGCGCCGGGGCCGAGGTCGACGATCCAGTCGGCGTGCGCCATGACCGCCTGGTGGTGCTCGATGACGATCACCGTGGTGCCCGAGTCGACCAGCCGGTCGAGCAGCCCGAGCAGGTTCTCCACGTCGGCCAGGTGCAGGCCGGTCGTCGGCTCGTCCAGCACGTAGACGCCACCCTTCTCGGCCATGCGGGTGGCCAGCTTCAGCCGCTGCCGCTCTCCGCCGGAGAGGGTGGTGAGCGGCTGGCCCAGCGTCAGGTAGCCCAACCCGACGTCGGCGAGCCGGTCGAGGATCGCGTGCGCCGCCGGGGTGCGCGCATCCCCGCTGCCGAAGAACTCCTCGGCCTCGGCCACGCTCATCGCGAGCACCTCGGCGATGTCCTTCCCGCCCAGCCGGTACTCCAGCACCGCGGTCTGGAAACGCTTGCCCTCGCACTCCTCGCAGGTCGACTCGACCGTCGCCATCACGCCGAGGTCGGTGTAGATGACGCCGGCGCCGTTGCAGGTCGGGCAGGCGCCCTCGGAGTTGGCGCTGAACAGCGCGGGCTTGACGCCGTTGGCCTTGGCGAACGCCTTGCGGACCGGCTCGAGCAGGCCGGTGTAGGTGGCGGGGTTGGACCGGCGCGACCCCCGGATCGCCGACTGGTCGACCACGACGACGCCGTCACGGCCGGCGAGGTTGCCGTGGATCAGCGAGCTCTTGCCCGAGCCGGCGACGCCGGTGACCACGGTGAGCACCCCGGTGGGGATGTCGACGTCGACGCCGCGCAGGTTGTTCTGCCGCGCGCCGCGGATCTCCAGCGCGCCGGTGGAGGCGCGCGCCTCCGCCTTGAGCGCGACGCGGTCGCCGAGGTGGCGGCCGGTCAGGGTGCCGCTGCTGCGCAGTCCCTCGACGCTGCCCTCGAACACCACCTCGCCGCCGTCGCTGCCCGCTCCGGGGCCGAGGTCGACGACGTGGTCGGCGATCGCGATCGTCTCCGGCTTGTGCTCGACCACGAGCACGGTGTTGCCCTTGTCGCGCAGCCGCAGGAGCAGGTCGTTCATCCGCTGGATGTCGTGCGGGTGCAGCCCGATGGTCGGCTCGTCGAAGACGTAGGTGACGTCGGTGAGCGACGACCCGAGGTGGCGGATCATCTTCGTGCGCTGCGCCTCGCCGCCCGACAGCGTGCCCGCCGGCCGGTCCAGGGAGAGGTAGCCCAGCCCGATCTCGACGAAGGAGTCGAGGGTGTGCTGCAACCCGGCCAGCAGCGGTGCCACGGAGGGATCGTCCAGCTCGCGCAGCCAGGCGGCGAGGTCGCTGATCTGCATGCGGCACAGGTCGGCGATGTTCTTGCCGCGGATCGTCGACGACAGGGCCTCGGCGCTCAGCCGCGTGCCGTCGCAGTCGGGGCAGGTCTCGAAGGTCACCGCGCGCTCGACGAACCGGCGGACGTGCGGCTGCATCGCCTCGACGTCCTTGCTGAGCATCGACTTCTGGATCTTGGGGATCAGCCCCTCGTACGTGAGGTTGACCCCCTCGACCTTGACCTTGGTCGGCTCGGCGTGGAGCAGCGTGTGCAGCTCCTTCTTCGTGTACTTGGCGAGCGGCTTGTCCATGGGCAGCCCGGCGCCGGCGAAGATGCGGCCGTACCAGCCGTCCATGCTGTAGCCGGGCACCGTCAGGGCGCCGTCGGCGAGCGACTTCGAGTCGTCGTAGAGCGCCGTGAGGTCGATGTCGTTGACCGACCCCATGCCCTCGCAGCGCGGGCACATGCCGCCGAGGCGGGTGAACGTCACCTTCTCGGCCTTGGTGCCGGCCCCGCGCTCGACGGTGATCGCCCCGCTGGCCGAGACCGACGGCATGTTGAACGAGTAGGCGTTCGGCGAGCCGAGGGCGGGCTCCCCGCGCCGGCTGAACAGGATCCGCAGCATCGCGTTGACGTCGGTGGCGGTGCCCACGGTGGAGCGCGGGTTGGCGCCCATCCGCTCCTGGTCGACGATGATCGCCGTCGTCAGGCCCTCGAGGACGTCGACGTCGGGCCGGGCCAGCGAGGGCATGAAGCCCTGCACGAAGGCGCTGTAGGTCTCGTTGATCATCCGCTGCGACTCGGCGGCGATCGTGCCGAACACCAGCGAGCTCTTGCCGGACCCGGAGACGCCGGTGAACACGGTGAGCCGCCGCTTGGGGATCTCGACGCTCACGTCCTTCAGGTTGTTCTGCCGTGCCCCGACCACCCGGATCAGGTCGTGGGCATCGGCGGCGTGCACCGCGGTCGGCTCGGTCAGCGTGCTCATCGTCTCTCCGTCCGTCCGGGCCCCCGCCCGGTGTGGCGAGGGCCCGGTGTCTACCAGGGGCGTCCGACAGGGATGACCGTCAGGTCGGCGACTTCTCAGCGCAGCTCCTGGATGCGGACGGTGTTGCCCGCGGGATCGCGGAAGGCGCAGTCGCGGATCCCGTAGGGCTGGTCGGTCGGCTCCTGCATGACCTCGGCGCCGGTGGCCTGGATCCGGTCGAAGGCGGCGTCGACGTCCTCGGTGCCGAGGACCACCGAGGCGTAGGTGCCCTTCGCCATCATCTCGGCGATGGTGCGCTTCTCGTCCTCGGTGATCCCGGGGTCGGCGGTCGGCGGGTGCAGCACGATCGAGGTCGCGGAGCCGTCGGCCGGGCCGACGGTGAGCCAGCGCATGCCCTCGTAGCCGACGTCGTTGCGCAGCTCGAAGCCGAGGGCGTCGCGGTAGAAGGCCAGGGAGGCCTCCGGGTCGTCGTGCGGGAGGAAGGCGTGGTGGATGGTGAGGTCCATGCCGATCACGCTATTGACGGCGCGGGTGCCGGCGCTTCTCGATTCCTGACCGGTCTGGTGACCTGCTTGGCCGTGCACGAGGGGATGCCCGCCGTGGCCGCGGCGGCCTCCCGGCGGTAGGTGCTCGGCGGCACCCCGACCAGCTCGGTGAAGCGGGTGCTGAAGGTGCCCAGCGACGAGCAGCCCACGGCGAAGCAGACCTCGGTGACCGTCAGGTCGCCGCGGCGCAGCAGCGCCATCGCGCGCTCGATGCGCCGCGTCATCAGGTAGGCGTAGGGGGGTTCGCCGTAGGCGCGCTTGAACTCGCGGCTCAGGTGCCCGGCCGACATGTGGGCACCGCGTGCGAGCGAGGCGACGTCCAGCGGCCGGGCGTACTCGCGGTCGATCCGGTCCTTGACCCGGCGCAGCCGCGCGAGGTCGCGCAGGTGCGGGTCGGCGGCCGGTCCGCTGGTCACGGGCGGGATCGTGCCATGCGACCGCCGTCGCGTCAGCGGCCCTGGCGCTCCCGGTAGCGGGCGGCCCGCCGGGCCGCCGCGGTGCGCTTGCGCTCGGTCTCGGCCCGCTGGCTCGCCAGCCCGGCGCGTTCGCGGGCGGCGGTCGCGGTGCCGGCGGGGTAGCCGGCCTTCACCACCCGGTTCTCGGTCGTCTCGGGCATGTAGGCCAGCGAGAAGATCAGCCCGAGGAAGATCCCGCCGCCCGCGACCGCCAGCCGCAGCCCCAGCGGCGCGGGCAGGAACACCACGACGAGCGCGATGGGGACCGACAGCTGGACCAGCGTCCGGAGGACGTGCCGGGCCCACCAGGTGCGGGTGGTCGTGTCGTGCAGCACCCAGCCGCGGTGCCGCTGGGGCAGCCCGCCGCCGAGGGCGTACCAGAACCACCGGTGCGGAGCCGGGCGCACCACGGGGTCGGGCGTCCTCTCCGCGTCACGGTCCACCGGGCCATGGTCCCAGTGCCGCCTCCCGCGGGGGCGCTCACCCCAGGTGGCGCAGGAAGGAGCGGGGATCGGTCAGGAACTGCTGCCAGCTGGCGGTCAGCTCCAGGTCGTCCCAGGAGGTCTCCCGCAGGCCCCACGGACCGACCTCGAGCAGCCGGGCACCCGGCAGGGCGGCCAGCACGGGGGAGTGGGTGGCGACGACGACCTGCGCGCCCTGCGAGACGAGATCGCCGAGCCGGGCGACGAGGGAGAGCGTGCCGGTGAAGGAGAGGGCGGCGTCGGGTTCATCGAGCACGTACAGCCCCGGACCGCGGGCGCGGTCGCCGAGCAGGGACAGGAACGCCTCCCCGTGGGAGAGCTCGTGGAAGGCGGTCTCGGAGCGGTGGGGGTGGCGGTTCTCCTCCAGGTAGCTGTAGAGGCCGTGCAGCGTCTCGTCGCGCAGGAAGTACGCCCAGCGCGGGGCCCCGGGGCTGCGCTCCACCACCAGGTCCAGGCTGCCCGGCTCGCTGGTCCGGGTGCGGTGCCGGGCGGCGGCCGACCCACCCTCGGAGTTGAGCCCCAGGGCCGCGGCCAGGATCTCCAGCACGGTCGACTTGCCCGAGCCGTTCTCGCCCACGAGCACCGTCGCGCCCGGTGCGAGCTCCAGCCCCTCGCGGAGGATCTGCGCGACCGCCGGCACGGTCGCCGGCCAGGTGCCCGCAGGCTGCGGCGGTGCGGCGGGGTCGGGCTTGAGCCGGCGCACGGGTCGGCGGTCCACGGAGGTCATCCTGGCTCATGTAAAGAGCTCCGGTGCTTGATCAGCTTCGGGGTTCCAGGGTTGCATGAGCATCCCGGCTGGTCCGGTGGGTGGCGAGGAAAGCGGCTCTGAGGGAGAGACGATCTTGAGGGATCGTGTCGAGCCTCGTCCGACTGATTGCCACCACTGGCCTGGCCACGGATGCCCCGGATGAGGGAAGTGGGCCGGCCCGCCGAGGCCGGGCCCGGTTGCAGCACATGAGTGGGAGCCGTCGTCAGGTTGCTCGCCGCCTTGGGACCGT
>NZ_JASNFN010000026.1:0-4746 GCF_030731085.1 Blastococcus carthaginiensis | reverse complement strand
GCAGAACCCACCGCCACCGGCTCAACCGCGGCGGCGATCGCCAAGCCAACGCCGCCCTCTACCGCGTCGCGCTCTGCCGGATGCGCTGGGAGCCACGCACCCGTGCCTACGTCGAACGCCGCACTAAAGAGGGACTGTCGAAGAAGGACATCATCCGCTGCCTCAAGCGCATGATCGCCCGCGAGCTCTACTACGTCCTACGCCCCGCCCAGTCGGCCGAAAACATCGCCTCGGCCGCTTGACGATCCATAGGAGCATCCTGATCGCCGGGGGTCCTGGCTCACGGTCGACGGTGAGTCAGGACCCCGCACGGTGAGCCAGCCGCTGTCAGAGCCGGACGGGGTAGACCGTCTCCGGGACGTCGGGGGTGATCCGCTGCTCCACGAAGATCCCGTGCCAGACCATGAAGACCAGCAGCGTCCACAGCTTGCGGGAGTGGTCGACGGGTGAGCCGGCCCGCTGGTTCTGCCGGTGCGCGGTGAGCATGGCGAGGACCTGCTGCTTGTCCAGCCACTCCTCGGTCCCGCTGTCCTCGATGATCTGCCGGGCCCAGTCGTGGAGGTCCTCGGCCAGCCAGTGGCGCGTGGGGACCGGGAAGCCGAGCTTGCGGCGGTTCAGCACGTGCGGCGGCACGATCTGCTCGAGGGCGCGCCGCAGGGCGTGCTTCGTCGTCTCCTTGGTGACCCGCTGGCCGACCGGGATGGTCGAGGCCACCCGGAAGACCTCCGGGTCGAGGAACGGGACGCGCAGCTCCAGCGAGTTGGCCATCGTCATTTTGTCGGCCTTGACGAGGATGTCGCCGCGCAGCCAGGTGAACAGGTCCACGTACTGCATCGCCGTCACGTCGTCGTAGCCGGCCGCGCGGGTGCGCTCGTACAGCTCGCGGGTGACGGCGACGTGCGACAGGTCCGGGTCGCGCTTCTCGAGGAAGGTCAGCTCCTCGTCCCGGAAGATGCGCGCGTTGCCGTAGTAGCGCTGCTCCAGGGGGATCGAACCGCGCCGCAGCAGGTCCTTGCCGCGCATTCCGTCGGGCAGCTTGGTGGACAGCGTGCCGAGAGCGCGCCGGACGCCCCCGGGCAGCTTGTCGAAGGCGGCGAGGGACAGCGGCTCCCGGTAGATGTTGTAGCCGCCGAACAGCTCGTCGGCGCCCTCGCCGGAGAGCACCACTTTGACGTGCTTGCGCGCCTCGCGGGCCACGAAGTACAGCGGCACGAGCGCCGGGTCGGCGACCGGGTCGTCGATGTACCAGACGACCAGCGGGATCGACTCCGCGAACTCCTCGGGCGTGACGACCTTGGTGATGTGCTCGACCCCGATCGCGGCCGCGGACTCGGCGGCGACGTCGATCTCGGAGAAACCGTGCCGCTCGAAGCCGACCGTGAAGGTCCGGAGGTCGGGGTTGTAGCGCTTGGCGAGCGCCGCGATGGCCGTGGAGTCGATGCCACCGGAGAGGAAGGAGCCGACGGTGACGTCGGCCCGCATGTGCACCCGCACGGAGTCGTCCAGCACCTCGGCGATCCGGTCGTAGAGCGCCTGCTGCTCGTCCTTCGCCACCGGCCGGATCGGGAAGGAGGGGTGGAAGTAGCGCTCGGTGGACAGCTCGCCGTCGACGACGCGGAAGCGGGTGCCGCTCTCGATGCGCCGGATGCCGCGGTGCAGCGTCGCCGGCTCCGGCACGTACTGCAGGGTCAGGTAGTGCTGCAGCGAGGCCGGGTCGACGCCGCCGGCCGCCGTGCTGCCGCCCAGCATCTCCAGCAGCGCCTTCTTCTCGGAGGAGAAGGCGATCGCGCCGTCGGCCAGGCGGGTGGTGAACAGCGGCTTGATCCCGAAGGGGTCCCGGGCGCCGAACACGGTGCGGGTCTCGCTGTCCCAGATGACGAAGGCGAACATGCCCCGCAGCCGGTCGACGATCTCCTCGCCCCACAGGTGGTAGCCGGCGACGATCGCCTCGGTGTCGCCCTCGGTGGCGAAGGTCGCACCGGCCGCCGCGAGCTCCTGGCGCAGCTCGACGTAGTTGTAGATCTCACCGTTGAAGACGATCCGGTAGCGGCCGTCGGCGTAGGGCATCGGCTGGTGGCTGTGCTCGATGTCGATGAAGGCCAGCCGGTTGAAACCGTAGACGACGCGGTCGTCGTGCCAGACCTCGTTCTCGTCCGGGCCGCGGTGCCGCAGGCAGTGCAGCGCGTCGCGGACGTCGGACACGACGCCCTCGGTCACGCGCGGGGCGTCGGTCGAGAAGTAGGCGAGCAGGCCACACATGGGGCGGGGGACTCCGGGGGTCGGGGGGTGGCCAGGGAGGTCAGACGCGCTCGCCGGCGCGGGTCTTCGCGGTCGCCTTCCGCTCGGCGTAGAAGGAGAGCACCGGGACAGTGCCGGCGACCAACGTCAGGACGGTGCCCTGGAGCGTCCACCGGGCGCGCAGCGCGAGGTCGACCGTCGCCAGCAGGAACAGGCCGTACAGGAAACCGTGCGCGGTGCCGAGCACGGTGGCCGGCTCCGGGACGTGCCAGATGTACTCGAGCGGGACGGCGACGAAGAACAGCGCGACGAGCAGCACACCGACGACCAGTGCCATGGCCCGGTACCGCTGCAGGGCGGCGCCCACGCTGCGGTCGTCGCCCCGACCGGTGGGGGTGGCGGTCCGTTCAGCGGCCATCGGTGCTCCGTTGTCCCAGGGCCCGCTCGTTGAGCTCGGCGAGGTAGGCGTTGTAGGCGGCGAGCTCGGGGTCGCCGCTGGTGTCGATCCGCGGCCGCTGGTACAGCACCACCGCGTTGCCCGGCTGGTCGTCGTCGGGGGAGCGGTGCAGCTCGACGCGCACCATCCGGACGTAGAACCACAGGCCCATGAAGCCGTAGAGCGGCCACTGCAGGGCGTAGCTCCAGTTCACCGCGCCGCCGCCGGCCTCGGCCTTCGACAGCTGCCAGTGGCCGAGGAAGAAGGTGGCGACGAACAAGGCCGCCACGAGCAGGTGCAGGAGCACCCACTTCGGGGTCAGCAGCCGGGAGAACACGGCACCGACTCTAACCGTCCCGTCTGCGCCGGCGGCCGGGACGGCGGGCGTGCCGCGGCGGGTGGGCGCCGGCGCCCGCGGCGGGGGTCGGCGCAGGCCGCCCCCGCATCCCTGCACCGTGGGCCCTCCCGCTGCGACCCGCCCGGACGTCTCCGGTGGTCAGCCCCTGAGGCGGGTCGGCTAGTCTCGGCCCACACTGAGTTCGGCGTGGTTGCAGTCTGCCGAGAACCGGTGGAGATCCGTTGCAATGACCGCTCGGGAGCCGGGCGGAGGACGAGGAGGCAGCGAGCAGTGGCTCGAGGCAGCAGGCTCGCGCGGCTGGCCGCGCTCGGTCTCCTGGGGGCGCTGACCCTCACCGGATGCGAGCTCGGCGAGGCCGAATGGTGGGAGCGCAACTTCGTCCGGTGGGGATGGCCCGAGGGCATCACCGACGAGGCCGAGGCGATGCAGAACCTGTGGATCGGCTCCACCTACGCGGCGCTGATCATCGGCGCGGCGGTCTGGGCGCTCATCGCCTGGACGGTGATCCGGCACCGCAAGAAGGGTGACGAGCTGCCGCGGCAGACGGCGTACAACCTGCCGCTGGAGATCGTCTACACGATCCTGCCGTTCATCATCATCGCCGGCCTCTTCTTCTTCACGATCAACACGCAGAACCAGGTGCGGCAGATCAGCGAGGACCCCGACGAGGTCATCGCCGTCAACGCCTTCAAGTGGAACTGGCAGTTCGTGTACCCCGAGACCGCGGGCCCCGATGGCGAGCCGGTCGACACCGTGGGCACGAGCACCGAGATCCCCATCCTCGTCGTGCCCACCGACCGCACCCTGCGCTTCGAGCTGGCCTCCGCGGACGTGATCCACTCCTTCTGGGTGCCGGAGTTCCTCTTCAAGCTCGATGTGATCCCGGGCAACGAGAACGGCCGGGACAACGTCTTCGAGGTGACCGTCCGCGAGGAGGGCGCCTACGTCGGCCGCTGCGCCGAGCTGTGCGGCACGTACCACGCCTACATGAACTTCGAGGTCCGCGCAGTCACCGGCGAGGAGTACGACGACTACCTGGCCGCCCGGCAGTCCGGGCTGGGCACGTACGAGGCGCTCGAGGAGATCGGGCAGCCGGGCGAGGCCAGCACCACGACCCCGCTGGACCTGGTCCTGGACAAGGTCGAGGACCTTCAGCAGACCGGTGACTGAGGTCTCCGCTCCCGGTAACCGGACCCCCCACATGCTCGAGGAGGCGCGGCCGTGAAGGTCGAGGCACTGATCTTCAATCTCATCGCGGTGTTCTGCTTCGTCTGCGCGATCGTCTACGGCGTCTGGGCCCGGGAGCCCATCGGCACCACGGCGCTGGCGCTCTCGGGTGGGCTCACCATCCTCATCGGTGGGTTCTTCTGGTTCGTCTCACGCCGGATCGACCCTCGCCCCGAGGACCGCAAGGACGCCGAGATCGCCGACGGTGCCGGCGAGCTGGGCTTCTTCAGCCCGGCGAGCTACTGGCCGTTCACCCTCGCGCTGACCGCCGCCCTCATGGGGCTGGGCATCGCGTTCTGGTACCTCTGGCTGATCGCCATCGCCGCGGTCGCGATCCTGATCGCCGTCGGCGGGCTACTGTTCGAGTACTACGTGGGGCAGAACGCCCAGCAGAGCTGAGCCCCGGCACCACGCTCCGGATCCACGGAAGGCCCCCTCCGCCTGGCGGCGGGGGGGGGCGTGGGGGGGGGGGGGGGGGCGGGGAGGG
>NZ_JASNFN010000025.1:0-82114 GCF_030731085.1 Blastococcus carthaginiensis | reverse complement strand
GCCCCCCCCGCCCGTACCCCCGACCCGCCCCCCCCCGCCCCCGGGGGGGGGGGCCCTTCCGTGGATCCGGAGCGTCGTCCCGGGGACCTGCCCGGGCTCGGAGCGGGGACGGTGCTGCACCCCGCGGAGGGACACGGGCGGCCTCGCGGGCGTCATGGACGGCGGTCCGATCCACCCAGGCGCCACGGTCCCCTCGTCGCGTCCGGGGCGGATGCAGGCCCGGGGGACGGGGAACGGGCTCGTGGGGATCGACGCGGGCCGTGGCACCGTGTCACGCACGGCGGGCGCAACCGCTCCGTGTCCGAGGCGGCGCCAGCCGGGCCGGCCGGGCTGCGGCGGGGCTGGCGGCGAGGGACGGGAGGCGCAGGAGCGGCCTCAGCAGGTCGCTGACGAGCCCAGGTGGACCGGGCGGGGTCTGGGAGCGCCGCCCGCGCCCGCTCCACGAGGTCGCGGCGCAGTGGCTGACCGGGGTTGACGGCTCCGGGCGGGCGCCGGGGAGCGGGCTCCACCACGGGCGAGCGGGGCGGCTCGGTGCTGCAGCACCGCCGAGGGCCCCGGGCGGCCTCGCAGCCGTTCGGACCGGCGACCGGACCGGCCGCTCCGCGCACGTCAGTGCCAGGGTCCCGCGCCGCCCGCGGGAGCGCCGCGGGCTCTGCGGTCACACCGACGAGCCGGTGCAGTGAAACGGTCGGAGATGCAGAGGGGCCCCGGTGGATGTTCCACCGGGGCCCCTCTGTCAGGCGTCGATCAGTCGCGCGGGTCCTGCGGGCGACCACCGTCGGACGGACGGCCACCCTCGGAGGGACGACCGGAGGTCGTCAGCTCCCGGTCCGCCTCGCCGGCGGAGAGCCCGCGGCCCTCCGCGCGCTGATCGATCTCGACCGCGGTCGGCTCCTCCACGGGGGAGAAGAAGCCGCGGATCGCGCGTCGTGCAGCACCGACCTGGTTCATCTTCTTGGGCACCGGAGCACCGCCGTAGGCGAGCTGGCCGTGACCGTGCTCGTCCACCGGGCCGATCGGCTGGTGGACCTCGATGAACTCGCCGTGCGGCAGGCGCCGGATCACACCGGTCTCGATGCCGTGCTCGAGCACCTCCCGGTCGTGCTGCTGCAGACCGAGGCAGATGCGGTAGGTGAGCACGTACACGATCGGCGGCAGCAGGATCATCCCGATGCGGCCGGCCCAGGTCATCGCGTTCAGGCTGATGTCGAACTTGTCGGCGACGACGTCGTTACCACCCGAGATCAGCAGCACGACGTAGAAGGCGATCGACATCATGCCCAGCGAGGTGCGCACCGGGACGTCGCGGGGGCGCTGGAGCAGGTGGTGCGAGGCGGTGTCCCCGGTCAGCTTCCGCTCGATCATCGGGTAGAAGAGCAGCAGCGCGAAGATGATGCCCGGCAGCACCGCGGTCGGCCAGAACAGCGCGGGGATCGTGTAGTCGCCCGGCAGGTTCAGGTCCCACGCAGGGAACAACCGCGACGAGCCGTCCAGCCACATGATGTACCAGTCGGGCTGCGACGCGGCCGAGACCTGAGCCGGGTTGTACGGGCCCCACAGCCAGACCGGGTTGATCTGCACGAGGCCGCCGAGCGCGGCGCAGACCCCGAACACGACGAACAGCAGACCGGTCGCCTTCCCCGCGAACGTGGGGAAGAGGCGGTTGCCGACCACGTTGTGCTCGGTGCGCCCCGGGCCGGGGAACTGGGTGTGCTTCTGCTTGACCAGGATCAGCAGGTGCACCGCGATGAGGGCCAGCATGATCGCCGGGATGAGCAGCACGTGGGCGATGTAGAGCCGGCCCACGATGAGCTCGCCGACGAAGTCGCCCCCGAAGACCGCCCAGTGCATCCAGGTACCGACCACCGGGATCGCGAGGATGATCGCGGACATGATCCGCAGCCCCGTGCCGCTGAGCAGGTCGTCGGGCATCGAGTAGCCGGCGAAGCCCTCGAGCAGCGACAGGATCAGCAGGACGACGCCGATGAGCCAGTTCGTCTCGCGCGGACGCCGGAAGGCACCGGTGAAGAAGATGCGGAGCAGGTGGACGACGATCGCCGCCACGAACATCAGCGCCGCCCAGTGGTGCAGCTGGCGCATGAAGAGGCCGCCGCGGACGTCGAAGGAGATGTCCAGCGTCGAGGCGTAGGCGATCGACATGTCGATGCCGCGCAGCGGGTCGTAGGAGCCGTCGTAGGTGACCTCGGTCATCGAGGCCTGGAAGAAGAAGGTCAGGTAGGTGCCCGACAGCAGCAGGATGATGAAGCTGTAGAGCGCGATCTCCCCGAGCAGGAAGGACCAGTGGTCGGGGAAGACCTTGTTGAGGGTCCGCCGGAGAGGTCCGGCGACGACGAGGCGGTCGTCGATCTCGAGCGCGGACTTGCCGAGCCTCGTGGTCGGGGCCCCCGGCGCCGTGGCGGTGCGAGCTGCCATCAGATGCGCTCCCGGTTCCAGTAGGTCGGGCCAACAGCCTCAATGTAGTCACTGCGGGCGACGAAGAAGCCCTCGTCGTCGACCGTGATGGGGAGCTGCGGCAGCGAGCGGGTCGCCGGCCCGAAGATCGGCTTGGCGCCCTGGCTGACGTCGAACTGCGACTGGTGGCAGGGGCACAGGATGCGGCCGGTCTCCTGCTCGTAGAGCGAGACCGGGCAACCGGCGTGCGTGCAGATCTTGGAGTAGGCGACGTAGTCGCCGTAGCCGAAGTCCGCCTGGCCCTCGCGCGGCTGGTCGGCCTCGAACTGCTCCGGCCGGAGCCGGATCAGCATCGTGGCGGCGTCGGACTGCCGGTTGCCGCCGGGGACGGCGGGGAACACCGTCTCCAGGGAGCCGGGCTCCTGGTCGCCGGGACGGACCGGGCTGCCGTCGTCACGCACGAGGCGGACGCCCTCGGCCCAGGAGGTGCGGCCGAGCGGATTGCCGGTGTTCGGGTTCTTAATCAGGCCCCCGAGGGGGGCCAGCAGCATGATGCCGACACCGGCGCCCATGAACCCCAGCGAGCGGGTGATCAGCTTGCGGCGGGGGAGCCCGCTGTTGTGGTAGCCGCCGACCAGCGTCGCACCGGAGGTGACGCGGTCGAAGTGCGAACCGTCGTGCTTGTCCTGCACCGCGGTCTCGTGCGGGAGAAGCTTCTTCGTGTAGAGCACCAGACCCGCGCCGACCAGGGCGAGGGAGAGCCCCATGAACAGGCCGAGGAGCGGCGTGAACAGCGCGCTCCAGGTCGAGCCCTCCTCGGCCCACGACCACTCGGGCAGAAACCAGCCCGAGCCGACGTAGACGACCAGGAACAGGAAGGCGAACACGCCGGCGAGGGTGAAGGTCCAGCCGACCTGGCGCACCGCCCGGCGCTCGATCGCCGAGCCGGGCTCGGGGCCCGGGTCGACGTGGAGGACCTCGACGCCGTCGTACCGCGCACCGAGGAGGTCGAGCTCCTCGCGGCGCATGGCAGCGAGCTGCTCGGGGGTGTAGTCGTCGTCCGGCCCGCCGTGCAGGGGACCGGGGGTGTCCTCGCCGCCGGCCGAGCCGGGGCGGGTCTCGCGGGTGCTCACGCTTCCTCCTTGCCGGCGGTCGTGGTCAGCGATCGCGCGGCAGCCGTGGTGGTCGATGGGCTCGCGGGCGTGCTCACGCCTTGCTCCCCATCCAGAAGATGCCGAACAGGAGGGCGCTCATGCCGACGATCCAGATGACCAGGCCCTCGCTGACCGGGCCGATGCGGCCGATGCCGGCGCCGCCGGGGTCGGCCATGTCCTTGATGGTCTGGACGTAGAGGATGATCGAGCGCTTCTCCTCCGGGGTGAGCTGGTTGTCGCCGAAGACCGGCATGTTCTCCGGGCCGGACAGCATCGCGGTGTAGATCTCGAGATCGCTGGAGCTCTCCAGGCTCGGCGCCGCCTTGCCGGAGGAGAGCGCGCCGCCCTGCCCGACGAAGTTGTGGCAGGACGAGCAGTTGAGCCGGAACAGCTCACCGCCGAGGGCGAGGTCGCCCTCGCGCAGATCGCCCGACGGGAGCGTCGGCCCGCCGCCGTTGGCCTGCACGTAGGTCATGAGCTGGTCGATCTCCTCGTCGGAGAAGACGGCCGGCTTGTCGGGGGCGTCGGCCTCCTGGCGGACCAGCGGCATGCGGCCGGTGTGCACCTGGAAGTAGACGGCGGCCTCCCCGACACCGATCAGCGATGGGCCGCGGTTGGGCACGCCCTCGAGGTTCTCGCCGTGGCAGGAGATGCAGCTGCGCTCGTAGAGCTCGCGCCCGGCCGCCTCGGCCGCCGACTCGCTCGTACCCTCGTCGGCCGCCTGCGCGGGGGCGATCACCGAGTACAGGGAGCCGGTGAGGACGAGCGAGGCCATGAGGCCCGCGACGTTGGCGAGCCGCCGGCGGTGCTTGGAGCGACGGCGTGCGCGCGCCCGGTCGACCGGTGTGCCGGCGTCGGCGAGCGGGGCGTCGGACTGCGGGTTCGTGGTGGACACCGGTTCCCTAGCGGATCAGGTAGATCGTGGCGAAGAGCCCGACCCACACGACGTCGACGAAGTGCCAGTAGTAGGAGACCACGATGGCCGAGGTCGCCTGCGCCGGCGTGAAACGGCCCATCGTGGACCGGATGAGCACGTAGACGAAGGCGATGAGGCCACCGATGACGTGCAGGGCGTGGAAACCCGTCGTGAGGTAGAAGACGGAACCGTACGTCGACGAGGCGATCGTCGTCCCGTGCACGACCAGCTCGCGGTACTCGTTCGCCTGGGCCAGCACGAAGACCAGACCCATCACGAAGGTGATCGTGAACCAGCGCCGCAGGCCGTAGACGTTGCCGTTCTCCGCCGCGAAGACGCCGAACTGGCAGGTGACCGACGACAGCACGAGGATCACGGTGAAGAACGTGGCGTAGGGCAGGTTCAGCTCGGTGGGCTCCGGCGGCCACCCCTCGGTGGCCCGGGCTCGCGCGGTGAAGTACATGGCGAACAGGCCGGCGAAGAACATCAGCTCGCTGGCGAGCCAGATGATCGTGCCGACGCTGACCATGTTCGGTCGGGTCAGGGAGTGCACCCGCGAGGTGTCGAAGGTGCTGCTCGCGACGGGGGCCGTTGTCACGGGGCTCATCATGGCATCGGCAGGGCGCCGTCACGACTGCGGGTGGTGACGGCGTGGCGTCGTCGTGATCAGGTCGATACCGACGCACCGGCCCGGCCTGCACGGATGCATCCGGGCACTAGGCTCGGCGGCGTGAGTGCTGCCGAGAAGCCCGCCGCGCCGGCCACCGTGCTGCTCTACAGCCACCGCCCGGAGGTCCGCGACGCGGTGCGCGCGGCGGTCGGGCGGCAGCCGGCTCCCGACGTGGGTCCGCTGAGCTGGCTGGAGTGCTCGACGGGCGACGAGGTGGTGGCCGCGGTCGACGCCGGCGGGATCGACCTGTGCGTCCTCGATGGCGAGGCGCAGCCCACCGGTGGGATGGCGCTCGCCCGGCAGTTGGAGGTGGAGGTCTCCGACCGGCCGGTGGTGTGCCTGCTCGTCGCCCGGCAGTCCGACCGCTGGCTGGCGCACTGGTCCCGCGCGGAGGCGACGCTGGCCCTGCCGGTCGACCCGCTGGTCGCCCCCGGGGTGGTGGCCGAGCTGCTCCGGGCCCGCGCGGGCCGGCCCGCGGCGCGCCGGTGACGGCCCTGGGAACGCCGACGGCCGCACCCACCTGGCCCGGATTGCTCAACCGCCTGCTGGCCGGGCAGGACCTCACCGCCGAGGACACCCGCTGGGCGATGCGCGAGGTGATGACCGGCGAGGCGACCCCGGCTCAGGTGGCCGGCTTCACCGTGGCGCTGCGGGCCAAGGGGGAGGCCGCGCAGGAGGTAGCCGGGCTGGCCGCCGAGATGCTCGCCCGGGCCACGCCGGTCCGGCTGCCGATGGACTGCGTCGACATCGTCGGTACCGGCGGGGACGGCGCCCACACCGTCAACATCTCCACGATGGCCGCGGTGGTGACCGCCGCCGCGGGCGCCCCCGTGGCCAAGCACGGCAACCGGGCGGCGTCGTCGTCGTCGGGCGCCGCCGACGTCCTCGAGGCGCTCGGCGTGGTCATCGACCTGCCGGCCGACGCCGTGGCCGCGTGCGTCCGCGAGGCCGGCATCGGGTTCTTCTTCGCCCCGGTCTTCCACCCCGGCATGCGGCACGCGGCCGCCCCGCGCCGGGAGATGGGCATCGGCACGGTGTTCAACTTCCTCGGCCCGCTGACCAACCCGGCGCGCCCGGTGGCGGCGGCGATCGGTTGCGCCAACGCGCGCATGGCCCCGGTGCTCGCCGAGGTGCTCGCCGCCCGGGGGACGCGGGCGCTGGTGTTCCGCGGTGACGACGGGCTCGACGAGCTGACCACCGCCACCACATCGTCGGTCTGGGTCGTCCGCGACGGCGAGGTGGCGCCCGACCGCGTCGACCCCGGCGCGCTCGGCATCGAGGCGCCCGCGCCGGACGCCCTGCGCGGCGGTGACGCCCGGGTCAACGCCGAGGTGTTCCGTCGGTTCGTGGACGGCGAGCGCGGGCCGGTCCGCGACGCGGTGCTGCTCAACTCGGCCGCTGCGCTGGTCGCGTTCGACGAGCGGCCGGCACGGCTGCACGACGGCCTCGCCGCCGGGCTGGAGCGGGCGGCGGCGGCGGTCGACGACGGGCGCGCGGCGGCGCTGCTCGACCGGTGGATCGGCGTGAGCCGGGCCGCCCGCGGTTAGGCCCGTCCAGAGGCTCCCCGAGCTCGCGAGGGACGGGGTGCTCCGTCAGGCGTCGGTGTCGAACCCGATGGAGAAGGCCGCCTCGAGGTCGTGCCGCGAGTACGCGCGGAAGGCGATGTGGGTGTCGGTGTCGACGACCCCGGGGACCTTGTTGATCCGGCCGGCGATCACCTCGGCGACCTGCTCGAACTCGCGGACGCGGACGATGGCGATCAGATCGGCCTCGCCGGCGACGGAGTAGACCTCGCTGACCCCGTCGAGCTCGGCGACGGCCTGCGCGACCTCGGCGATCGAGTCGGTGGCGGCGTCGATCATCACGATGGCGGTGATCACGCCGGGGATGCTATCCGCTCGGGACGGGCGCGGGTGCCCAGCGACCGCCCGTCGGCGAAGGGATCGCTCGCGTCGCGCCCGGCCTCCACGCGCGCCAGGAAACCGCTGTAGGCCCCCGTGCCGGGCGCCGCGCAGGCCAGGGTGCCGGTGAGCTGCACCAGCCGGGTGCCGGGCTTCTCCAGCCAGCGCAGGACGAGTTCGGTCTCGTCGGCCGTCGTGGGGTGCTCGGCGTCGGTGCCGGGCACGGTCTCCGCGGTCGCCAGCAGACCGGGCAGCACGCTGCGGACGGTGCTGCCGCGCGGCGCGTTCCCGGCGGCGGCGAGGCGCCCGTACCGGACGACGGAGAGCTCCCAGCCGCCCTCGCCGTCGGGCCGGGCGAGCACGAGCTCGGGGACGGCGGCGAGCGACGCCAGCCGTTGCCGCCGCCGGACGGCCCGCACGAGCACGGCCACCCGGTCGCGCAGCACGGCGGCGTCCTCGTAGCGCTCCTCGCCCGCCAGCCGCTCCACCCGCTCGAGCAGCGGCCCGAGCAGGGGGCGGGGGTCGTGGCCGACCGCCGCGGCGAAGACCGCCGCCACCCCGGCGTACTCGGGAACCGACTGGGCGCCGGTGCAGGGGGCGCCGCACCGCCCCATGTCGGCCAGCGCGCAGGCGCTGACCGGCGTGCGGGGCGACAACCGGGCGGTGCACTGCCGCAGTGGCAGCACCTCGTGGACGGCGGCCACGGCGGCGTCGGCGGCGCGGCGGTCGGGGAACGGCCCGAGGAACACCCCGGCGTCGGGACGGACCCGGCGCACCACCGACAGCCGGGGGAAGGGCTCCTCGGTGAGCCGGACCCACAGCGCCCGCTCGGGGAAGCGGGACCGGCGGTTGTACCGCGGTTTGTGCCGGGCGATCAGGCGCAGCTCGCGGACCGCCGCCTCCAGCGCGTGCGCGCAGGGGATGGCCTCCACGCGTTGCGCGAGCCCCACCATCTCGGTGATCCGGCTGCGCTGCTCGCCCGACGTGAAGTAGCTGCGGACCCGGCTGCGCAGGTCGCCGGAGGTGCCGACGTAGAGGGGTTCGTCCTTCGGGCCGCGGAAGAGGTAGACGCCGGGCCCGTGCGGCACGGCGTCGGCCAGGTGCCGCTTCCGCCGGCGCTCGGGATCGACCTGCCGGGTCAGCCCGGTCAGCTCCTCCAGGGTGGTGACGCCGAGCGGCCCGAGCCGCTCGAAGAGCCCGTGGAGCACGTCGACGGTGGCCCGGGCATCGTCCAGGGCCCGGTGCGTGGGTGAGGTGGTGGCCGAGAAGTACGGGGCCAGGGTGGCCAGCTTGCAGTTGGGCACCTCGTCGCGGCTGAGCAGCCGACGGGCGAGGACGGCGGTGTCGACGGAGGCCGCCGCGGGCCACGCCATCCCGTTCTCGGCGCACGCCGCCCTGAGGAACCCGAGGTCGAACGGGGCGTTGTGCGCGACGAGGACCGCACCGCGGGCGAACTCGAGGAAGGCCGGGAGCACGGCGCCGATCCGCGGGGCCGTGGCGACCATCGTCGAGGTGATGCCGGTGAGCACGCTGATGTAGGGCGGGATCTCGTGCCCTGGGTCCACGAGCGTCTGGAACTCGCCGAGCACCTGGCCGCCGCGGACCCGGACGGCGCCGATCTCGGTGATCGCGCTGTCCTTCGGCGAGCCGCCGGTGGTCTCCAGGTCGACGACGACGAACGTCACCTGCGCCAGCGGCGTCCCGACGTCGGCGATGGAGACCTGCTCGTAGCGCGGCGGTGCTGGGGGAGGTGGCACGGGGCGGACGCTAGGTCGGGGTGCTGACACTCCGGGGGACGCGCGCCGGGCCGGCCACCCCCCGGGCGGGGGGCCGTGGGCCGCCCGACCAGGGGGAGCGGGGCGCCGGGTCCGGGGACCACCTGGCTTTCCGCCCCCGCACGGGTCACCATGCACGCCAGCGCCCGTCGCCGCCCGCGCGACCGGCCCGTTGCCTGGAGGTGGTCGGCGATGCCCGCGCGCTCCTGGGCGCACCCGTCCGGCCGGGCCCGGCGGCGGGTGGCGGTCGCGGCCCTCGCGGCCTGCGTGCTGGTGCTGCTGCCGGGCGGGCCGGCCGCCGCCGCGCCCAGCGACCAGCCGGGCGGCACCTCCGGCGTGCTGGAGAGCCCCGACCTTGACCGGCTGCAGCGGCGCGCCGCGGAGGTCCAGGACGAGCTGCGGGCCCGCCAGGCCGAGGTCGTCGCCGCCCGCGAGGCGCTCGCCGGGGCCCAGCGGGCCGTCGGCGAGGCGCAGGCGGTCCTCGACGCGGCGCAGGGCGTGCTGGCCGGGTACCAGCGGGAGGTGGCCGACTACGCCGCGGCCGTCTACCGGGACGGTGGCGCCCTCACCCCGCTGACCCTGCTGCTCAGCGGCGGCGACCCGGGGGAGGTGCTCTCCGGCCTGGGGTTCCTCGACGTGGTCGATGCGCACGCGGCCCGGGTGATCGGCGTCGCGGAGGGCCACCGGCGCGCCGCGCTGGACGAGCAGGCGCGCGCCCAGGCCGCGCTGGACCAGGCCCGGACGCGGGCGGACGAGGTGGGCGCCCGGGTGGCCGAGCTCGAGGCGGCGGCCGAGGCGGTCACCGCCGAGCTCGGCGACGCGCTCGCCGTCGTCGACGGTCAGCTCGCCCAGCTCCAGCGGGAGCAGCTCGCCGTCAACGAGCAGACGGCGGCGAGCTGGCGGGCCTACGTCGACCAGCTCCGCGCCGCGGGGCTGGCGGAGGTGCCGGCGTCCGCGCTGCGCGACCCCGGGCTGGCCCTGCCCGACCGCCTGGTGCCGGTGGGCGCGGGCGGGGGTGGTGCCCAGCGCGGGGTGGCCCAGCTGCCCGGTCGCCCCACCTCGCTGCTCGTGCTGCCCGTGGAGACGCTCGCCGCGGTCGGCGGCGCGATGGAGGCCCTGGGGCAGCCCTACGCCCCCGGGACGGCGGGGCCGGACTCATGGGACTGCGGCTCCCTGGTGCAGGCGGTCTACGGCCGGACCGGGGTCTCCCTGCCGGGGACGCAGGGGGAGCTGTTCGCGCGGACCGCGCCGGTGGCCCCCGCCGACGTGCTCCCCGGTGACCTCGTCTTCCTCGGCTCACCGGAGTCCGGCCTGGGGCACGTGGGCATCGCGCTGGACCCGAGGACCATGCTCACCGCCGACGCCCGGGCCGGTGCCGTGGTGGTGCGGACGCTCCCGGGTGACCAGGTGCTGGGCATCGGCCGCCCGGTCCTGGGCCAGCGGTCCCCGGCGGCCGTCCCGGAGCCGACCGCGGGGGCGCTGCGGACCGAGTGCGGCAACACCGTCTACCCGCCCAGCTACGACGGCGGCCGCGCCTGGGGCGGCTACCCGAACGGCCTGATCCCGCCCAGCGCGATGTGCCCCCTGGGCGTCGGCGGGCACTCCCTGCGGTGCGACGCGGCCGCGGCCTACCGGGCCATGGCGGCGGCCTACGCGGCGGACTTCGGGCGCCCGCTGTGCATCACCGACTCCTACCGCACCTACGCTGGCCAGGTGAAGCTGTACGGGGAGAAGCCGGCGCTCGCGGCGGTCCCGGGCACGAGCAACCACGGCTGGGGGCTCGCGGTGGACCTGTGCGGCGGCGTCCAGTCCTTCGGCACCCCGCAGTACGCCTGGATGGTGGCCAACGCCGGCCGCTTCGGCTTCCTGCACCCGACCTGGGCCGATCCGGGCAACGGGCGCGAGGAGCCGTGGCACTGGGAGTACGCCGGCAGCTGACGACGCCGGACCGGCGCCGGTGGCGCGGCCGGGAATGTCGGTGACCGCTCCTACCGTGCGCAGCGACTCACGGAGGAGAGAGGAAGCCATGCTCATCGACTGCGACACCTGCACCGCCCGCGGGACCGGCTGCGCCGACTGCGTCGTGACCGTGCTGCTCGGGGCCCCGCCGGGATGGCAGGGGGTCGACCCGGTGGTCGTGCCCATGACCGGCCGCCCCCGCGGCGGTCCGTCACCCGCCGCCGAGGACGTCGTCGTCCCGCCGCCCGGGGTGGTGGTGGAGTTCGACGAGGTGGAACGCCGGGCCGTGCGGGCGCTCGCCGAGGGCGGGCTGGTGCCCCCGCTGCGCCACCCGGACGGGGCCGGGGGTCACGACGGTGACCGCTCCCGGGGCCGGCGCACGGGGTGAGCACGGGCCCGCACGGACCGGTACCCCCTACCCCGGGTCGGGAGGTCGGGCGGGGAGGCGCGCCCGTGAGCTGGGGATCCTCGTCACACGGGTTTCTCCAGCGATCATTTGTCACGGGGGTATCACGATCGTTAAGGTTCACGCCGTCCGGCCGGGTGGTCGTCATCCGTCGATGGATGGCCTCGACCGGACACCGCCTAATCACCGCCGGGCGCGCACCACTGGCGCCCGGGGTGTACCGGGGACCCACCGCAGTTCTGGGGTGAGTTCTCCCGCAGCCGGCCCGCCGGTGCGCGGGGGATAGGGCCAGTCTTCCCAGCCCGAACCCGTCAGCTAACTCGGTCGGCGGTTGCAGAGGAAGAAACGGAGAGCCGCCGCTCGTGGCGACCCCTCACGCACTCCTGACGCACGCCCCCGAACAGCTCCACGCCGCCGACCGGTGCAGCTCGCGCGCCCGTCGCCTCGGTCCGCTCCGTTCGGGTTTCCTGGTCACCGCCGTCACGGCCGTGACCGTCACGATCCTCCCGGGGACGGCGTCGGCCGTCCCGGGCACGGCCGACGAGGTCGCCGCCCAGGTGGCCGAGGCCAGCCACGAGCTCGAGGTGGTCTCCGAGCAGCTCAACGAGGCGCGCGTCGTCCTCGCCCGCCACCAGGACGAGGCACGGGCCGCCAGCGCGGCCGCCGCCGAGGCGGAGGCCCGGATCGGCTCCCTCGACGGGCACATCCGCCGGCTGGCCCGCAGCGCCTACACCGGCAGCGGCATGTCGCAGCTCCACGCCCTGCTGACCAGCGACTCGGCGGACCACCTCCTCGACCAGCTGGGCACCCTCGACGCCATCGCCGGGCACACGAACGCGGTGATCACGGAGGTGTCGCAGGCGGCCGAGGGCGCGGAGCAGTCCCGCGACGCCGCCGAGGAGGCCGCCGCCGACGCCGAGCGGACGGTGGAGCAGATCGCCGCCCAGCAGGAGGAGCTCGAGGCGAAGATCGCCGACTACCAGCGCCGCTACGAGGCGCTCACCGCGCCACAGCAGGAGCAGGTGGCGCAGGCACACGGCGGCGCCGCCCTGCCCGCGCCGAGCGCCGTCACCGCGCCGAGCTCGGCCGCCCAGGTCGCGGTCAACACCGCGCTCGCCCAGATCGGCGACCCGTACGTCTGGGGCGCCGGCGGGCCGAACGCCTTCGACTGCTCGGGCCTGACCTCGTACGCCTACGCCGCGGCGGGCGTGACGCTCCCGCACTCCAGCCGGTCGCAGAGCCAGATGGGCACGCCCGTCTCGCGCAGCGAGCTGCAGCCCGGCGACCTGGTGTTCTTCTACAGCCCGGTCAGCCACGTCGGCATGTACATCGGCAACGGCCAGATGGTGCACGCCTCCACCTCCGGCCAGCCGGTGAAGGTGGGGAGCCTGGACTCGATGCCCGACTACAACGGCGCCCGCCGCATCGCGGGCTGACAGCTGCAGGTGCTCGACGAGGGCCGGTGATCCCACCCGGGATCACCGGCCCTCGTCGTCCGGCCGGCGCGCCGGACCCCGTCCGGGGATCGCCGCCACCCCGCGGGCGGCGAGGGGGACGGCGACCGGCTCACTAGGATCGGCCGGGTGAGCGCTCGCCGGGTCGCCCTGGTGGCCGCGGCCCTGCTCGGGATCGCCGTCGTCGTCGTCATCGCCGTCCGCACCCCGTGGACCGTGCTGCCGGAACCGCCCGGGGGGTACACCGAGCCGGATCCGACCGCCGGGCTGGACCCCGACCGGATCGAGCGCGCCGAGGCCTTCGCGGACGCGCTGCGGCCGGCCTCGCTGCTTTCCCTCGTGCTCGGTCTGGGGGTGTCGGCGGCGCTCGGGCTGACCCCGCTGGGGGCCCGGCTGATGCGCGCCGTGGGGGCGCGGGTGGGCGGCCGGTGGACCCTCCAGGTGCTGGTGGGGGTGCCGGTCCTGCTGCTGCTGGGGCGCCTGGCGACCCTCCCGATCTCGGCCTACGCGGAGTCGGTGCGCAGCAGCTACGGGCTCTCGACGCGGAGCTGGTGGCTCTGGCTGCGCGACGTCGCGGTCTCCCTGGCGATCAGCGCGGCGCTGACCGTGCTCGTGCTGCTGGCCTTCCTCTGGCTCGCCCGCCGCGCCCCGCGCACCTGGTGGGCCTGGGCCGGCGCGGCCGCGTCCGGCCTGGTGGTCGTCGGGTCGTTCCTCTACCCGGTGGTCATCGAGCCGGCGTTCAACTCCTTCGAACCGTTACCGGCGGGGGAGCTCCGCAGCGATCTGCTCGCCCTCGCCGAGGAGAACGGCACACCGGTGCAGGACGTGCTGGTCTCCGACGCCTCCCGGCGGACGACGGCGCTGAACGCCTACGTCTCCGGGTTCGGGTCGACCCGGCGGATCGTCGTCTACGACACCCTGCTCGGCGAGCTGCCCGACGCCGAGATCGAGTCCATCGTGGCGCACGAGCTGGGGCACGTCGCCGCGGACGACGTCCTGACCGGCACGCTCATGGGCGCACTGGGTGCGGGGGCGGCCACCGCGCTGCTCGGCTGGCTGCTGAGCTGGACGCCGCTGCTCCGCCGGGCCGGCGCCGGACGACCCGGTGACCCGCGGGTGGTGCCGCTGCTGCTGTTCCTCGTGTCCGCCGGCGGGCTGCTCGCCACGCCGGTGCAGAACCTGGTGTCCCGGCAGATCGAGGAGCGCGCGGACCTGCACGCCCTCGAGCTCACCCGCGACCCGGAGGCGTTCGTCGACATGCAGCAGCGGCTGGCCGGCACCAACCTCGGCGACCCGGACCCGCCTGCGGCCTGGCACTGGTTCTTCGGCAGCCACCCCACGACCGCGCAGCGCATCGCGATGGCCGCGGACTGGGCGCGGCTGGAGGGCCCGTGACGCGCACCCTCGTCGTCACCAACGACTTCCCGCCCCGGCAGGGCGGCATCCAGACGTTCGTCGCCGCGCTGCTGGACCGGCGGCCGCCGGACTCCCTGGTCGTGCTCGCCTCGGACACCCCGGGCTCGGCCGAGCACGACGCGGCGCTGCCGTACCCGGTGGTGCGCCGGCCGACCGGCATGCTGCTCCCGACGCGGGCGACGGCACGCGCGGCCGTGGACCTCGTCCGGCGGTACGGCTGCGACACCGCGTTCTTCGGCGCGGCCGCACCGCTGGGGCTGCTCGCGCCCGCGCTGCGGGCCGCCGGGGTGCGGCACCTGGTCGGCGCCACGCACGGCCACGAGACCGGCTGGGTGGCCCTCCCGGGGAGCCGGCAGGTGATGCAGCGGATCGCCACCGGGCTGGACGTCCTCACCTACATCAGCGAGTACACGCGGGACCGGCTCGCGCCACCGCTCGGGGGGCGCACCCGGCTGGCCCAGCTGTCGCCGGGAGTCGACGTCGACCGCTTCACCCCGGAGGTCGACGGGGCGGCGGTGCGCGCGCGCCACGGCCTGGGCGACGCACCGGTCGTGGTCTGCGTCTCGCGGCTGGTCGCCCGCAAGGGCCAGGACGTCCTCGTCGCGGGGTGGCCGCGGGTGCTCGCCCGCCACCCGGCGGCGCGGCTGCTGCTGGTCGGCGGTGGGCCGGACGAGGGGGAGCTCCGCCGCGCGGTCGCGGCCCGCGGGCTGCAGGACTCCGTCGTCCTCACCGGCCCGGTCGACCACGACGAGCTGCCCGCGCACTACGCGGCCGGCGACGTCTTCGCCATGCCCTGCCGCACCCGGCGCGGTGGGCTGGACGTCGAGGGGCTCGGCATGGTGTTCCTCGAGGCGGCCGCCTGCGCCCGCCCGGTGGTGGCCGGCACCTCCGGGGGAGCCCCCGAAGCGGTGCAGGACGGCGTCACCGGGCACGTGGTGGACCCGCGGTCACCCGCGGCAGTGGCGACGGCGCTGGCCGGGCTGCTCGACGACCCGGAGCGGGCCCGGGCGATGGGGCGGGCCGGACGGACGTGGGTGGAGCGGCGGTGGTCCTGGACCACCATCGCGACCGACTTCGCGCAGCTGCTCGAACCCGGCTGCGACCAGGCATAGGAAGCTTTACCTACGTCATGGGGCCTGCGGACGTAGGTAAAGCTTCCTATGCCCCTGGTCGGCGGCGGTGCTCAGCGGGAGTAGAGCGACTCGACGTCGGAGCCGAACTCCTTGAGCACGACGTTCCGCTTGAGCTTGAGGCTCGGCGTCAGCATCCCGTTGTCCTCGGTGAAGTCGGTGGCCAGCACCGTGAACTTCTTGATCGCCTCGGCCTGGGACACCGCCTTGTTGGCGTCCTCGACCGCGGCGCCGATCTCGGCGAGCACGTCGGGGTCCTCGCGCAGCTGGGCGGCCGTCAGCCCGGTGTCCTTGCCCTTGGACTCCAGCCACTGCGGCAGGGCCTCCTCGTCGAGGGTCACCAGCGCGGCGATGTAGGGCCGCTGGTCGCCCACGACGATGCACTGGCTCACCAGGCGGTGGGCCCGCAGCCGGTCCTCGAGCCCGGCGGGGGCGACGTTCTTGCCGCCCGCGGTCACCAGGATCTCCTTCTTGCGGCCGGTGATCCGGACGAAGCCCTGGTCGTCGATCTCGCCGAGGTCGCCGGTGCGGAACCACCCGTCCGCGTCGATCGCCTCGCGGGTGGCGTCCTCGTTCTTCCAGTAGCCGCGCATCACGATGCCGCCGCGGATGAGCAGCTCGCCGTCCTCGGCGACCGAGAAGGCGACACCCGGGAGCGGGCGGCCGACGGTGCCGATGCGGATCGCCTCGTCGTGGTTGACCGAGGCCGCCGCGGTGGTCTCGGTGAGGCCGTAGCCCTCGAAGACGGTGACCCCGATGCCGCGGAAGAAGTGGCCGAGCCGCTCACCGAGGGGGGCGCCGCCGGAGATGGCGCCCAGGCAGCGCCCGCCGAGGGCGGCACGCAGCTTGCCGTAGACCAGCTTGTCGAACAGCGCGTGCTGGGCGCGCAGGCCCAGCCCGGGGCCGCCGGTGTCCTGGGCGCGCGACCAGTCGATCGCGACCTGGGCGGCCCGGTCGAAGATCTTGCCCTTGCCGTCGCCCTCGGCCTTCGCCTTGGCCGAGTTGAACACCTTCTCGAAGACCCGCGGGACGGCGAGCACGAACGTGGGCTTGAACTCGCCGAGGTCCTCGACGAGGTTCTTCACGTCCGCCGTGTGGCCGATGACCGTCCGGTTCTTGATCGCGCCGACCTGCAGGACGCGGGCCAGGACGTGGGCCAGCGGGATGAACAGCAGCAGCGACCCCTGCACGTTCATGAACCGGTCGAGCAGCGTGATGCCGTTGCCGATCTCGAACAGGAAGTTGCCGTGCGTGAGCTCGCAGCCCTTGGGACGCCCGGTGGTGCCGCTGGTGTAGATCAGCGTGGCGAGGCTGTCGGCGCGCAAGGTGGCGCGGCGGGCGTCCAGCTCGCTGTCGGGCACGCCCGAACCCGTGGCGGTCAGCTGCTCGACGGCGCCGTCGTCGATGACGACGACGGCCTTGAGGTCCGGCGCCTGGTCGCGGACCGACTCGATGGCGGCGGCGTGCTCGTCGCGCTCGACGACGGCGACCGTGGCGCCGGAGTCGGAGAGGATCCAGGCCACCTGGTCGGCGCTGGAGGTCTCGTAGATCGGCACGACGACGGCGCCGGCGGTCCAGATGGCGTAGTCGAAGACCGTCCACTCGTAGCGCGTCCTGGCCTGCAGGGCGACGCGGTCGCCGGCGGCCACGCCCGCGGCGATCAGGCCCTTGGCGACGCCGCGGACCTCCTCGCCGAACTGCCGCCAGGTCACGTCGGTCCAGCGGCCGTCCACCCGGCGCCGGAGGCCGACCTCGTCACCGTGCCCGGCGACGTTGGCCGCCAGCATGTCGGTGAGCGCCTCGTCGGGGCCCACCTCGTGGGTTGCAGGAACGCTGAACTCGCGCACGCCCGGTCCTCTCCTCCCCGACCGCCCGCCGGGCTCCGTCGCCCGCGGCCCCGGTACGGGGACGTCCGGGCCAATCTAGCGGCTGGTGCTACCCGGCAGTAGCGGAGTGCCGTGGTGCGCGGGGCCGGTCGGGGCCCGAGCAGCTAGCCTGCTGCCCATGGCCGACCAGTCCACCCAGTCGATCGTCGTCGAGGCGCCTGCGGCCGAGGTCATGGCGGTGATCGCCGACTTCCCCTCCTACCCGCAGTGGGTCGCCGCCGCCAAGAAGGTCGAGGTGCTCGAGACGGGTGCGGACGGCCGGGCCCGCCGCGTGCACTTCGTGCTCGACGCCGGGGCGGTGAAGGACGACTACGTCCTGGAGTACACGTGGGACGACGACCGCCGCGTCTCCTGGACCCTGGTCAAGGGCCAGATGCAGAAGCGGCAGGAGGGTTCCTACACCCTCGTCGAGACCGGCGGCCGCACCGAGGTCACCTACTCGATCACCATCGACCTCTCCATCCCGATGCTCGGCATGATCAAGCGGAAGGCCGAGAAGGTCATCCTCGACACCGCGCTCAAGGAGCTCAAGAAGCGCGTCGAGGGCTGAGCCGCGGTGCGCACCCTCCTGGTCACCGGCTCCGGCGGGGCGGGGTCGTCGACGGTGGCCGCGGCCGCCGCCGTGCGCGCCGCCCGGGAGGGCCGGAGCACGCTGCTCCTCTCCCGGCAGCCGGCACCCGTGCCCGGCCTCGACGAGGTGCCGGGCCTGCACGTCCGGCGGGTGGACGGCCGCCGGGCGGTCGAGGAGCTGTGGGGTGCCCACGCCGGGGCCCTGGGCGCGCTGCTCCCGCACCTGGACCTGCCGCCGGCGACCTCGGTGGTGCCGGTCCCCGGCGCCGGTGAGCTCGCGCTCCTGGCGGCGCTCGGCGCGGCGGACGCCGACCTCGTCGTGGTCGACGCCGGGCCGCTGGCGGACGGGCTCGCGCTCGCCGCCCTGCCCGGCTCGCTCCGCTGGTGGCTGGACCAGGCGCTGCCGCCGACGGCGCGCGCGCTGGCCGCCGTCCGGACGGCGTCGGTGGCGGCCGGGGCGGTCCGCCGGGGCCCCCTGGACACCGTGCTCGACCTCCTGCCCGCCGTCGAGGGGCTGCTCGCCCGGGACCGGCTCGCCGACCCCACCGACACGGCCGTCTGGCTGACCACGGCGGCGCAGCGGTCCGCGGTGCCGCCGGTCCGGCGCGCGGCGACCGTCCTCGGCCTGCACGGGCTCCGGGTCGCGGCCGTCCTCGCCCGCGTGCTCCTCACGGCCGGCACAGGGGAGTGGTGGAGCGCCCGTGCCGCCGAGCAGGACGCCGCCCGGAGCGGCCTGGCGGAGGTGGCGCCGGTGCACGAGGTGCCCGAGCTGCCGGTGCCGCCGGTGGACGTGACCGGTGCCGTCGCGCTGCTGGGCGGGCTGGAGCTCCCCGCGTCCGGTGGGCCGGTTCCGCCGGCCCCGCAGCGGGGGGAGGGCGGGTGGCGGCTGGCCGTGCCGCTGCCCTTCGCCGAGCGCGCGGAGGTGGGGCTGACCCGGTGGGGCGATGACCTCGTGGTGTCCGTGGGGGAGGATCGTCGTTCGCTGCGCCTGGACTCGCTGCTGCGCCGGTGCGAGGTGACCGGGGGACGACTGCTCGCCCCCGGTGCCGCCGCCGCGCGCCTCGAGATCAGCTTCCGCCCGGATCCGCAGCAGTGGCCGGCCGACCTCCTGGCGGCCGAGGAGAGGACCAGATGACCAGCGGTGCCGACTGGGCCGACCAGGCCCGCCGTCTCTTCGACGCCGTCCGCGCCGGAGCCGGGGAGACGCCCGGCACAGGTACCGGGGAGCACGGTGGCGACGACTGCCGCTGGTGCCCGGTCTGCCAGATGGCGGCCGTCCTGCGTGGTGAACGCCCGGAGGTGACCGCCGCGCTGGCCGACGTCCTCACCGCCGCCGCGACCGCGCTGCGGTCGTTCGCCGAGCAGCCGCCCGACGGTGCCGGCGAGGCGGCCGGGCCGCGCCCCGAGGAGCAGGCGGCCGCGCAGCCGGCCGTCCAGCGGATCGACATCGCGTGACCGGGCCGGCGGTGACGGCCCTGCCGGCGCTCGGCATCGACATCGGCGGGACCAAGGTCGCCGGAGGGCTGGTGGCTCCCGACGGCGAGATGCTGGCCACCGCCCGGCGGGCGACGCCCGGGGCCTCGGTGAGCGACACCGAGGACGCCATCGCCGCCGTCGTCGCGGAACTCGCCGAGGGGCACGAGGGCGCGATCGTCGGGGTCGGCGTGGGCGCCGCCGGGTGGTTCGACCGCACCGGGGACACCGTGCTGTTCAGCCCACACCTGGCCTGGCGCAACTCGACGCTGCGCAAGGACCTCGCCGCGCGCCTGCAGCGCCCGCTGTGGGTGGGCAACGACGCCGATGCCGCGGCCTGGGCCGAGTACCGCTACGGCGCCGCCCGCGGCGCCGACCTGGCCCTGATGATCACCCTCGGCACCGGCATCGGCGGGGGGATCGTCCTCGATGGGCGGCTGCGGCGCGGCTCGCACGGCGTCGCGGGGGAGTGGGGGCACATGCGCGTCGTCCCCGACGGCCGGCTGTGCGCCTGCGGCAACCGGGGCTGCTGGGAGCAGTACGCCAGCGGGACGGCGCTGGGGCAGACCGCGCGCGAGGTGGCCCGCACCTCGCCGGCCGCGGCCGCCCTGCTGCTGGAGCGGGTCGACTGCGAACCCGACCGGCTGACCGGCGAGCACGTGGCCCGCGCGGCCTACGACGGCGATCCGCTCGCCCTGGAACTGGTCACCGAGGTCGGCTGCTGGCTGGGCCAGGGGATCGCCGACCTGGCTGCCGTGCTCGATCCCGAGGTGGTGGTGATCGGCGGCGGCGTCAGCGTGCTCGGCGAGATGGTGCTGCGCCCGGCCCGCGAGCGGCTCGAGCGCGCCCTGCCCGGCCGCGGGTTCCGCCCCGGTCCCCGCGTCGTCGCCGCCGCGCTCGGTGCCCAGGCCGGCATCGTCGGCGCCGCCGACCTGGTCAGGAGAGCCGTCGCCGAGGGCGAGGCCTAGTACTGCGGCCGCCAACGTCCGGCTGCCTTCCCGAGACCGCCGCCGATGGCGACGGAGTACGCAGATGGTCAATTCTCGGCACGGGAACGGCGCGTCTGCGCCCACTGTCCTGACGCGAAGCGCTAGCCCTGCTGGTGATTCGTCACTCCGGGGCCAGCTCGCGGGCCAGCTGCTCGAGGAACAGGCCGATGTCGGTGACGATGCCCATCGCCTGGGCGCTGCCCCGGTCGGCCAGCTTCGTGACCGTCGCCGGGTTGATGTCGACGCACACCAGCGGGATCGACGCCGGCAGGATGTTCCCGGTCGCGATCGAGTGCAGCATCGTCGCCACCATGATCGCGAAGCCGACGTCGTGCAGCTCGGCGCGCATCGCCCGCTGACCCTCGATGACGTCGGTGTGCACGTCGGGCAGCGGCCCGTCGTCGCGCACCGAGCCGACCAGCACGAACGGCTTCCCGGCCTCCACCATCGCGCGCATGACGCCGCCGGTGAGGACGCCGGAGCCGACGGCCGCCCGGATCGAGCCGGCCGCCCGGATCGTGTTGATCGCGCGGATGTGGTGCTCGTGCCCGTGCGGCACCCCCGAGCCCTTCGCCAGGTCGACGCCGAGCGAGGTGCCGAACAGCGCCGACTCGATGTCGTGGGTGGCCAGGGCGTTGCCGGCGAAGAGGACGTCGACGTAGCCGGCGCGGACCAGCCGCACCATCGCGGGGGCGGCGCCGGTGTGCACCACGGCCGGGCCGCCCACCCACAGCACCCGCTGCCCGGCGGCCTTGACCTCGCGCATCCGCTCGGCGATCTGGCGGACGAGCAACGCCTGCGGCTTCTCGCTGGAGACGGCCGAGGACATGAAGCCGAAGTCGTCCTCCTCGCCGCGCGGCGCCTGCACCGGCAGTTCCACCCGCACGCCGTGTGCGCCGCAGACGACGGCGTCGCCCGCCCGCACGTCGCTCACCGGGACGGTGCGCACCGTGACCTGCCCGCCCGCCCCGCCCTCGTCGGTGGTCACCACCAGGCCGCAGTCCATCTCGGGGTTGCGCACCCGCAGCCACTCCCCGTCCAGCCGGACGAGGGTCTCCAGGTTGGTGGTCGAGTAGAAGTCGTCGGGGAAGACGCCGTCCGCGGGGGCGGGCCGGGTCGTCGCCGTGCCCGGGTCGACGGGGTTGGCGCCGTGGACCTGCACCCGCATGAGGATCCGCTCGAGGCGCTCGGTGTCGTCGGCGCGGATCTCGATCAGCGCCGTCGACTCGTCGGCGTGCTCGCGGCCCAGGTCCAGGTCGGTGATCCGGTAGTCCCCGCCGTACTCCAGGACGTCGTCGAGGACCCGGCCGAGGATGCCGGTGTCCATGAGATGGCCGGTCACGGTGACCGTCGCGGTGACGGTCGCCATCTCAGACCACCGCCCCGTCGTCGCCGTCGTCGGAGCGGTCGCGCATGCGGGAGACCAGCAGCGCCACCCCGCCGGCCACGACCGCCACGCCCAGCACGAGACCTGCGTCCGCCGACAGGCCGATGACCGAGGGGACGCCGATGAGGAGGATGCCCGCGGCCACCAGCAGCAGGGCGTACAGCACCGCGGGCGCCGGGACCGGCAGCGGCGGCGGTGCCGGCGGCTCGTAGTGCTCCTCGGGCCGGTCGAGCACCGGCACCTCGTGCGGCGTCGGCGGCGGCGGATCGGCGGGGCCCTCCTGGACCGCGGGACGACCGTGCTCGGCCTCGAACGCGGCCACGATGCGCCGCCACTCGGCGTCCTCGTCCAGGTCGCGCCCCGCGGGCCGGCGCGCGACCCGCGGCTCGACGGGGTGGTCGTCGGCGTGCTGCTCGACCAGCCCCCGCGCCTCGACCCGGCGCGCCCGGTCGACGAACAGCCGGTCCGACGGCGGGCTGGGCAGGACCACCGACCGGGTGTAGGGACCGACGTCGGCGGCCGGCTCGAGGTAGGCGGCGATGCCGGCCGCCTCGAGCACGTCGAGGAGGTGCTCGCCGACCCGCGGGTCGACGTCGCGGACCGGGCTCCACAGCACGGCGTCCAGCCCGTTGTCGCGGCGTCCCCGGCCGCGGCGGTCGGTCACCGGTGCCCGCCCGACGAGGCGTCGGGTTCGCCGGCCGGCACGCGGGCGCGGATCCACTCCGCGGAGCGCCGGAAGAGCAGCGGGGCGTCGTTGTCCAAGGTGGCCACGTGGTAGCTGTCCTCCAGCACGACCTCGGTGGTGTCCGCGCTCGCCACCCCGGCGAGCAGGATGGTGCTGTTCACCGGTTCGACGACGTGGTCCTCGGTGCTGCGGAAGACGATGACCGGCGCCGTGACCCGGCCCAGGTCGGCGCGGGTCGCGGCCCAGAGGCCGCGCAGCTGCAGCATGGCCCGGATCGGCAGCCGGGGGTAGGCCAGCTCGGTCGTGCCGGGCTTCTTGATGTCGCTGGCGATCGGCGCCCAGCTGGACGTCACCCGGGCGAGCAGGGGCAGCAGCTTCGCGTCCAGCCGCCGGGTGAGCAGGGCCGGGTTCACCAGCAGCAGCCCGGCGACGTCGTCGGGGCGCACCTCGGCCAGCCGCGTGGCCAGCGTCCCGCCCATCGACAGGCCGGCGACGAAGACCCGGTCGCAGCGGGCGGCCAGCTCGTCTAAGGCCTCCTCGACCGTCGCCGTCCACTGGTCGGAGGTGCTGGCGTTGCAGTCCTGCCAGCGGGTGCCGTGGCCGGGCAGCAGGGGGCACCGGACGGCGAAGCCCTCGGCCGCGAGGTGCTCGCCCCAGGGGCGCATGCTCATCGGCGTCGAGGTGAACCCGTGGACGAGCAGCACCCCGGTGCGGCCCACGGACCCGTCGCCGCCGGGGAACTCGAAGGGCTCGGCGCCGGGCATCACCTCGGGGAGGGGGGTGGGTCCGGGCACGGCGCTCCTCCTGGGCAACCGGCGTCGCGCCGGTGTCGGCTGGATCACGGTGGGGCCCGGATTGTGATCCCGGCCCCAGGCTCCCTAGTCTGGCAGTCCCCGAGGGAGGCGTGTTGTTCTACTGGTTCCTCAAGTTCGTCGCGATCGGCCCGCCGGCACGGGCCGTCTTCCGCCCGAAGGTGGAAGGCATCGAGCACGTGCCCGCGACGGGCGCCGCCATCCTCGCCAGCAACCACCTGTCCGCGGCGGACTGGATCTTCATGCCGCTGCAGCTCAAGCGGCGGGTCACCTTCCTGGCCAAGGCCGAGTACTTCACCGGCACGGGCGTGAAGGGGTTCCTCCAGCGGGCCTTCTTCAGCGGTGCCGGGCAGGTGCCGATCGACCGGTCGAGCGCCTCGGCCGCCGAGGGCGCCATCCGGACCGGCATCCGGATCCTGCGCGACGGGAAGCTGCTGGGCATCTACCCCGAGGGCACCCGCTCGCCGGACGGGCGGCTCTACCGGGGCAAGATCGGTGTCGCGCGCATGGCGCTGGAGACGGGGGCGCCCGTCGTCCCGGTGGCCATGGTCTACAGCACCCGGCGGTTGCCGTTCGGCAGGAAGCTCACCCAGGTGCGGGTGAGGGTCGGGAAGCCGCTGGACTTCAGCCGCTACGAGGGGCTGGCCGGTGACCGCTTCGTCGAGCGGTCGATCACCGACGAGATCATGTACGAGATCATGACCCTCTCGGACCAGGAGTACGTCGACGTCTACGGCGCCACCGTGAAGAAGTCGATGGACGCCACGGGCGCCAGCGCGAACGACGTCGTCGCCACGCTCCAGCCGCCGGCCACCGAGGCCGCCGACCGCGCGCCGACGACGCTCGCCGGCTAGCGCGGCAGCAGCCGGTCGAGGACGTCGCGGAGCAGAGCGAGCAGCTCGGCGCGGGGCATCGTCGGCTCCAGCACCCACTGCGCGACGAGGTCCTCGGTGAAGGCGAAGAACGCCAGCACGAGCTGGCGGCGCCGGGCGTCGTCGGGGAGCCCCAGCGTGCGCAGCCCCACCTCGACGAGCCGGCGGCGGGTCTCCTCGTAGACCTCGGCCACCCACGGGTCGCCGCCCGCGGCGCCGCGCACGAACGCCAGGTGGGTCTCCCGGAAGGTCTCCACCCAGCCGACGTAGCGGTCCAGCATCCCGTCGACGGTGGCGGCGCCCGTGCCCTCGTCGGGTGCACCCGGCCGGGGCAGCAGGTGGGTCCAGAGCAGCTCCGCCGCCGCCCGGGTCACGGCGGCGTAGTAGTCGCGCTTGCTCGGGAAGTAGTGGAACAGCAGGCTGCGGCTGATGCCGGCCCGGCGGGCCACCTCGTCGATGGTCAGCTCCTGCACCGGGGTGGTGGGCAGCAGCTCGAGGCCGATCTGCACGAGCTGGGCCCGCCGGTCGTCCGCCGACCGCCGGCCACGACCCGGTCCGGGCGGGGCCGGGGTCACGGCCGGACGTCCCGGGTCACGCGACGTCGCGGCCGGTGGCACCGGCCACCAGGCGCAGCACGCCGTCGACGACGAGCTCCGGGCGCTCCTGGGGCAGCATGTGGCCGGTGCGCTCCACCCGGTGGAGGCGGGCCGCGGGCAGCGCGTGCGCGAGGTGCGCGCTGTGCCGTTCCGGCGTCAGCTTGTCGCTGTCGCCGACGAAGATCTCGACGGGGACCCGCGTGAGCGCGTCGAGCTGCGTCCGCTTGTCGTGGTCGCCGAGGGCGGGCAGGAACTCGATGAAGGCGCGGAGGCTGGACGCGTGCATGATCCGCGCACCCTCCAGGACCATCTCGTCGGTGGCGTCGGCGCCGTAGAGCAGTTCCCGCACCATCGTGCGGTGCCGCGGGTGGGTCGGCGGCACCAGCCCCCGCAGCCGTTCGAGCAGGCCGGCGCCGGTCAGGGCCGCGGTGAGCACCCCGGGGCGGATCCGGGCCATGCGACCGCCGGCCGAGCGCGGGTCGGAGGCCAGGTCGCCGGCCGACGTCGACACCAGCGCGACACCGCGCACCCGGTCACCGAACAGCTCGGGCCGCGCGGCGGACAGGCACATGACGGTCATGCCGCCCATCGAGTGCCCACCGAGGACGACGGGACCGGTGGGCACGAGCCGGTCGAGCACGTCGGCCAGGTCGGCGCCGAGCCGGTCGATGCTGAGCCCGGACTCGGGGTGGGTGGGGGAGGACCAGGTGGAGCGGCCGTGGCCGCGCTGGTCGTAGCGCACCAGGCGCAGCGCGCCATCGGCCACCCGGTCGGCCAGCAGCCCGGCGACGTCGTCCCAGGCGGCCTGCGACAGCGTCCACCCGTGAGCGAGGACGACGGTCACCGGCGCGTCCTCGGCGCCCTCGACGGTGGCGTGCAGCCGCGCGCCGTCGGTGGTGGGAACCGCCGCGGTGCGCCTGCGGACGGTACGGATCAGCGTGCCGGTCACGCCGCCTCCTCCTGCTCGCGGACCGGCGCCCCGGCCGGGATCCCGACGTAGTTCTCCCGGTCCAGGGCACGGGTGAGCTTCCGGAACCGGAAGGTGAAGTCCGGCCACAGCGTCGTGTTGTGGCCGTGCTCGTCGAGGTACCAGCTGGCGCAGCCGCCGCCGAGCCACACGGTGCCCCGGGACTTGCGGGCGATGAGGGCGCGGTAGGCCTCCTGGGCCTGCGGGGTGGTCTCCAGGACGGCGAGGCCCTCGGCGTCCATGGTGCGCAGCGCGTCGTCGACGTAGGCCACCTGCGACTCGATCATGTAGACCATCGACGTGTGCCCGACGCCGACGTTGGGGCCGACCAGCAGGAACAGGTTGGGGAAGCCGGCGACGGTGGTGCTCCGGTTGCTCACCATGCCGTCGGCCCACACCTCGGCGAGGGACCGGCCGTCGCGGCCGCGGATCCGCTCGGCGATCGGCAGGTCGGTCACGTGGAAGCCGGTGGCCAGCACCAGGGTGTCGGTGGGCCGCTCGACGCCGTCCCGGGTGACGATCGAGCGCGGCCGGATCTCGGCGATGCCGGCGGTCACGAGTTCGGCGTTGGGGGCGGATACGGCGGGGAACCAGTCGTTGCTGATGAGGATCCGCTTGCAGCCGATGGTGTAGTCCGGTGTCAGCGCCGCGCGGAGCCTCGGGTCCCGGACCTGCCGGTGCAGGTGGGCCCGCGCCAGCCGGCCGACGGGCTTCAGGAACGCCCGCCGCTTGGCCAGGCCGATCACGAGGAACTCGCGGGATGCGTAGAGCACGCCGCGGAGGGCGCGCTGCAGGCCGGGGACCAGGCGGTAGAGCCGGCGGGCCCACGGCTTCACCGGGTGGTCGGTGCGGGGGACCACCCAGGCGGGGGTGCGCTGGTAGACCGCGATGCTCTCCACCTGCGGCTGGATGGCCGGCACGATCTGGACGGCCGAGGCGCCGGTGCCGATGACGGCGACCTTCTCGCCGCTGACGTCGTGCGAGGAGTCCCAGCGGGCCGAGTGCATGACGGTGCCCTCGAAGGTCTCCAGGCCCGGGATGTCGGGGTAGGCCGGGTCGGCGAGCGCGCCCGCGGCGGAGACGAGCACCTGGGCCCGGAACTCGCCGGCCGTCGTCCGCACCTGCCAGCGGCGCGCGTCGTCGTCCCACCGGGCGGCGGTCACCTCGGCCCCGAAGGCGCAGTGCGCCCGCACGCCGTACCGGTCCGCGGTGGCCTGCAGGTAGGCCTGGATCTCCGGCTGCTCGGAGTACGACCTCGGCCAGTCGGGGTTCGGCGCGAAGGAGTAGGAGTACAGGTGCGACTGCACGTCGCACGCGGCGCCCGGGTACGTGTTGTCGCGCCAGGTCCCCCCGACGTCGTCGGCCCGCTCCAGGAGGACGAAGTCGGTCTCGCCGCGCTGCCGCAGCGTGATCCCCATGGCCAGGCCGGCGAAGCCGGACCCGATGACGGCCACCCGCACCTCGCGCGGGGCGGCTGCGCCCGCGCCGGGGGAGGTGGTGACGTGCGTCCGCGTCGTGCTGGTCACCTCGGTCGGCTCCTTCCCTCGGCTTGCTGAGCAACGGTCAACACGCTACAACAGGCGTTGAGCAGTGCTCAACACGAGCGCGACGAGCCGAGGAGCAGCCCCATGGCGTCTGGACACCGCACGCGCACCCCCCTGGCCGGGAAGTCGGTCCTGATCACCGGCGCCGCGCGGGGCATCGGCGCCGCGCTGGCCCGCAAGGCGGCCGCGCGCGGCGCACGGGTCGCCCTCGTCGGCCTGGAGCCGGAGGAGCTGGCGCGGATCGCCGACGAACTGGGGCCCGAGCACCTGTGGGTCGAGGCCGACGTCACCGACGCCGACGCGCTGGCCGCGGCCGTGCGGCGGACGGTGGACACCTTCGGCGGGCTGGACGTCGTCGTCGCCAATGCCGGGATCGCGCCGCTCACCACGGTGATGACGAGCTCCGCCCACGCGCTGGCCCGCACCATCGAGGTCAACCTCATCGGGACGATGCTGACCGCGCACGCCGCCCTGCCGGAGATCGCGCAGCGGCGGGGGCACGTGCTGCTGGTCAGCTCCGCGGCCGCGTTCACCGTCCTCCCCGGCATGAGCGCCTACTGCGCGTCGAAGGCCGGGGTCGAGCGCTTCGGCGACGCGCTGCGGCTGGAGGTCGCGCACCGGGGCGTCACCGTGGCCAGCGCCCACCCGACGTGGATCGACACCGACCTGGTGCGCGACACCGAGGCCGCGCTGCCGACCTTCGCCGCCACCCGCCGGCAGCTGCCGGGGCCGCTGGGCGCGTACACGTCGGTGGAGGCCTGCGCCGAGGCGCTGGTGGAGAACCTGGAGTCCCGGCGCCGCCGGGTGTTCGTGCCGCGCTCGGTGGGCACCGTGGCCGCGCTGCGCCAGCTGGTCACCGGCGTCGTGGCCGAGAAGGTGGCGATGGCGGTCTCGGCGAAGCGGGTGCCGCAGCTGGAGCGGGACATCGCGGCCCTGGACGGCCGCGAGTTCGGCACCCACTCGCTCGGCGCGCGGCGCAGGGGCGGACCGGCCGCCTGACCGGGCCGCCGGGCTGCCGGTGCCGGTGCCGGTGCCGCTGCCGGTGCCGGGGAGGATGGAGCGGTGACCGCACGAGACCCCCGCCCCGCTGAGCCGTGCAGGTAGGGCTCCTCTACGCGGCCGCGGGCGTCGCGACCCTGCTGGCGGCGCTGCTGCCCCGGCTGCTCGACCGGGCGCCGGGGTCGATGCCGATGGTCTTCACCGGGGCCGGGATCGCGGCCTTCGCGTTGTTCGACGAGCTGCCCTCGCCGGATCCGATCCGGCACGGGACCACCGCCGTGCACCTGACCGAGCTGGTGGTCATCGTCTCGCTCATGGGCGCGGGGCTGGCGCTGGACCGGCGGATCGGGCTCCGGCGGTGGGGGTCGACCTGGCGGCTGCTCGCGGTCACGATGCCCCTCACCGTGGCGGCGGTCGCCCTCCTGGGCGGGTGGCTGCTGGGGCTGGGCGCCGCGGCGGCGGTCCTCCTGGGGGCGGCGCTGGCACCGACCGACCCGGTCCTGGCGACCGAGGTCCAGGTGGGCGAGCCCACCGACGACGACGAGAGCGAGGACGAGACCCGGTTCGCCCTCACCTCCGAGGCCGGGCTCAACGACGGTCTCGCCTTCCCGTTCACCTACGCCGCGATCGCGATCGCGGCCGCCGGGGCCGCGCCGGCCGGCTGGCTGGGCGAGTGGGTCGCCGTCGACCTGGTGTGGCGGATCACCGCCGGCGTCACCGCCGGCATCGCCGTCGGCTGGCTGCTGCGCGTCCTGTTCTTCTCCCGCGTCGCGGAGCGGGTCAACCTGGCCGAGCGCGCGGAGGCCTTCGTGGCCCTCACCGGCATCTTCCTGGCCTACGGCGTCGCCGAGCTGATCGAGGGCTACGGCTTCCTCGCCGTCTTCGCGTGCGCGTGCACCGTGCGCGCGGCCGAGCGGGCGCACGGCCGGCACCGGGTGCTGCACGCGCACGTCGAGCAGCTCGAGCGGCTGCTCACCGTCGTCGTCCTGCTGCTGGTGGGCGGGGCGGTGGCCCGGGGGGTGCTCGCGGAGGTCGGCTGGCAGCACGTCCTGCTCGCGGTGCTGCTCCTCCTCGTGATCCGGCCGGCCGCCGGCGCCCTGGCGTTGTGGGGCAGCCCCACCGGTCGCCGGGAGCGCTGGGTGATCGGCTTCTTCGGCGTCCGCGGGATCGGCTCGCTCTACTACATGGCCTACGGGCTCAGCGAGGCCGACATCCCCGGCGCCGAGCAGCTCTGGGCGACGACGGTGCTCGTCGTCGTCGGCTCGGTGGTCGTCCACGGCCTCGCCGCCGGCCCCGTCATGCAGTGGCTCGACTGGCGCCGGGCCGCGGTGGCGAAGCAGGCGTACGGCGACCGCGACCGGGCGCCGGCCACGCACCTCTGAACGGCGGGCCGGCCGTCGACCGGCCCTCCGGGGTGCCGCCGCCTACGGTGGACGCCGTGCGCCGCTTCTTCTACGACACCGAGTTCATCGAGGACGGCACCACCATCGACCTCGTCTCCATCGGCGTCGTGGACGAAACCGGCCGGGAGTTCTACGCGGTCAGCACGGAGTTCGACCCGGACCGGGCGATCCCGTGGGTGCGCCGGAACGTCCTCGACCAGCTGCCCCCGCCGGCGGACCGGGCCTGGCGGAGCCGGGAGCGGATCCGCGAGGACCTGCTCTCCTTCCTCACCGCGCCGGGGGAGGAAGTCGAGCTCTGGGCGTGGATCGCCGCCTACGACCACGTGGCGCTCTGCCAGCTGTGGGGCGCGATGCCGGCGCTCCCGCGCCCGATCCCGCGCTTCACCCGGGAGCTGCGCCAGCGCTGGGACGACCGCGGGCAGCCGCCGCTGCCGCCCAAGCCGCAGGGCACGCACGACGCGCTGGTCGACGCCCGCTTCAACCTGGCGCGCTGGAAGGCGATCGAGGCCGCCGGCAGCTGACCGGTGGGCACGAAAGCCCCCCTCCCGGAACGGGAGAGGGGCTTTCGTGTACCTACGGTGGTCGCTAGACCGTGAAGGCCCCCAGCAGCCGGTTCAGCTCGCGGGACAGCCCGTCGAGCTCCTGCGCCGCCGAGCGCGCCCGCTCGACGTCCGAGGCGCTGTCGTCGGCGTCCCGGCTCACCGAGGTGAGGGTGGTGGTGACGGCGCCGGCGCCCTCCGCGGCGGTGGCGACGCTGCGGCTGAGCTCGCGGGTGGTCGCCGTCTGCTCCTCGACGGCGCTGGCGATCGTCGTCTGGTGGTCGTTGATCGCCCGGACCACCTCGGCGATGCGCGAGATGGACCGGACCGCCTCCGTGGTCTCGGACTGGATGCCCTGGACCCGCTGGGCGATCTCCTCGCTGGCCTTCGCCGCCTCCTGGGCGAGGTCCTTGACCTCGTTGGCGACGACGGCGAAGCCCTTGCCCGCATCGCCGGCGCGGGCCGCCTCGATGGTGGCGTTGAGCGCGAGCAGGTTGGTCTGCTCGGCCACGCCGGAGATGACCTTCACGACGTCGCCGATCTCCGCGGAGCTCGCCCCGAGCGCGGCGATCGTCGTCTCGGTCGCCTCCGCGAGCGAGGCCGCCTGACGGCCGACCTCCGCCGCCTCGGCGGCGCTGCGGGCGATCTCGGTGATCGAGGCCCCCATCTCCTCGGCGCCGGCGGCGGCCGACGAGACGCTGCTGCTGATCTCCGACGCGACGCCGTGCGCCCCCTGGGCCTGGTCGCGGCTGCGGGAGGCGCGGTGCGCCAGCCCGTCGGCCACGGCCGACACCCCGGCGGCGGACGACGCGACCTCCTGGGCGCAGCGGTGGATGTCGCGCACCGTGCCGGCCACCTTGTCGACGAACCGGTTGAACGCGCCGGAGAGCTGCCCGACCTCGTCGTCGCGGGAGTCGTCCATCCGCTGGGTCAGGTCGCCCTCCCCGTCGGCGATCTCGGCCATGCGGTCGCGCAGGCGCGTCAGCGGCTGGGTGAGCCGGCGGCCGACCCACAGCGCGATCAGCCCGCCCACGACGGCGATCGCGAGCGCGGCGAGCACCATCGCCCAGACCATCGACGTGCGGCCCTCGGCCAGCGCGTCCGTGGCACCGGCGAAGTCGGCGTCGCGGGTGACGGCGGTGATCACCCAGTCCCACGGCGCGTAGTAGGAGACGCGGGCCGTCGTCGGGCCCTCCTCGGGGTCGACGTACCGCACCGTCGCCTGCTCCCCGTCCTGCAGCGGGAGGGCGGCGTCGACGATCTGCTGCACGTAGGGAGTGCCCTCGGCGTCCGTGGCGTCGATCAGCTGCTCGCCGTCCTGCGCCCCGTCCGGGCTCACCAGGACGGTGCCGGCGCGATCGCCCGTGCCGCCGTAGACCTCGATGTGGCCGTTCTCGCCGATGGTCGTGGACTCGAGGCCCTGGCGCAGAGCGGGCAGGTTCGTCTGCTTCACCCCGACGTAGAGGACGCCGACCACGTCACCGGCGGGGCCGAGGATCGGCTCGTAGGCCGAGACCAGCCACGAGTCGACGACGAACGCGTTGCCGCGGTAGGTCTGACCGCTGCTCACCGCGGCGGCGACCGGGTTGGGCTTCCCGTCGGGGTTGACGGCCGGGATGTAGGTGCCGATGGCGCGGGAACCGGAGGCGGCCTGCACGTTCGTCGCGACGCGCAGGAAGTTGCCCTCGGGCGTCTTCTGGAAGAGCGTCACGGTGGCGCCGACCATCGACATGATGTCGTCGACCACCGGGGTCCGGACGGCCATGTCGGTGTTCTGGCCCAGCCACTCGCCGCCGACCAGCACGCGGGGCAGGGCCACCGGGGTGACCTGGCCGTTCATCTGGTTCTTGGCGTCCCAGGTGACCGGGTTGCGGCCGGAGCCGTCGATGGCGAAGCTCCCGGACTGCTGCAGCACGTACCGCGCCGCGTTGAGGTCGTAGTCGACCTTCATCGCCGTCGACGCGCCCTGGGTGGCGACGAGGTCGTAGGCGCCCCGGGCGGCGCGGCTGATGTTCTCCTCGACGAGGGCGTCCATGTCCCGCGCGGCGTCGTCGGCGAAGCGGCTGCTCTGCCAGGCGCTGACACCGCCCATGGCCACGCCGGTGACGGCGACGCTGGCGACGGCCAGCGCTACCACCTTGGTGCGGATGCCCGTGTTCGAGGGAACCACCCACGAGGGCAGGTTCGTCCAGCGCATGTTCGGCCTTCCAGCTCGCTCGCGGTGGCAGGGTGCCGCCGTCCCCGACGCAATCGGCACTCCCGGGTCGATCCGGTACCGGAGCGGATGGTTCGTTCCCTCCGCGTGCTGCGGACGACCCCCGGGGTCATCGGCGCGACGGCCTCCAGCGCTCCGGTCGAGCCGGTGACGGCGGCCGTGCGCGAAGGGCTGGACGAGGCGGTGACCTGCGGCATCATGTTCGGCACAACCCGGGTGCCCCCCGGTCGCTCCCGCGGAGGAACGCATGCGCATCGGCATCCTGACCGGAGGCGGCGACTGCCCCGGCCTCAACGCGGTCATCCGCGCCGTGGTCCGCAAGGGCGTGGGGCACGACGGCGACGAGGTGATCGGCTTCCGCGACGGCTGGCGCGGTCTCCTGGACGGCGACGCCGTACCGCTGGACCTGGCGGCGGTGCGCGGGATCCTGCCCCGCGGGGGCACCGTCCTCGGCACCTCGCGCACCAACCCCTACGCGCTGGACGACGGCCCCGAGCGGGTGCTGTCCTGCCTCGACCGGTTCGGCATCGACGCGCTGGTCCCCATCGGCGGGGAGGACACCCTCGGCGTCGCCACCCGCCTGGCCGAGCGGGGGGTGCGCGTGGTCGGGGTGCCCAAGACCATCGACAACGACCTGGACGCCACCGACTACACGTTCGGTTTCGACACCGCGGTCGGCGTGGCGACGGAGGCGATCGACCGGCTCCACACCACCGGGGACAGCCACCACCGCACGCTGGTCGTCGAGGTCATGGGCCGCCACGCCGGGTGGATCGCGCTGCACGCGGGCATGGCCGGCGGGGCGAACGTCATCCTGATCCCCGAGCACCCGTTCGACGTCGACGCCGTCGTCGCGCACGTGCAGCACCGCTTCGACACCGGGTTCTCGCCGATCGTCGTCGTCTCCGAGGGCGCGCAGGCCAGGGACGGTGCGCTCACCGTGGCGGCCGGGCAGGCGGACGCGTTCGGGCACGTCCGGCTCGGCGGGATCGGCCCGGCGCTGGCCGCCCTGATCGAGGAGCGAACCGGCCGGGAGTCGCGCGCGGTCGTCCTGGGGCACGTGCAGCGCGGCGGCACGCCCTCGCCCTTCGACCGCGTGCTGGCCACCCGCTTCGGGCTGGCGGCCATCGAGGCGGTGCACGACGGGGAGACGGGCGTCATGGTCGCGCTGCGCGGCACCGACATCGTGCGGGTCCCGCTGGCCACCGCCACCGCACGGCTGAAGCTCGTGCCGGCGGAGCGCTACGCCGAGGCCGAGGTCTTCTTCGGCTGACGCACCGGCGTGCCCGGCCCGCTCCCGGGCCCGGCGGCGGGCGTGCGGGTCGTGAGGAGCAGCGCCGGATGCTCTCACCGATCGGGGACCGACCGCGGAGCATCGTTCCGGGACCGGCGGGGGCGCGCCGTAGGCTGGCACCCGTGAGCCTCCCCGAACCTGCCGAGCTGGTCCCCGGTCTGGACCGGTGGCGGGAGCTGCCCGCCGCCCAGCAGCCGCGGTGGCCCGACCGGGCCGCCCTCGACGCGGTGCTGGAGACGCTGTCCACGGTGCCGCCGATCGTCGCCCCCAGCGAGGTCGACACGCTGCGCGCGCAGCTGGCCGACGTCGCCCAGGGCAAGGCGTTCCTGCTCCAGGGCGGTGACTGCGCCGAGACCTTCGACCTCAACACCGAGCCGCACCTGCAGGCCACCACGCGCACCATGCTGCAGATGGCCGTCGTCCTCACCTACGGCGCGAGCGTGCCCGTGGTGAAGGTCGGCCGGGTGGCCGGCCAGTACGCCAAGCCGCGCTCGTCGGACACCGACGCCCTCGGCCTGCCGTCCTACCGCGGCGACATGGTCAACTCGCTGGAGCCGGTGCTCGAGAAGCGGATCCCCGACCCGAACCGGCTGGTGCGGGCCTACGCGAACTCCGCCGCCGCCATGAACATGATCCGGGCCTACGCCCGCGGCGGTCTGGCCGACCTGCACGCCGTGCACGACTGGAACCGCGACTTCGTCGCCAACTCCCCGGCCGGGGTGCGGTACGAGGTCATCGCCCGGGAGATCGACCGCGCGCTGGCGTTCATGCGCGCCTGCGGCATCGACTCCGACGCGCTGCGCGGGGTGGAGCTGTTCAACTCGCACGAGGCGCTGATCCTCGACTACGAGCGGGCGCTGCTGCGCATGCACGAGGGCCGCCCGTACGCGCTCTCCGCCCACTTCGTGTGGGTGGGGGAGCGCACCCGCCAGATGGACGGCGCGCACATCGAGTTCGTGTCGAGGCTCGCCAACCCCATCGGCGTGAAGATCGGGCCGACGACGACGCCGGAGCAGGCCACCGAGCTCGTCGAGCGGCTGGACCCCGACGGCGTCCCCGGCAAGCTGACGCTGATCAGCCGCATGGGCAACGGGAAGATCCGCGACGTGCTGCCGGGCATCGTGGAGAAGGTGACCGCGAGCGGCCACCAGGTCGTGTGGCAGTGCGACCCGATGCACGGCAACACCCACGAGTCCCCGACCGGCTACAAGACGCGCCACTTCGACCGCGTCGTCGACGAGGTGCTCGGCTTCTTCGACGTCCACCGGGCGCTGGGCACCTGGCCGGGCGGCATCCACGTCGAGCTCACCGGTGAGGACGTCACCGAGTGCCTCGGCGGCGCGATGGAGATCAGCGACGCGGACCTCGACAGCCGGTACGAGACCGCCTGCGACCCCCGGCTGAACACCGGCCAGTCGCTGGAGCTGGCGTTCCTCGTCGCGGAGATGCTGCGTGGCTGAGCTCGTGGACCTGCGGTCGGACACGGTGACCAGGCCGACCGCCGGGATGCGCCGGGCCATGGCCGAGGCCGAGGTGGGGGACGACGTCTACGTCGAGGACCCCACCGTCCGTGCCCTGGAGGAGCGGACCGCGGCGCTGTTCGGCCACGAGGCCGCGCTGTTCGTGCCGTCCGGGACCATGGGCAACCAGATCGGCATGCGCCTGGTCTGCGAGCCGGGACAGGAGGTCCTCTGCGACGCCGACGCGCACGTCGTCACCTACGAGATGGGTGCCGCAGCGGCGATCTTCGGGATCTCGACGCGCACCGTCGTCTCCTCCGGTGGCCGACTGGACGCCGGGCAGCTGATCGAGCAGGTGCGGCCGAAGGACAACTGGCACCTGACCGCGACGGCGGCGATCGCGGTGGAGAACTCGCACAACCGCGGCGGTGGCCTGGTGCAGCCGCTGGACCAGCTGCAGGCGCTGTGGGACTGGTCGCGGCAGGCCGACGTCGCCGTCCACCTCGACGGGGCCCGGATCTGGAACGCGCACGCCTCCTCGGGTGTCCCGCTGTCCACCTACGGCGGGCTGGCCGACACCGCGTCGGTGTGCTTCTCCAAGGGCCTCGGGACGCCGGTCGGTTCGGTGCTGGTGGCGTCGGCGGAGCGGATCGCGACCGCGCGGCTCTGGCGGAAGCGGCTCGGCGGCGGGATGCGCCAGGTCGGCGTGCTGGCCGCGGCCTGCCTGTACGCCCTCGACCACCACCTCCCGCGGCTGGGTGAGGACCACGAGCACGCGCGGCTGCTGGCCAAGCGGCTCGGCGTCGACCCGTCGACGGTGGAGACGAACATGGTGGTGCTCGAGGGCATCGAGGCGCCGCTGGTCGCCGAGGCCGCGAAGGCCCGGGGCGTGCTGGTGAGCCAGGTCAGCGCCTCCCGCATCCGGCTGGTCATGCACCTGGACGTCGACCGGGCCGCCGTCGAGCGCGCCGCCGACGTCCTCGCGGAGCTGCTCGACCGCTAGCGCCCGGTCGTCGTGCCCGACATCGGGCGCGGGTGCGCAGGAACCGGCGTCCTTCCTGCGCACCGGCGCACATCGTCGGCGCTGTCCACAGATTGCCGGGCGGTGCAGCCCCGGGGCCTTCGCCTCCCGCAGGCTCGCGGGGTGGCGCACGATCCCGAACGCGTGGTGGGCGAGCCCGGGTGGATCACCGGTCCCGAGCTGCTGAGCCGGGTCAGCCGGGGAACCGTGCGGAACTGGGTGGCGGCCGGGCGACTGGTCCGGCTGGCCCCTGGGCTGTTCGCGCTCCCGGCCGCTGCCGGCGACTGGCGGGTCCGGGTCGCCGCCGTCCTGCACGACCGGGAAGCCGTCGCCAGCCATGTCACCGGGCTGGCCCTCTGGGGGCTGACCGAGCACCCGCCCGGACCCGTCCACATCACCGTCGAGCCGGGCCGGAGCGGGCGCGGATCGCCCGGTGTGGTGGTCCACCGCAGGGCCGGCGCCCACTCCGAGCGCCGCCTGGTGGCGGGGACCGCGGTCGCGGCCGTCGAGCGGGCGGTCGTGGACAGCTGGGGGCTGGCGTCTCCGGGAGACCGGGCCGCGGTGCGAGCGGCCGCGATCACCGCGGTCCGCCAGAGGCTGTGCCGGCCGGAGGACCTCACCCGCGAACTGGTCCGCAGCACCCGGCTCCCCGGCCGCGCGGAGCTGGCGGGCCTGCTCCGGCTGCTGGAAGACGGCTGCCAGAGCGAGTTGGAGATCTGGGGCTGCCTGAACGTGCTGCGAGCGCCCGGGATGCCGGTGTTCGTGCAGCAACGGCGCGTGGCGGTGGGAGCGGAGACCTTCGTGCTGGATGCCGCCTGCGAGGAGTCGATGCTCGCCGTGGAGATGGACGGGGCCGCCTGGCACGGGTCCCGGGCACAGCGGGAACGCGACATCCGGCGCGACTCGTTGCTGGCCACCGTCGGCTGGCAGACCCTGCGCTACAGCTACACCCGGCTGACCCGTTTCCCCGAGGCCTGCCGACGCGACATCCGGGCGGTCCACGTCGCGCGCAGAAGGCTGCTCCGCGGCGACGTCGAGCGCTGATGTGCACGTCCAAGCCGCGGAACTGCACATCCGCGCACGCCAACGCGGTAGGGAGCCGGGTCAGGCGGCGGGCGGGTCGCCGATGAGCGAGTTGAGCAGCTTGATGTCCGCGGCGTGGCCGCCGCACGGGTCGCCGTCCCGCAGGCTGGGCGTCTCCACGACCATGGGCACCCCCGCGGTCGTGCGGTGCCGCACCAGCTCGGCGAACGGGCCGGTGCCGTAGGCGCCGCAGCCGATCAGGCCCTCCCCGATGGTCGTGTGCCGGTCGCGCCGGGACCCGCAGGTGTCGAGCGAGTCGTTCACGTGCACCAGGCCCAGCCGGCCGGGGCCGACGGTCGCCTCGAGCGCATCGAGGGTCGCCGACATGCCGCCGGGTGCGGCGAGGTCGTGCCCGGCGGCCCAGGCGTGGCAGGTGTCGAAGCAGACGCCGAGCAGCGGGTGGTGCTCCAGCGCCGCGAAGTACGGGCCCAAGTCCTCGACGGTGGCGGCCAGCGCCTTGCCGCCGCCGGCCGTCGGCTCGATCAGCAGCCGCGGCCCGTCGGGATCGGCGGCGTCGAGCACCGGCAGCAGCTGCTCGTGCAGCTGGCGGAGGGCGGCCTCGTAGCGGTCCTCGCCGACGGCCGACCCGGCGTGCACCACGACGCCCTGGCAGCCCAGCTGCGCGCCGCGCCGGAGGTTGTGCGCGATCGAGGCGATCGACTGGGTCACCGTGGCCTCGGTGGGCGAGCCGACGTTGACCAGGAACGGCGTGTGGATGAACGACGGCACCCCGCGCTCGGCGCAGCCGGCGGTGAACAGCGCGTCCTGCTTCGCGTCCCCGTCCGTCAGCTTCCAGCCGCGCGGGTTGCCGACGAACACCTGCACGGCCCGGGCGCCGACGGCGTCGGTGTAGGGCAGGCCACCCTTGGCCAGGCCGCCCTTGATCTGGATGTGCGCGCCGATCGGCGGCACGGCGGAGGTGTTCGGCACGGACCTACCCGAAGCTGAGCAGGATGGTGACGGAGGTGCCGCGCTCGACCGTCTCGCCGGCGGCGGGGCTCTGCCGCAGCACCCGGTTGCCGAAGAAGCGGGTGGCCTCCACCTCGAGGCCCGCCTGCTGCAGGATCGACGCGGCCTCGTCGCCGCCCAGGCCCACGACGTCGGGGACGGTGACCAGCGGGACGCCGGCGGAGACCTGGATCCGCACGGTGCTGCCGTAGGCGACCGGACCGGCCGCGGGGCCCGGCTCGACGGCCATGACCTCGCCCTGGTCGACCTGGTCGCTGCGCCCGTCCTCGATGCGCTCGACGACGAAGCCGAGCGCCTCCAGGTTCGACGTCGCCTGCTCGGGGGTCTGCCCGGTCACGTCGGGGACGGCGACCGGCGCCCGGCCCTGGCTGACCACGACGGTCACCACCTGGTCGCGCTTGAGCGCGGTGCCGGCGGCCGGGTCGAAGGCGACCACGTGGCCCGGGGGCACCTGGTCGTCGAAGGCCTCGCCGCGGGTGATCTGGATCGGCAGGTCCGCCTGCAGGCGCGCCTCCACCTCGTCGACGGGCAGGCCGACGAGCTCCGGTGGCACCGTGTAGCGCTCGGGGCCCTTCGAGACGACGACGCGGACGTCGGTGCCCCGGATGACCTCGCCCGTCGCGGGGTCGGTGGAGATCACGACGCCCGCGGGCACCTCCTCGCTCCACTCCTGGACCACCGGGTCGGGGTCGAGGCCGGCGTCCTGCAGCAGGTCGATGGCCGCGCTCTCCTGCTTGCCGGTCAGCGCGGGGACGTCGGTCCAGCGGCCGGAGCCCAGCCACCAGCCGACGGCACCCACCGTCACGGCCATGAGCAGGATGACGGCGATCAGCAGCCGGGTGCGGCGCCGGCGGACGTGGTCGGGGACGCCGGGGCGCGGCCGGCCGGGAGCGGGCCGGCGGCCGTGCACGTCGGTGGTGGGCCCGGCCCCCATCCCCGGCAGCGTGCTGGTGCGACCCGAACGCGCACCGCGGTCGGCGAGCACCGCGGTGCCGGGGTTGCTCGGGTGGCCGGGGCGGGGGCGGGTCGGCCGGTTGGTGGGCCGCAGCGTGCCGGGCCCGGCGCTCTGCCCGGTCGGCACGGGGACCGGCTCGATGCCGAGGTCGGTGCGGACGTCGTTCAGCTCGGCGAGGAACGCCCCGGCGTCCAGGGGCCGGCCGGCGGGGTCTCGCCGGGTGGTGCGGGCCACCAGCTCGTCGACCTGCCACGGCAGGCCGGGGACCTCGGCGGACGGCGCGGGGACGTCGTGGTGCACGTGCTGGTAGGCGACCGCCAGCGGGGTGTCGCCGCCGAAGGGCGGGTGCCCGGTGAGCATCTCGTAGAGCACGATGCCCGCGGCGTAGATGTCGCTGCGGGCATCGGCGCGGCCGCGCTCGAGCTGCTCGGGGGAGAGGTAGGCGACGGTGCCGATCAGCACCCCGCCGGTCTGGCTGGTCTGCCCGGTGCCGACGACGGCGCGCGCGAGGCCGAAGTCGGCCACCTTCACCACGCCGTCGACGCCGATCAGCACGTTCTCCGGCTTGATGTCGCGGTGCACGATCCCGGCGCGGTGCGCGGCGGTCAGCCCGGCGAGCACCGGCTCCAGGACGGCGAACGACTCGGCGACGGTGAGCCGGCCGCGGGCGCTGAGCAGGTCGCGCAGCGTGCGGCCGCGCACCAGCTCCATGACCAGGAAGACCAGCCCCTGGTCGCTGCCCTGGTCGCTGACGCCGACGACGTTCGGGTGGCTGAGCATCGCCGCCGCGCGCGCCTCGCGGGTGAACCGGTCGACGAACGTCGGGTCGTGCGCCAGGTGCTCGGCCATCACCTTGACGGCGACGGTCTTGTGCAGCCGGAGGTCGGTGGCCGCGTAGACGGTGGACATGCCGCCCCGCGCCACCCGCTCCTCGAGGCGGTAGCGCCCCTCGAGTACGAGGCCGACCACGGGGTCGGTCACGGCGGTGTCCACACGGCCGAGTGTAGGAGCGACGAGGGCGCTGGTCGCTCCACGACGCGGCGAGGGGGATCACCGGGGCGCCTGTGACGGGTGGTCGGGGTGCGGCACGTCACCCCGACCACCCTCGCGTGGTCCGCCGCGGACCTGCGCCCCACGGGAGGTGCGGCTTCAGGCGAGGTCGAGGCCCGGGTACAGCGGGTGCGCCGCCAGCAGTTCGGCGGCGGCCGCGCGGGTGCGCTCGGCGACCCCCTCGGCGACGACGTACTTCGCCTGCGACGCGCCGCCGTCGCGTGTGGCGGCCGGCGTGGTGGCGGACAGCACGTCGACGATCAGCTCCGCCGTCCGGTCGAACTCGCCCGAGCCGAAACCGCGGCTGGTCAGCGCCGGGGTGCCCAGCCGGATGCCGGAGGTGTACCAGGCCCCGTTCGCGTCGGCAGGGACGGCGTTGCGGTTGGTGACGATGCCGGCGTCCAGCAGCGCGGACTCCGCCTGGCGGCCGGTGAGCCCGAACCCGGTGACGTCGACGAGCACCAGGTGGTTGTCGGTGCCCCCGGTGACCAGCCGGGCGCCGCGTCTGGTCAGCCCCTCGGCCAGGCCCTGCGCGTTGTCGGCCACCGCCTGCGCGTAGCCGGCGAACTCGGGGCGCCGGGCCTCGGCGAACGCCACCGCCTTGGCGGCCATGACGTGGGGGAGGGGGCCGCCGAGCACCATCGGGCACCCGCGATCGACGGCGTCGGCGAACTCCGGCTGCGCGAGCACGAACCCGCCGCGCGGGCCGCGCAGGGACTTGTGGCTGGTGCTGGTGACGATGTGCGCGTGCGGCACCGGGTCGAAGTCGCCGGTCAGCACCTTGCCGGCGACCAGGCCGGCGAAGTGCGCCATGTCGACGACGAGCGTGGCGCCCACCTCGTCGGCGATCTCGCGCATCGCCGCAAAATCCACCCGCCGCGGGTAGGCCGAGTAGCCGGCCACGAGGACCAGCGGCCGGAACTCGCGCGCCCGGGCGCGGACCGCGGCGTAGTCGAGCAGCCCCGTGGCGGGGTCGGTGCCGTAGGAGGACTGCTCGAACATCTTGCCGCTGATGTTGGGGCGGAAGCCGTGGGTGAGGTGGCCACCGGCGTCCAGGGACATGCCGAGCATCCGCTGGTCGCCCAGTGCGCGGCGCAGCGTCGCCCAGTCGGCGTCGGTGAGGTCGTTGACGTGACGGGCGCCGGCCTGCTGCAGGGCGGGCAGCTCCACCCGCTGCGCGAGCACCGCCCAGAAGGCGACGAGGTTGGCGTCGATGCCCGAGTGCGGCTGGACGTAGGCGTAGGGCGCGCCGAACAGCTCGCGGGCGTGCTCGGCGGCGAGCGCCTCGACGGTGTCGACGTTCTGGCAGCCGGCGTAGAAGCGGTGCCCGGCGGTGCCCTCGGCGTACTTGTCGCTGAACCAGTTGCCCATGGTGAGCAGCACGGCGGGGCTGGCGTAGTTCTCGCTGGCGATCAGCTTCAGCGAGCCGCGCTGGTCGGTGAGCTCCTGGCCGATCGCGTCGGCGACCCGGGGCTCGACGGCCCCGATGACCTCCAGGGCGCTGCGGTAGGCGGCCGAGGCGGCGGCGCCGTCGAAGGAGTGGGTGGTGCGGGCTGCGGTCATGGGGGCTCCTGCGCTGAACGACGGTGAGGTGCCCAGGCGCACGGCGACGGTGGTGCGGGCCGCTCCCCGGTGGTGGTCCACCTCGACGCGCCAGTCACGGCCCTCGGAGAGGTTATCGCGCCGCCACCACGGTGTCGGCGGGCACCGACCGGACGTTGTCCAGCCCGCACAGCACCATCGTGTGCTCGAGCTCCTCGGTGAGCCCGGCGAGGACCCGGGTCACGCCCGCCTCGCCGCCGGTGGTGAGCCCCCACACGACCGGCCGGCCGAGGAAGACCGCCGACGCGCCGAGGGCGAGCGCGGTCAGCGCGTCCGAGCCCGACCGGATGCCGCCGTCGGCGTAGACCTCGACCTCCTCGCCCACGGCCTCGACCACCTCGGGGAGCGCCTGCGCGCTGCTGATCGCCGGGTCCACCTGCCGGCCCCCGTGCGTGGTGACCCAGACGGCGGCGGCGCCGGCCTGCACGCAGCGGATCGCGTCGTCGCCCCGGAGCACCCCCTTCACCACCACGGGTAACCCGGACAGCTCGCCGAAGCGGGCGATCTCGTCGAAGGTCCAGGTGCCGGTGGCCAGGCCGTCCAGCGTCGGCTCCTCGCCCTCCGGCGGCCGGTTCGCCATCCGCACGCCGGCGCGGTGCACGAAGTCGTGCCGCAGGTCGCGGCGGCGGCGCCCGAGCAGCGGGACGTCGACGGTCAGGACCAGCGCCCGGTAGCCGGCGTCCCCGGCGCGGCGGGCGAGGTCGTCGGTGTGCCGCTCGGAGTGCAGCCGGTAGAGCTGGAACCACTTCGGGCTCGCGGGCGCGACGGCGGCGACCTCCTCCAAGCTGTGGTTCGCGCTGGTGGACACGGTCATCAGGGCGCCGGTGGCGGCGGCGGCCCGGGCGGTGGCGAGCTCGCCGTCGGGGTGCGCCATGGCCTGGTAGGCCCACGGGGCGATGCCGATCGGGGTGCGCACCGGGCTGCCCAGCAGCTCGGTGCCGAGCGCGGCGGTCGTGGTGCCGCGCAACACCCGCGGCCGCAGCCGCCACGCCCGCCAGGCGGCCGTGGCCTCGCGCATCGTCGTCTCGGTCTCGGCGCCGCCGGCGTAGTAGTCGTACACCGGCTCGGCCAGCAGCTGCCGCGAGCGGGCCTCCAGCTCCGCGAAGTCCACGAAGGGCGGTTCCGCGCGGGGCTCCTCGGCGACCTCGGCCGCCTCGTCCCGCCCGCTGGACCCCGGTACCGGGCTGCTCGCTGGTCCGCCGCTCGCCATAGGCTGACACTCTATGGACACGCTCACCCCCGCGGAGGTCGCCCAGCTGCTGGGCACCTCGCCCAACCGGGTCCGGCAGCTGCTGCGCGACCGGAAGCTGATGGCCGTCCCCGGAAGCGGGAACGGCAGGATCCCCGCCGCGTTCGTGCAGGACGGCGCGGTCCTCAAGCACCTGCCCGGGCTGCTGACCGTCCTGCGCGACGGCGGGTTCAGCGACGAGGACGCCTTCGACTGGCTCTTCCGCGAGGACGAGTCGCTGCCCGGCACCCCGGTGCAGGCGCTGCGCGACGACCGGCACACCGAGGTCACCCGCCGGGCCCAGGCGCTGGCGTTCTGAGCCGGGTGCATCCGGGAGCGGCGCGGGAACGGAAGGCCGACCCGTGGAGCAGCTGACGTACCTGGGCCTGCTGGCCGGCTGCCTGGTGGTGACCGCGCCGTTGGAGCTGGTGCTGGGCGTGCGCGTGTACGCCCGCTGGCGGCGGCTGCTGCTCGCCGTCCTGCCGGAGTTCGCCGTCTTCGTCAGCTGGGTGCTCTACGCCATCGCGCAGGGCCACTGGGACTACTCGGCCGAGCGCACCGTCGGCGTCCGGCTGCCCGGCGGGATCCCGGTGGAGGAGATCCTGTTCTTCCTCGTCGTCCCGCTGTGCTCGGTGCTGGCCCTGGAGGCGGTGCGGAAGGTGACCGGCTGGGACGCGGGCTATCCCGCCGAGGAGGCGGAGGCGAGGTGAGCTACTCCGCACTGGCCGTGAGCGCCGTCGTCGGCGTCCTGGTGGTGGACCTGGCGGTCTACCGCACCCGGATGGTCACCCGGCCGGTGTTCTGGGTGGCCTACGCGATCATCGTGACCTTCCAGCTGCTGATGAACGGCGTGCTCACCGGGCTGGACGTGGTGACCTACGACCCGGCCACCGTCTGGGGGCCGCGCATCGCCTACGCGCCGGTGGAGGACCTGCTCTTCGGGTTCGCCATGGTCACCCTCACCCTGGCCAGCTGGGCAGCGGTCAACCGGCGGGCGAACACCGCCAGGCGCCGCGGCCTGGACACCGACACCCGCCGGTCGAGCACCCGGTAGCCGGCGCGCTCGATCTCGGTGAGGATGCCGCCGTAGAGGTCGGTGGCGGCGCGCACGCAGTCGCGCGACTCGGGGGCGAGCATCGGGGTGCCGGGCGCGGCGTCGTCGTAGCGGCGGCGGACGATCGCCACCATCTCCCGCATGAGCGCCGCGAACCGCGCGTCATGGTGCTTGGCCGCCAGCTGCTCGAGGGTCACCCCGTGGGCGGCCATGAGGTCGGCGGGCAGGTAGACCCGGCCGCGGTCGACGTCCTCGCCGACGTCGCGCAGGAAGTTGGTCAGCTGGAACGCCTCCCCGAGGGCGATGGCGTGCGGCGCCGCCTCCTCCCGGGTCACCCCCGGAGCGGTGCCGAGCACCGGCAGCACCTGCAGCCCGATCACCGACGCCGAGCCCCACATGTAGCGGTCCAGCGCGTCGAGGTCGGCGTAACCGGTGACGTCGAGGTCGCTGGTCATGGCGGCCAGGAAGTCGACCAGGTGCTCGACGGGGATCCCGTAGCGGCGGTAGGTGTGGACCAGGGCCAGCCGCACCGGGTCGTCCGACCAGCCCGTCCCGAGCTCGGTGAGCAGCGCATCGGACCAGGTCATCAGGTCACCGGCCGGGTCGGCGCCGGGGTGGTCGACGAAGTCGTCGGCGACCCGCGCCGCGGCGTAGAGGGCGTGCACCGCCGGCCGCCGCTCGGGCGTGAGCAGCCGTGTGGCCAGGTGGTAGCTCTTGCCGTGCTCGGCGGCGATGGCGGCGCAGTGCCGGTAGGCGGCGGCCAGCTGCGCCTGCCGGGCGGCCTGGGTGCCCGGAGGCCGGAGGGGACTCACCGCGCCACCGGTCCGGTGATCCGCTCGGCGGCCAGCCGGCCGCTGATCAGCACCATCGGGACGCCGACTCCCGGCTGCACCGACGACCCGGCCAGCACCACGTTCTCCGGGCCGCGGCGCGGCAGCGTGGCGGGGCGGAACGGACCGGTCTGGCCGAAGGTGTGCGCCAGCGCGAAGGGGGTGCCGGCGGCCATGCCCTGCGCCGCCCAGGTGGCCGGGGTGTCCATGTGCTCCACCTCGATCGCGCCGGAGACGCCGGTGACACCGCGGGTCTCCAGCACGGCCAGCAGCTCCTCCCGGTAGCGCGGCCCGAGGGTCGCCCAGTCGAGATCCGGGTTGCCGCCGCTGCGCCGGTCCAGGTTCGGGGTGGGGGCGACGACGCTCAGCACCTGGCAGTGCTTCCCGTCCGCGGAGTCCGGGGCCAGCGACCGGTCGGTGCGCGAGGGCATGCTGATCAGCAGGCTGGGGTCGCTCATGGGGCGGCCGTCCCGGGTCAGCTCGTCGAACACCTGCCGCCAGGAGTGCCCGAAGCTGATCGTGTGGTGCGCCTGGTCGGGCAGCTCCGCCCGCACGCCGAGGTGCAGCGCGACGCAGGAGGGCGAGTAGACCGGGCGGCGGGGTCCGCGGAGCCCCGGCACCAGCGCGTGCGGGGCGTCGGTGGTGACGACGACGGCGTCCGCGGGCAGCCGCTCGCCGCCGTCCAGGACCACCCCGCTGACGCGGTCGCCGCGGAGCTCGAGCTCGTCGACGGCGGTGTCGTACCGGAAGGTGACGCCCGCGTCGGCCGCGGCGGCGGCCAGCGCCCGCGGCACCGCCCCGATGCCGCCCACCGGGTGCCACACGCCGGCGCCGATGTCGAGCTGGGCGATCACCGCGTAGGCGGCGATGGCGCGGAAGGGGGAGACCCCGGCGTAGAGCGCCTGGAAGCTGAACAGCCGGCGCAGCCGGTCGTCGGCGAAGTACCTGCCCACGTGCGTCGACAGCCGGCCGAACCCGCCGCGCCGGGCCAGCGTCAGCAGCTCGGGCCCGAGCAGGTCCAGCGGCGAGTCCAGGTTGCGATCGATGAAGGTGGTGAGCTGCAGGCGGTAGAGGTCGGCGAGGTCGGCGAGGTAGCGCCGCAGCGCCTCGGCCTCGCCCGGCCCGCACAGCGCGGCCACCTCGGCGGCGAACGCCTCCGGGTCGGCGTGCACGTCCAGGTGCGTGCCGTCGGCGAACTGCGCCCGGTAGCCGGTCTCCAGCCGGCGCAGCTCCAGCCGGTCCTCCAGCCGCTCACCGACGGCGGCGAGGGTCTCGGCGACGACCTCCGGCGCGGTGAAGACCGACGGCCCGGTGTCCAGCGCGTAGCCGTCGCGCTCGATGCGCCCGGCCCGCCCGCCGGGGCCGCCGGCGCGCTCGACGACGGTGACCTCGCGGCCGGCCCCGCGCAGCCGCAGCGCGGTGGCCAGGCCGGCGAGCCCCGCGCCGACGACGACGACGCGGTCGGTGCGCCCGGGGACGGTGCGGACCATCAGGCGGTGCGTGACGTCGCGGCGACCGCGAGCGCGTCCAGCGCCTTGCGGGCGTCGTCGGCCAGCGGCGCCTCGGCGATCGCCTCGCGGGCCCGTGCGGTGCCGAGGGCGATGCGCTCCTCGACCCGGTCGCGGGCGCCGGTGCTCACCAGCAGCGCGCGCAGCGCCTCGAACTCCTCGTGCCCGGCCTCGGGGTTGCCCAGCAGCTCGTCGAGCAGCGTGCGCCCCGCGCCGTCGGCCGCCTCCGCGGCCAGGGCGACCAGCAGGGTCTGCTTGCCCTCGCGCAGGTCGTCGTCGACGGACTTCCCGGTGACCTCCGGGTCGCCGAAGACGCCGAGGAGGTCGTCGCGCAGCTGGAACGCCTCGCCCAGGGGCAACCCGATGGCGGTGCAGGCCTCGACGACCCGCGGCCCGGCTCCGGCGATCGCCACGCCCAGCTGCAGCGGCCGCTGGACGGTGTACCCCGCGCTCTTGTAGCGGGCGACGGTGAGGGCGCCGTCGGGGCCCGGCAAGCCACCGGCGGCCCGCAGCAGGTCCAGGTACTGGCCGGCGGTGACCTCGGTGCGCATGGTGTCCCAGACGGCGCGGGCGCGGCCCAGCGCCGCCTCGGAGATGCCCGAGCAGCGCAGCAGCTCGTCGGACCAGACCAGCGCCAGGTCGCCGACGAGGATCGCCGCGCCGACGCCGAAGAGCTCCTGGTCGCCGGAGAACCCGGAGCCGGTGTGCCGGTCGGCGAACCCGACGTGCGTGCTGGGTCGGCCGCGCCTGGTGCCGGCGGCGTCCATCACGTCGTCGTGCACCAGCGCGCTGGCGTGCACGAACTCCAGGGCGGCGACCGCGCGGAGCACGGCCTCCTCGTCCTCCCCGGCGCCCGGGCCCTGGCCGCGCGCCCCGCGCCAGCCCCAGTAGGCGAAGGAGGGGCGCAGCTTCTTGCCGCCCTCGGCGACGGCGCGCACCTCGTCGACGACCGGCACGAGGCTGGCGTCCATCGCGGCGAGCGTGGCGCGCTGCTGGTCCAGGAAATCGGTGAGCGCCTCGGCGACCGCGGCCCGCACCCGGTCGAGGTCGGCGACCGACAGCGGGGGAGCGAGGCGGGCGGTCTCGCGCTGCTGCGCCCCGGCGATCATGTGGTCAGTATCGCCCAACCCGGCGGGGTGCCGCCCCGCCAGCAGGGCGGCCGAGGTGGTCGGCTGCATCGTTCCTCCGTCGCTCCGTCGTCCGGGACACGGCCTCTTCCTCGCCGCGGCCCGGTCTGGATGCACCTGCGCGACCCTTCCCGGGGGACGGCTGCGGGCGCGGGGCCGCCCCGCCCGTACCCTCGGGTGCCGTGACACCCACCGTCCGCGAGCTCCTGGCCACCGGGCACCCGACGTGGTCGTTCGAGTTCTTCCCGCCGAAGACGCCGGCGGGGGAGGAGCAGCTCTGGACGGCGCTGCGCGAGCTGGAGCGCCTGCACCCCTCGTTCGTCTCGGTGACCTACGGGGCCGGTGGCTCCACCCGCGAGGGCACGGTGGCGATGACCGAGCGGATCGCGGCGGACACCACGATGACGCCGCTGGCGCACCTGACCGCGGTCGACCACAGCATCGCGGAGCTGCGGCACGTGATCAGCAGGCTGGCCGCGGCCGGGGTCCGCAACATCATGGCGCTGCGGGGCGACCCGCCGGGCGCCGATCCGCAGGCGGAGTGGGTCGCCCACCCCGAGGGGCTGGACTACGCCGCCGAGCTGGTGGAGCTGATCCGCTCGATCGGCGACTTCTCGGTCGGGGTGGCCGCCTTCCCCGAGCGGCACCCGCGCTCGCCGGACTTCGACACCGACGTCGAGATGTTCGTGGCGAAGTGCCGGGCCGGCGCCGACTTCGCCATCACCCAGATGTTCTTCCGGGCCGAGGACTACCTGCGCATGCGGGACCGGGTGGTCGCGCGCGGCTGCGAGGTGCCGGTCATCGCCGGGGTCATGCCGGTCACGAACGTCCGGCAGATCACCCGGATCGTCCAGCTGTCCGGTCAGGCGTTCCCCGCCGAGCTGGCCGAGCGGTTCGAGGCGCTGGACGGTGACCGGCCGGAGGAGAAGGCGGCGGTCCGCGCCCTCGGCGTCGAGGTGGCCACGGACCTGTGCCGCCGGCTGCTCGACGAGGGTGTGCCGGGCATCCACTTCATCACCATGAACCGCTCCACGGCGACCCGCGAGGTGTTCGCCAACCTGGCCGGACGCGCACCCGCCGTCCGCTGAGCGGTCACCGGGCCGGCCCCGCTCCTTCCAGCAGGTCGGCGGCGCGGGCGGCCGCGCGGCGCAGGCCCTCGCGCTCGGACGCGTACCCGCCGGCGACCCCGACGACCGGCAGGTTCGACACCGCGCGGGCGAACAGCTTCCCCTTCGGCCGGGCGTCGAGCGCGTCGTCGATGCGGCTCAGGAGACGGGCCGCGCGCCACAGCGTCCGCACCGCGCCCGCGGCCCCGCGGCGCTCGTCCCGCGGGCCGAGCGCGCCCTCCACGTAGGTGCCCCTGGTGCGGGTGAGCAGCGGCTCGACCTGCGCAGCGCCCAGCTCGCGGCGCAGCAGCACCCGGGCGAGCAGCGACACCCGCTCGGCGGGCGCCTCGACCCCGTGCTCGCCCGCGACGCCGAGGACGACGAGCGACTGCACCGCGGCGCCGACCGTGTTCTGCAGCGGAAGCAGGTCGGCGAGCTTTCCCGCCAAGCGGGGCGCCGCCGACACCCCGGCGGCCACCTTGGACACCCGGTCGGCCCACCACTCGTCGCGCTCCGCGCGCGGCAGCTCCGGGGGCCGGCCCAGCCGGGTGGCCAGGGGGGTGAGCAGCCGGTCGAGCCGGCGCAGGACGTCGACGACGACGGCGTCGCTGATCGGGGCAGCCATGGAGCGGCTCTACCCGGCCGGACGCGCGGCCCATGCGCCGGTGACCGTTCCGCCGGCCACTGCGGACCCAGGATGGCGATCCTCACCGTGCCGCCGCCGCCCTCGTGCTGCAGAGCGAGGACGGCGACAACACCACGAGCACGGCAACCTGCCGCGCCGCGAGCGGAGGGAAGTCCCCGCCCGTCCGCTGCGGCCCCTCGCACGATCTGGTGGAAGGGTGGACGCGAGTTGTAGATTTCCACCATGAGTCTCAACATCAAGAATGCCGAGGTGGAGGATCTGGCACGTGAGGTCGCCGCCGTCACCGGGACCTCGATAACCGCTGCCGTGGCCCAGGCCCTACGGGAGAAGCTGGCCCGCCTCCAGGTCGACTCGCCGGTGGACACGGCCGCGCACCGCGCGGCCCGCATCAGAGCTCTGGCCAAGGAGATCGCGCCCCGATTCCGGGGAGACCTGGCGACCGTCGAGCACGGCGACCTCCTGTACGACGACGCCGGCATGCCCGCGTGATCGTCGATGCATCGGCGTTGATCGCCATCATCCGGGGCGAGCCCGACGCCGAGGCGTTCATCGACGCGCTCGCCGCGGATGCCGCTCCTCAGATGTCAGCCGCCAACTACCTCGAGGCGGCCATCGTCGTCGATGCGACGCGGGACCCGGTCGCCCGGCGACGCTTCGACGAGTTGGTGCGGGTCATGCACCTGGAGATCGCTCCTGTCACGGTCGGTCAGGCGCTCGTGGCCCGATCGGCCTACCGGGACTTCGGGAAAGGCAGTGGACACGCGGCGCGGCTGAACTTCGGGGACTGCTTCGCCTATGCGCTCGCCGTGGAGAGCGGGAAGCCGCTTCTGTTCAAGGGTGACGATTTCGGTCACACGGACGTGGTGCCGGCTCTTCCGCCGGTCGGGTGATCACCGTCCGACCGGCGCCGGTGGTTCAGCTGGCCTCGTAGCTCTTGGCTATCAGTTCGTAGGCGTTGGCGAGAGCTTCCGCATCCCCGATGGTGATCTCCAGGTCGCCGGTCCCGAAATGCCCCAGCTCTCGCACGTCACGGGTGAAGCCCTCTTCCAGCGCGACCTCGTCCGGGTTCACCTTGACGTACACCAGTAGCTTCTTCGTCTGAGGATGTACCTCGACGCGGGCGAAGTTCTTCAGCCGCCGGAACGCGAAGTAGTTTCTGTTGATGATCTTCGTGACGTCGTCCCCGAGGGCGACGAGGTACTGCTCCAGGGAGTCGTACAGGTCCTTCAACGCCTGCGGCGCCTTCTCGTAGTACTGGGAGACCGTCGTGGACGTGCCCCCGCTCGAGGAGCCGTTCCCGGTCGTCGCACCGCTCGGCTGACCGGCTGCCGTCGCCGTCGCGGTGGTGGATGCGACGAGTTCCAGAGCGAGCAGTCCCTGGTTATAGCTCCGGTACCGGACCAATTCGATGCTGCGGTTCATCTGCGCGATGGCGTGCTGGTCGTACTTCGTGAAGTCGCCGGCCACGCAGACCAGGCGCGGGTTGGACCAGTCGACGGGCACCTTGGCCCCGAGTCGCTCCTGCACGAGCAACTGGAAGTCCCCGCGGTGGTCCATGAGCCAGTCCAGGTAGAACAGCCCCTGGGTGATCACGTTCTCGTTGACCGCGCGCTTGTACTCGAAGATGACGGGATTGCCGTTCTCGTCGATGCCGAGTGAATCCATCCGGCCACCGTGTTTGATTCCCGTGGAGTACTCGCTGGCCAGGAAACGGACACCGAACAGCGTCTCCATGTTCTGCTCGATGAGAGTCTGCAGGGACTTCTCCAGCGCCATCGCCGCACCGACGAGTTCGGTCGCCTTGCCGACATCGAGCCTGAACAGCTTCAAATCCCCCACGATGGCTCCTCCGTCGAACCGGCCTCTGTCACGCCGCCTTCTCGTCGTGCTTGCGGCGGGCGGCCTTCCAGGTCTCGGTGCTGATGATCTTCTGCACGGCGTCGGCGAACGTCTCGTTCTCCAGCAGCGCCTTCAGCAACTTGTTGGAGCTCTCCTGGTTCTGGAAGAGCGCGCCGGCGATGTCGTCCTTTCGGATCGTCAAGGAGAACTGCTCCTCGGTGTTGTCCGCGGCACGCTGCTGGACGTCCTCGTCATCGGAGAGGTGGCTGGGCACGCCGACGTAGATGAGCAGGCTCTCGGCCTGGCTGAGGTCGATGCCGTGCGCGGCGTTGAAGGTGTCGATGAGCTCGGAGAGCTTGATCATGAGCGCTTCCTCGACGGTGCCGCCGCGGCCCTCGCCGGTGAAGCTCTCGATCTCGCCGCTGCTCTCGCCCGGGGTGTTGCTGCCGCTCGTCGCGATCCCGGCCTGGTGGCCGATGAACTCGAGGGCGGTGTCGCCGAGGTCGATCGAGCCTCCGCCGCCCGTGGGTTCCTTCAGTTTGGCCAGCAGCAGCTTGCCGTAGAGGTAGAGGCTCTCGAGCTCCTCGTCGGTGAACTTCATGACCTGGCCGAGGAAGGCGTAGGCGCGGACGAACGCCTTGAGCGCGTCGCGCAGGTCGGTCAGCTCGTGCTCGGGGAGATTGCCGGCACGGAGGACGGCAGGGTCGACGTTGGCCGACACGGTCGCGTGCGTGGCGGAGTTGCCGAGGAGGAACGCCGTCACCGCCTTCTGCTGCTCCTCCGGGTCGATGACGTGGTGGTTCTCGATCCGCGTCTGCAGGTTGTAGAGCAGGTTCGGGTCGGTCTCCTCGGTCCAGCTCGTCTCGTAGAAGGGGGCGAACTGCTCGCGCATCTCCTCGGCGGTGTTGCGGAAGTCGAGGACGAAGGTGTCTTCCTTGCCGGCGTGGATGCGGTTGAGCCGGGAGAGCGTCTGTACCGCCTTGACGCCTTCGAGCTTCTTGTCCACGTACATGGTGTGCAACAGCGGCTCGTCGAAGCCGGTCTGGTACTTCTCCGCGACGATCAGCAGCTGCCCCTCGTCGTGGAAGCGCTGCTTGGTCTGCGTCTCGGGGAAGCCGTTGAGCCCGCTCTCGGTCACGGCGTCACCGGGGAAGTCAGGATCGACGAGGCTGCCGGAGAAGGCGACCATCGCCCGGATGCCGGTGAGCTGCTTCTTCGCCAGGTACCGCTGGACGGCGGCGAGGTACCGGACGGCGTGCAGCCGGCTGCCCGTCACGACCATCGCCTTGGCCTTGCCGCCGATCTTGCCGGCGGTGACGGTGCGGAAGTGCTCGATGATGATCTCGGCGCGCTGGTCGAGGTTCGAGGGGTGCAGGTCGACGAACCGAGCCAGTGCGACGGCGGCCTTGCCCTTCTCCACCTCGGGGTCGTCGCTGGTGAGCCCGTTGGCCAGCCGGTAGTAGCGCTTGTAGGTCACGTAGTTGGCGAGGACGTCGAGGATGAAGCCCTCCTCGATCGCCTGCCGCATCGAGTAGAGGTGGAACGGCTCGTAGACCGTCGTCCCGGCCTCGTCGCGTGCCGTGCCGAACAGTTGCAGCGTCTTGCCCTTGGGCGTGGCGGTGAACGCGAAGAACGAAAGGTTCTTGCTGCGACCGCGTGACTCTGCGGACTCCGCGACCGGGTTCGTGGAGTTCACGGCCGCGGTGATGGCTGAGACCAGCAGGTCCTGGTCGTCGGCCTGCGTCGCCTCGGCACCGGCGGCCTCGGCCTCGGCAGCGGCCAGCGGGTCGGCGCCGCCGAGCACCTTCTTCAAGCCCTGTGCGGCGTCACCGGACTGGGAGGAGTGCGCCTCGTCGACGATCACCGCGACCCGCTTGCCGACGACGGTGGCGTCCCTGGCGATCACCGGGAACTTCTGCAGCGTGGTGATGATGATCTTCGTCTTGGCGTCGGCGAGGGCGGCCTTCAGCTGCTGGGAGTCCTGGTCGATCCGCTGCAGCAGCCCCTGGACGTGCTCGAAGCCGGAGATGGTCGCCTGCAGCTGGGCGTCGAGCACCCGCCGGTCGGTGATGACGACGACCTTGTCGAACACCAGCTCGTCGCTGCCGATGCCCGCGTCCGGGGCCAGCGCGGCCGGGTCGCTGGGGGAGTGCAGGTCGGCCAGCCGGTGGGCCAGCCAGGCGATCGAGTTCGACTTCCCCGAGCCGGCGGAGTGCTGGAGCAGGTAGTTCTGCCCGGCACCGTGGACGGCGGCGTGCGCGGTGAGCCGCTCGACGACGTCCCACTGGTGGTAGCGGGGGAAGAGGACCTTCCGGCCGCCCTGCTTCGGGACCGTCTCCTGGACGTAGCGGTGCAGCAGGTCCAGCCAGGTGTCCGGCGCCCAGACCTGCTCCCAGAGGTAGGCGGTCCGGTGCCCCTGTGGGTTGACCGGGTTGCCCTTGCCGCCCTTGCGCCCGGGGCCGTCGGAGCCCTGGTTGAACGGCAGGAAGACGGTCTTGGGGCCGTCGAGCTTGGTGGTCATGAACACGACGTCGGGGTCGATGGCGAAGTGCGCCAGGGCACGGCCGGCGAAGATGCGGTCGGCGGGATTGCGCTGCTTCGGGTCCCGGTATTGGGCTTTCGCGTGCTCGACGGTCTGGCCGGTGAAGTGGTTCTTGAGCTCCGCGGTCGCCACGGGGATGCCGTTGACGGCGAGCATCAGGTCCAGCGACTGGTGCGGCGACGATTCGCTGTGGTGCAGCTGCCGGTAGACCAGCAGCCGGTTCTTCGCGTAGTTCTCCACCAGCTCCGGCGTGAGCCCGTGCGTGGGCCGGAAGAAGGCGAGCTGGATGCGCTGGCCGGAGTCCTTCACTCCGCGGCGGAGCACCTGGACGACGCCGTGGCTGTCGATCTCCTCGGCGATCCGCTTGACCACCTTGGTGACGACGGCGCCACCGTGGCGTTCGGTGAGCTTCGCCCAAGTCTTCGGCTGGGTCTCCTGGATGAACTCGATCAACTGGACCGGGTCGAGCCCGAGGGTGACGTCGTAGTCGGTGGGTGAACCGTGCCGCCAGCCGTGCTGCAACAGGTGGGCCTCGATCGCGGCCTCGAAATCCGACTCGGTGTGCCCCGCCATCACGCAACCGCCCGAGCCGTCGTGACGTCGAACTGCCCGGTGACGGCCGCGGTGATCAGTGTCTGCTTGCGTTCCATCAGTAGGGCTTGTGAACGAGCTAGGGCGGCGCGAGCGGACGCCGTGGCAGAGGCCAGATCATCCAACTCGGTGGCCACCCTCTCCTGCGTAGGCATGTCCGGAATCGGCAGCCGGTACGCCGAAATCTGCTCTCCGCTCAGATGTGGCACAGAAAGCCCAGTCAGCTGCCCCTCCACTTCTGTGCGGAAGCGTCGTGCCTGAAAGGCCCAGCACATGTACGCCGCATCGACTCGAGGCCCGGGGATTAGGTGCGCTACTCGCTGCAAAAGTAAGGCCGGGAGATCCTCCTCGGTCAAGCGCGTAATCCGTAGTCCAGCACCAATCCATGGGCGGTCCATGCCCATCACGACGCTGCCGACTTGTAAGGAGAAGCGGCGTTCGACGTCGGGGTCATGCCCGGTCCAGTACACCACTTCGTTCCAGGAGGTGCTCCGGACACCAACGTTGATGCCCCTGAGCAGTCGCTGGCCTGTTGTGGTCGAGAAGTCAGAACTCGGGAAGGCGTATCCGGGCAACACCCGGATAAGGTGCCCAGCCTTGATGCGAGGTGCGCCGACCAGCGACCTGTGAATCCCCGCGCCCAGCGAATCGATGGTTGACTGCAATCGCGCCTCAAGCATGTCGACCTGTTGTTGCCGAAGGGCGAGGGCCCTATCAAGCCTTAGCGTCTGATCATCGAGAAAGGCCGCGATGCGACATTGTTCCTCTCCGCTCGGCACAGGAAAACGGAGATCAGAGAACGGCTCGTAGGGGATCGTGCGTCCTTGGCGGATGCCTTGCGACAGGTTGTCCAAGGCGGCGATAAGCGGTGCGCTTCTGAAGTAGAAGGCGAAATAGCCCGGGACGACATCCTTCGTTCTCGCGCGGAGAACCGTGTACGCGGGACTTACGAGGCCGCGTACTTGAGAGCGGGCGAGCCCATGCTGGAACGAGCGCAAGCCGATGACGAAGTCATCGGGTTCGACGAGCTTATACAGGCTCACATCGTCGCCAGGATTCCACACCGCGTTCTCTGCATCGCTCCGGAGGCTGACCCCGTCCTTCGTCGCGGAAGCGAGAGGCGCATTCACGCCTCGGACCTCACGCCGATCGAACAGGAACCGAGCGCGAACGGTGCGGGTCATCGCTTGAGCCCATCGAGAACTTGCTGGATCTCCGCTTCCACCCGCTCCAACTCGGCGTCGATCTCGGCCAGCGGCCTCGGAGGGACGTACTTGTAGAAAAACCGGGTGAAGGGGATCTCGTAGCCGATCTTGGTCTTTGTGTGGTCGACCCAGGCGTCGGGAACGTGGGGGAGCACCTCACGCTCGACGTACTCGTCGACGTCATCGGTGAGCGGGACGTTCTCGTTGTCGCGCAGGTCCGGATCGGGGAGCGACTCGCCCTTCCTGTCGACCACGACCGGCGCGTCCGGGTCCGCCACAGCGGCCGCCGTCAGCACAGCCTTCTTGATCGCCGGCGGCAGGCCGATCTGCGCCCGCGCAGTGCAGGCGTTGAGCAGCAGCTTGGTGAACGCTGCCTCGGTGCCCTCCGACGTCCCGACGAGATCGCCCAGCGCGCCGAGCACGGCGTCGTGGGTCTTCCGCGCGTCGTCGTCCCCAAGGGAGAGGGCGACCACGGGCTTGGCCGCGCGGACGGCCTCGACGGTCTCCTCGGTCACCGTCCAGCGGCGGCGGAGCGGCCGCTCGACGGTGATCCGGCGGAAGCCGAAGGTGTCGTCGTCGAAGACCTTCACCCGCTCGTCGGCGTCGGCCAGCTCCAGCGCATCCGAGTACAGCCGGGTGACCGCCTCGATGTGCGCGTCGTCCAGGTACTTGCGCTTGTCGCCCAGCGACTTGCGCATCTTCGACCACTCGCCGCGGGCGTCGACCAGCGCCACCTTGCCCTCGCGCTCCGGGCGCTTGCGGTTGGTGACGATCCAGACGTACGTGCTGATCCCGGTGTTGTAGAAGAGCTGGTCGGGCAGGGCGACGATGCCCTCGAGCCAGTCGTTCTCGATGATCCAGCGGCGGATGTTGCTCTCGCCCGACTCGGCGGCACCGGCGAACAGCGGGCTGCCGGAGAAGACGATGGCGACGCGGCTGCCGCCGTCCTCGGCCGGCTTCATCCGCGCGATCATCTGCTGCAGGAACAGCAGGGATCCGTCGGAGACGCGGGGGAGTCCGGCGCTGAACCGGCCGCCGGGCTGCGCCGCCTCGGCCTTGATCGCGGCGGCCGACTTGTTCCAGTCGACCCCGAACGGCGGGTTGGCCAGCAGGTAGTCGAAGCGCTTGTCGGCGTGCCCGTCGGCGGTGAGCGTGTTGCCCAGCACGATCCGCTCCGGGTCCTGGCCCTGGATCAGCAGGTCCGACCGCGCGATCGCCCAGGTCTCGGGGTTGAGCTCCTGGCCGAACATCTCCAGCCGGGCCTTCGGGTTGAGCCGCGTCAGGTACTGGTCGGCGATGTTGAGCATGCCGCCGGTGCCACAGGCTGGGTCGTAGATCGACCGCACCGGGGCGGTGCCGGTGAGCACGTCGGAATCCTCGCCGAAGAGCAGGTTCACGATCAGCCGGATGACCTCGCGCGGGGTGAAGTGCTCACCCGCCGTCTCGTTCGAGAGCTCGGAGAATCTCCGCAGCAGCTCCTCGAAGATATAGCCCATCGCGTGGTTGGGCACGACCTCCGGCCGAAGGTCCAGGTCGGCGAACTTGCCCAGCACCAGGTAGAGCAGGCCGGCGTCGTCGAGCCGGCTGATCTGCTCGTCGAACCGGTATTTCTCCAGCACCTGCGCGGCGCCGGGGGAGAAGGCCCCGATGTAGGCGCGCAGTTGCTGCGCCAGGTTGTTGGGGGAATCGAGCAGCTTGGTGAACGTCAGCGGGCTGACGTTGTAGAACGGCACTCCGGCCGCGTCCCGGAGCAGGACGTCGGGGTTGTCGGTCACGCCCTTGAGCTGCTCGGCCCGCGCCAGGACCTTGGGCTTGGTTTCCTCCAGGACGGCGTCAAGCCGGCGCAGCACGAGCAGCGGGAGGATCACGCCGCGGTACTCGGCCGGCTTGTAGTCACCGCGCAACAGGTCGGCGACCTGCCACACGAACTGGACCTTGCCCTCGAAACCATCCACGCGATCTGCCCCGTTCCGTTACTCGCCGCCGAGCCTGCCTGTTCGCACACCGACCGTGAAGGGTCTACCTGACGACGTGGCCCCTGGGGGGCACCGACCCGATCGCCGCGCACGCCCGCGGCTGGTGGGGCTGGAGGCGATTCCGCAATGCCGTGTGGGAGCAATCGATGCGACCGGCGGTGCTACCGAAGTAGCATCGGCGCGGTGAAGCTCAGCATCAGCCTGTCCGACGACGACCTGGCCGTCGTCGACGAGCACGTCAGCAAGGCCGGGTTGCAATCCCGCTCGGCCGCTATCCAGTACGCGATCAACCTCCTGCGGCGAGCGGACCTCGACAGGGCCTACGCCGAGGCGTGGGAGGACTGGGAGGGTTCAGACGACCAAGCGGCGTGGGAAGGCGTCGACGCCGACGGGATCGGTTGATGCGCCGCGGCGAAGTCCGGCTCGTCGAGCTCGATCCCGGTCGTGGCAGTGAGGCCCGCAAGCGCCGTCCGGGAATTGTCGTGAGCAACGACCACGCCAACGCGGCGGCGGCACGGCTCGGAAGGGGAGTGGTGACGATCATCCCGGTCACCAGGAACGTGTCTCGCGTCCTTCCCTTCCAGGTCCTGCTCCCCGAAGGGTCGGCCGGCTTGCGCGTCGCATCCAAGGCGCAGGCCGAGCAGGTCCGGTCCGTGGCGGTCGAGCGCATCGGACCGGCGCTCGGTCGCCTGCCGGCATCGTTGATGACTGCTCTGGACCAGGCGTTGCGCCTCCACCTCGACCTGTGAGCGCGCGAGTGGTGCCGAGCGCGCCACCTAATCCGCGAGCGGCCGGACGGCGATCAGCGCGACGTCGTCCTCGGCGACGGCCGGCTGCAGCCGCCGCAGCAGGGTGTCGGCCAGGTCCTCGAGCGGCAGCTCGTGCAGGCCGGCCAGCGCCTGCAGCAGCGCGGCGATGCCCTGGTCGTAGTCCGCTCCGCGGCGCTCGATCAGCCCGTCGGTGAACAGCAGCAGCGTCTGGCCCTCGGTGAGCAGTGCGGTGTGCTCGTCGCGCCGCACCGCCGGCTCCACGCCCAGCATCCGGTTCGGCTTCGTGTCCAGCAGCCGCACCCGCCCGTCGGTGTCGAGCAGCGCGGGAGCCGGATGGCCGGCGTTGGACCACCGCAGCACCCGGCCACCGGAACCGGGGTCCGGCCGGTCGATCCGGGCCACCAGGGCGGTCGCGGTCGTCTCCATCACCAGCCCGGCCGCGGCGATGTCACTACGCACCAGCACCTCGGCCGGGGCGGCGTCGGTGTCGTAGGCGATGGCCCGGATGAGTCCTCGCAGCTGCCCCATCGCGACCGCGGCGGTCCGGTCGTGCCCGGTGACGTCGCCGATGACGAGCGCCGTGGCGCCGTCGGGCAGCAGGAAGGCGTCGTACCAGTCGCCGCCCACCGCCGCCCGGCGCTCCGCCGGTGAGTAGCGCACGGCCATCGCCAGGTGCTCGGGCTGGGGCGGGGGCGTCAGCAGCGCCTCCTGCAGGCGCAGCGAGAAGTCCCGTTCCTGGCCGAAGCGCCGGGCGTTGTCGAGCACCAGCGCGGCCCGGCCCGCGATCACCTCGGCCAGCTCGACGTCGCCGGCGTCGTGGGGTGGGGAGCCGTCGGTGCGCACGACGGTGAGGACGCCGAGCACGTCGGCGCCGGGCGGCCGCAGGGGGACGCTCACCGAGCTGACCGCACCCAGCGCCTCAGCGGCGCGGCGCACCGGCTCGTCGAGCGGCGCCAACGTCGCCGGGATGTCGGTGACGAGTTCGCTGTGGCCGGTCGCCGCCACCCACCCGGGGCCCTGCGCATCGCCGGTGCCGATGCGCACGGCTGCCCGTCTCGTCGGCCGGGGCGTTCCGTTCCTGGAACGCGCCGCGGCCAGGCGCAGCACCCCGCCCGGCTGCACGGTGTGCACGGCCGCGTGGTCGCCCAGCGCGTCCACCGCCAGCTTCCCGACGGCGTCCAGCACGTCGTCGATCTCGAGCCCGGCCGTGAGCAGCGTGGCCGAGCGGTCCAGCAGCTCCGCGCGCTGTCGTTGCCGCTGGGCGTCGGCGAGGGCGATCCGCAGGGCGACCTGGTCGGAAGCCACCGCGGCCAGGTGGGCGAGCATCGCGACGTCGGTGTCGCTCCACTCGTGCACCTGGGTGTCGACCACGCAGAAGGTGCCGAGCACCTCCCCGTCGGGAGTGCGCACGGGGAAACCGGCCCACGCGACGACCCCCATCGACTCGATCGAGGGGTTGTCGCGGGTCAGCGCGATCTCCCGGACGTCGGCCAGCACCAGCGGCTCGCCGCTGCTGACGACGTACTGGCAGAACGACTCCTCGACGGTGTTCTGCGGCGGGACGCCGGGCGGGAGGTCCACCCCGAGGCAGCTCTTCCAGTAGGAACGCCGGTCGTCGACGACGGTCACGAAGGCGAACGGTGCGGACAGCAGGGCGCGGGCCAGTTCGGTGAGCCGGTCGAACTCGGCCTCCGGCGGGGTGTCGAGCAGGCGGGTCCGTGCCACGGCGGCCAGACGCTGCGGCGAACGGATCGGGTCCGAGCTCATGACGACGATCATCCCTGGTGTCCCCGACGGGCGGGGAGGCACCGATCCGTCAAGGCCGTCAGCGCGCCGTGATCATGGCGTTTGATCGCCGCCGATAGCGTCGTGCCCGTGATCACCGGAGCCGCCGTGCTGGCCTGCGTCGTGCTGGGCGGCCTCGCCGTCCTCCAGGTCGCGCTCGCCGCCGGGCGGCCGTGGGGCCGGTTCGCGTGGGGTGGGCAGCACGACGTGCTGCCGCGACGGCTGCGCGTCGGCAGCGCGGTCTCCGTCGTCCTCTACGCGGTCTTCGCCGTGGTCGTCCTGCAGGCCGCGGATCTGCTGGCGGGGCTCCCCGCTGCCGTGGCGGACGTCGGCATCTGGGTGCTGACCGGCTACTTCTCCCTCGGCATCGTGATGAACGGGATCTCCCGGAGCCGGCCGGAGCGGTTCGTCATGACGCCGCTGGTGCTGGTGCTGGCCGGGTGCTGCCTGGTCATCGCGCTCGCGTAGACCCGCCGGGGCTGCCTCGCTGTGAGCTTCCTGTGGAGGTCCCCGGAGATCCGGCCGGGCCGGTGGCCGCGGGCTACGGTGGCCGCCATGGCGTCCGGATTCCGGGCGGCGGCCCCGCGGTGGGCCGTCGTGGGGGTGGTCGTCGCCGTCCTGGCCGCGCTGCCCGCGCTGGTGGGCGCGCTCCCGGTCGCCGACCCGTCCGTGCCCGCGGCCGAGCTGCGCGCGGCGGTGCTGGCCTCGGCCGACGTGCAGTACTCCGGGTACGCCGAGTCGGCCGGGGGGCTGGCCCTGCCGGTGACCGACCAGCTCGACTCCGTCGCCGACCTGTTCAGCGACCGCACCGAGATGCGCGTGTGGTGGCGGGGGCCCGACGACCACCGGGTCGACGTGATCACCACGGCCGGTGAGACGGGCATCCACCGCGACGCGCGGGGCACCTGGACGTGGGAGTACGAGCGCGCGACCGCGACGCGTGCGGCCACCACGCCGCTCGCCCTCCCCGCGCCGCCGGACCTGCTGCCCGCCACCCTGGGCCGCCGGCTGCTCTCCGAGGCCGCCGACGCGGAGCTGACCCGCATCGGTGCCCGGCGGATCGCCGGACGCGACGCCCTCGGGCTGCGCACCACCCCCGCGGAGCCCGCCTCGGCGGTGCGGCGGGTCGACGTGTGGGTGGACCGGGCCAGCGGACTGCCGCTGCAGGTGGTGATCCTCGACGAGACCTCGGAGGTGCCGGCGCTGGACACCCGGTTCCTCGACCTGGAGCTGGGGGTCCCGGACGCCGCGACGACGTCCTTCGTCCCGCCCCCGGACGCGCGCCTGCGCACCGCGGACCAGGCCGAGATCGTGCTGGAGGCCGGCCGGCGGCTGGCCCCGGTGCGCCTCCCCGCCACGCTGGCCGGGCTGCCGCGCCGGATGATCGAGGGTGCACCGCCCGGCATCGGGCTCTACGGGCGCGGGGTCACCCTGCTCGCCGTCGCCCCCGTGCCGCGCCGGCTGGCCGACGGCCTGCGCCGCACGCTGGGGCAGAGCCCGGACGCCGTCACCGACGAGGCGGGCACCCGCATCGCGGCCGGCCCCGTGGGGCTGATGCTGCTGGACCCGCCGGACGCGGGGCCGTACGTGCTGACCGGGACGGTCACCCTCGACGCGCTGGTCGAGGCCGCCGCGCAGTTGCCGGCCCTGGGCGGGTCTCCGTGAGCACGGTCATCGCGACCCGCGGCCTGGCCAAGCAGTACGGGCGGGTGCACGCCGTCGACGGCATCGACCTGGACGTGCGCGCCGGCGACGTCTACGGGTTCCTCGGCGCCAACGGGTCCGGGAAGACGACCACCGTCCGGATGCTGCTCGGCCTCGTGCTGCCCACCCGCGGGGAGATCGACCTGCTCGGCGAGCGGATGCCGCGCGCCGGCCGCCGCGTGCTGCCCCGGGTGGGCGCGCTGATCGAGTCACCGGCCGCCTACGGCCACCTGTCCGGCCGGGAGAACCTCGCGCTGCTGGACGCGGCCGGCCCCGGTGGGGTGCGCCGCGACCGGCGCCGGCGCGTCGCCGAGGTGCTCGACCAGGTCGGCCTCGGTGGCGTGGGACGCCGGCCGGTGAAGGCCTACTCGCTCGGCATGCGCCAGCGCCTGGGCCTGGCCGGCGCGCTGCTGCGCCGTCCCGAGCTCCTGGTGCTCGACGAGCCGACCAACGGGCTGGACCCGCAGGGCATCTCCGAGATCCGCGAGCTGCTGCTGGAGCTGCACCGCGGCGGGACGACGGTGTTCCTCTCCAGCCACCTGCTGGCCGAGGTCGAGCAGCTCTGCACCCGCGTGGGCGTGCTGGACCGCGGCCGCCTGGTGCTGCAGGACGGCCTGGCCACCCTCACCGCGCCCACCGGCGCCACCGTCGTGCGCACGCCGACGCCCGAGCAGGTGCGCGCGGTGCTCGACGGCCGCGTCGCCGCGGTGGACGGCGAGCGGGTGGTGGTGCGCGGCGGCGACCCCGCGGAGGTCAACGCGCTCCTCGTGCGCGCCGGCGTCCCGGTCACCGGCCTCGCGGCCGACCGCCCGACCCTCGAGGAGGTGGTGCTGGCGGCCGCGGCCACCAGCGCCGACCGGGTGGAGCGCGCGCGGTGATCGCCGTCGAGCTGCGCAAGCTGTTCCGGCGGCCCCGCACCTGGGCGACGATCGCCGTCCTCAATGCGCTCCCGGTGCTCGTGGCGGTGCTGCTCGTGCTCACCGACCTGGCGCCCCGGCCGGGGGAGGGCCCGCCGTTCCTCTCCGCCGTCCTCACCAACGGCGCGCTGTACCCGCTGGCCGCGCTGGCGATCGTGCTGCCGCTGTTCCTGCCCATCGCGGTCGCGGTGGTCGCCGGTGACTCGGTCGCCGGCGAGGCGCAGGCCGGCACGTTGCGCTACCTGCTGGCCCGGCCGGCGGGGCGGACCCGGCTGCTGGTGGCCAAGCTCGTGGCCGTGCTGGCCTTCGTGCTGGTCACCGTGGTCGTGGTGGCGGCCGTCGGCTACCTGGTGGGCACGACGCTGTTCGAGGCGGTACCGGGGGCGGGGACGTCGGTCTCCGGGACGTCCCTCACCGCGGAGGAGCTGGCCGTCCGCACCGTGCTGGCGGTCGGCTACGTCGGGGTGTCGATGCTCGGCGTCGCGGCCTTCGCGCTGTTCTTCTCGACGCTCACCGACTCACCGCTCGGGGCGACGATGGGTGCGCTGGCCGTGCTGGTCACGTCCTCGCTGCTGTTCACCCTGGACGCCGCCTCGCCGATCGCGCCCTACCTGCCGACGCGCTACTGGCTGGCGTTCGTCGACCTGTTCCGCGACCCGGTCCTCTGGCGGGACATCACCCGCGGGCTCGCGCTGCAGGCCGTCTACGTGGGGGTGCTGCTCGCCGCGGCGTGGGCGAACTTCACGACCAAGGACGTCACCAGCTGAGCAAGCCCCTCCTGCGGGCTCGCGGCGGGACCCTGCGGGGGGCCGTCAGCCGCCGAGGCGGGCGCAGTCGGCGGTGTCCAGCGCCATCGGCTCCCCGGCGGTGAGCTGCTCGAGCACGATCGCCTGCACCAGCGGGTCGCCGGGCAGCTGCCCGTGCCCGACCCGGCTGTCCGCGCAGACCTCCTGCACGGTCAGGTTGAGCGCCCCCTCGAGCCGGGCCGAGTCCGGCGGGGTCACCGTGCGGTCGAGCGTCGTCCACACCGACACCCAGCCCACGCCGTCCGGCGTCTCGTCGCCCGCGTTGAGCCGGGCGAGGACGGGGCTGTCGCTCGCGAGCTGCCGGCACCCTTCCGGGCACGAGGCCGGGGCGATCTGGCCGGCGAGGTCGGCGAGGCCGGTGCCGTGGTGCGGCGAGCCCAGCGTCACCACCCGGCGGGCCACCTCCGCGCCGCCGTCGGCCACCCAGAGGCGGGCGATCACCCCGCCGGCCGAGTACCCGACGACGTCCACGCTCTCCTCGCCCGTGCGCTCCAGGGCTGCGCGGGCGGCCTCGTCGAGCGCCGCGGCCGCGTCGCCCAGGTCCCCGGTGCCGTCCCCGGGCAGCGGCACCACGGTGGCGTCGCGGCCGGCCTGCTCCAGCCGATCGGCCAGCGTCCGCAGCGACGTCGTCCCCCCGCCATACCCGGGCACCAGCAGCACCGGCCCCGGACGCGCCTGCGGGCCGGGGCCCTCGACGTCGGCGCCCCGGGTGACCAGCAGCACGCCGAGGGCGACGACGGCGGCGGTGACGAGGGCCAGCACCGCGACGACCAGACGGCGGCGGGCGGGGGAGAGACCGGCGAGCACTCACCTACTGTCCCTGGTGGAGGCGCCGGCGTCACCGGACGGCGCCGGTCGCGGGAGGGGGCACCGTGCTGAGCCGGGAGGAGTACCTCGAGGCCTGGTCGCGCTGGCACGGCGGCGCCGACACGTCCGCACCTCTCGTGCGGGGCTGGCTGACCCTCGCGCATGCGCTCGCCCGGCCACTGGCCGCGCTGCCCCCGGTCGTCGCCACCGCCGCCGGCGTGGTCGTCGCGGCCGCGGCCGTGCCGCCGGCGGCCGCGGGCGGCGCCTGGCTGGTCCTGGCCGGGGTGCTGGTGGGGCTCTCCGGGCTGCTGGACAGCCTCGACGGCGCGCTGGCGATCGGCACCGGGCGCGCCTCGCAGCGCGGGTTCGTCCTCGACTCCGTCGTCGACCGGCTCACCGAGGTCGCCTACGCGGCGGCGCTGTGGGTGGCCGGGGCGCCGGGCTGGCTGGCCGTCGCGTTCGGCGCGCTGTGCTGGCTGCCCGACTACCTGCGCGCCCGGGCCGGGCAGGCCGGGGTGCACCGGACCGGCCCCATCTCGCTCTGGGAGCGGCCGACCCGGGTGGCCATGGCGGGTCTCACGCTGGGCGGAGCCGGGGTGGTCAGCGGCCTGGAGATTGCCGGCGTCGACGGCGCCACCCTGACCGCCACCGCGGGCGCGGCCACCGGGCTCCTGCTCGGCGTCGTCGGCACGGTGCAGCTGGGCCGGTGGCTGGGGGCCGAGCTCGCCGGTCCGGGCCAGGGCGACCTCCCGCCGTCGGGCTGACCCGTCTCTCCGACGGCGGCGCCGGCACAGGGCCCCTAGGGTGTGCGGTGCCCGATCCCCACTGTTCGTCTCCCGTTCCCCGCCCGCTTCCCCCGGCGGCGCAGCGGCCCGAGGCAGCCCGACCCGGAGGAGCGCCTCCCGTGCCCATCGTCGTCACCGGCTCCATCGCCACCGACCACCTGATGACCTTCCCCGGCCGGTTCACCGAGCAGTTCGTCGAGGGGCAGATGGAGAACGTCTCCCTCTCCTTCCTGGTCGACGACCTCGTCCAGCACCGCGGGGGCGCGGGGGCGAACATGGCCTACGGGATGGGCCTGCTCGGGCTGACCCCGGTGCTGGTGGGGGCGGTCGGCAACGACTTCGCCGACTACGAGGCCTGGCTGTCGCGCCACGGGGTCGACACCGGCAGCGTGCACTGGTCGGAGCTGAAGCACACCGCCCGCTTCGTGTGCACGACCGACGAGGCGAACAACCAGATCGCGTCGTTCTACTCGGGAGCGATGGCCGAGGCTGCGCAGATCGAGCTCGCGCCGGTCGTCGAGCGGGTCGGCAGCGCCGACCTCGTCGTCGTCGGGCCGAACGACCCGACCGCCATGGTCCGGCACACGCAGGAGTGCCGGCAGCGGGGCTACGCCTTCGCCGCCGACCCCAGCCAGCAGCTGGCCTGGGCCGACGGCGAGATGATCCGTGAGCTGGTCCACGGCGCGGAGGTGCTGTTCACCAACGAGTACGAGGCGGCGCTGCTGCTGCAGAAGACCGGCTGGACCGCCGACGAGGTGCTCGCCCGGGTCGGCACCTGGGTGACCACGCGCGCCGCCGACGGTGTCCTGGTGCGGCGGGAGGGCGAGGAGCCGCTCTCGGTGATCGCGGTGCCCGAGACCAAGCCGGTGGAGCCCACCGGTGGCGGCGATGCGCTGCGCGCCGGGTTCATCGCGGGCCGCGCCTGGGGTCTGGGGCTGGAGCGGGCCACGCAGCTGGGCTCCGCCGTCGCCACCGCATCGGTCGAGGTGATCGGCACCCAGGAGTACGACCTCCCGCGGCAGAGCTTCCTGGAGCGGTTCACCGAGGCGTTCGGCGCCGAGGCCGCCGATGAGGTCGCCGCGCACCTCCCGGGCTGACCGCCGCCGGGATCAGGGAACCTGATCATCGAGCGTCCTCCCTCGTGGTCTGCGGTGAGGGAGGACGCTGCACGATCAGGTTCCCTGATCGTCGCGGCGGCGGAGGGCCTCCCCGATCGACGGGTCCGCGGTCCACGCCCGGTGCGGGATGCGGGCGATCTCGCGCACCTCGCCGATCGTCGTCCACTCGTTGCCGCCGAGCCGCGCCAGCGGCTTGAGGTGCTCGATCCGGGGCCGCCCGTCCCGCACGGCGTCGGCCCACACGCTGATGTGCTGCACCCGGCCAAGGACGACGGTGCTGTCGCCGAGGCGCAGGGTGGAGTGCAGGACGCACTCGATCGAGACGGGCGACTCCGCCACCCGCATGGCCTCCACCGTGTCCGCCGGCTCCAGCCGCACGCCGGCCTGCTCGGCCTCGCTGGTGTGCGGCGGGAAGTCGGTGGCCGTGGCGTTGACCTGCTCGAACAGCGGCTCCGGGGTGAGGTTCACGGTGAACTCGCCGGTGGCCTCCACGTTGCGCAGCGAGTCCTTCCGCCCCACGGAGGTGAACTGCACGATAGGCGGGTCGACGCAGGCGACGGTGTAGAAGGAGTGCGGCGCCAGGTTGTGCACCCCCTCGGCGGAGCGGCTGCACACCCACGCGATCGGGCGGGGGACGACGACGCTGTTGAGCACCCGGTAGAAGGCACCGGTGTCCATCGCGGCGGGGTCGAAGGTGGTGCGCGGGCGCTGCTGCTCGGCGGAGGTCACCGGCCCATCGTCGCCGACGCCGTCGGCCCGGTCGCGTCGACGGGTCGGCCGCGCCATCGCAGCGTGCCGCGCCGCCGCCCCCGCACCGAGTGGAGCATCAGGACGTCCAGGGCCAGCACCGACAGTGGGTGGGCGAGCGCATCGGGCCAGGCGCGGCCGCCGCTCACCCGAGCGCTGGCCACCCGGCCGGCCACCCCGGCCAGGTAGCCCACCAGCCCGGCGCGGGAACCGCCGAGGGCGGCCAGCGGCGGGACGACGTAGACGGCGGTGAGGGCGGCCACGGCGGCGAGCCCGCCCGCCGGCGTCCCGCCCACCGACGCCCACAGCGACTTGGCGTAGCCCTCGCGGACGGCGGCCCAGCCCTCGTACATCCGGCAGGCGGCGAGGCACGAGCCGTCGATGGGCACGCCTCGGCCGCCCGCGCGCTTGACCGCCCGCAGCAGGGCGATGTCCTCGAGCACCTGGCCGCGCACCGCACCATGACCGCCGGCGCGCGCGTATGCGTCACGGCGCACCAGGAGGAACTGGCCGTTGGCGGCGGCCAGCGAGGGCCGGGGCGAGCGCTCGGCCAGCCGCAGCGGCAGGGTCGTGGTCCACAGCCAGGGCGCCAGCGGCTGCACGAGGCGCTCGGCGGCGCTCACCGCGAGCGGCCGGGGCCACGGCGAGACCAGGTCCAGGCGGTGCTCGTCGAGCACCGCGACCGCGGCGGCGATCGCGTCGGGGAAGAGCCGGACGTCGGCGTCGACGAACACCAGCACCTCGTCGTCCCCGCCCTCGACCGCGGCGGCACCCACGGCGCAGGCGTGCGGCTTGCCCAGCCACCCGGCCGGCAGCGGCGGCGCGGCCACCAGCACCACCCGGGGGTCGGGGACCGCCCGCACGACGTCGGCGGTGCCGTCGGTGGAGCCGTCGTCCACGACGACGACGCGGAGCCGGGCCACCCCGCGCTGGTCGAGCAGGGCCTCCAGGCAGCCGGCGACCTGGTCGGCCTCGTCGCGCACCGGCAGCACCACCGTGACCGGGCGGGCCACCGGCGGCGGGTCGGCCGGGGGGCGGCGCAGCAGCGCGCCGTTCACCGCGGCGTGCACGGCTCCGGCGACCGAGACGCCCGCCAGCACGCGGAGCAGACGTCCGCTCACGGTCGTCCCGCGCGCCGGTGCTGCACCGCGAGGACGACCAGCACGGCCGCCCCGAGACCGGCACCCCAGGCCGCCGACCCCGGCAGGTCCAGCCAGCCGACGTGCGCGAGCGCGCCGCCGAGCGTCATCCACGCCAGCGCGAACAGCGGGGCGCCCGGGCCGGTGCGCGGCGCCCGGGCGGTGCGCTCGACCAGCAGGTCCAGCAGCGTCATCAGCACCAGCCCGGCCAGCAGCCAGCCGGCCAGGTTGGTCAGCGGCACGGTGTCGATGCCCGGCAGCCCGGGGGTCGGGTCGGCCCACGTCCAGTAGCCGGCCTGCACCAGTTGCGGGTCGAGGACGACGTCCCACGCCGCGAACACCGCCGCGGCCCAGACGATGCGCGCCGGCCGGCGGCGGGATGCGCGCACCGGCCGGGCCAGCACCTCGCCGAGCAGCCAGCTGGGCCAGGCCATCATCAGCCACGCCAGCGGCACCAGGAACGGGACGCCGAGCAGGGTGGGGCCGAGGACGTCGCTGTAGGAGTAGCTGCCGTAGGGGAACCCGGTGGCCACCCCCACGGACTCGAAGGCGATCGAGACGAGCGCGACCAGCACCAGCACGCCCACGCCGGTGCGGGCGCCGCGGCTGAGGCCCGCGTGCGCGACCGAGAGCGCCGACCCCAGCAGCACGATGCCCCAGGAGACGGTGTCCCGGAACGAGCCCGAGGCGAGCGGGTAGGCGATCGCCGTGGCGACCAGCGCCGCGGTCAGGGCCCAGGGGACCACGCGCACGGCGGCGGGCGCGGGGGCCGGTGCGGTGGTCGTCACGCCTGCCGCGCCCCGCCGCGCACCCGGTGCAGCACCCGGCCGGCGACGGCCCGCGCCCGGGGCAGTGCCCCGCGGTCGGCGAGCACCGTGCGCGCCGCCGTCCGCCCGGAGTTGCCCGAGACGCCCCCGCCGGGATGGGTCGAGGCGCCGGCCAGGTAGAGGCCGGTCAGCCCCGGCACGCGGTAGCCCGACAGCCCCGGGGTGGGGCGGAGGGCGAACATGCTGGCCAGACCCATCTCCACGTGCATGACGTTGCCACGGGGGAGTGACAGCTCCCGCTCCAGGGCCAGCGGGGTCTGCACGTAGGTCTCCCGCACCGAGTCCGCGAAGCCGGGGGCGTAGCGGTCGACGGCGGCCACCAGGCGGCGGGCCTCGGCGTCGGCCAGCTCATCCCAGTCGCCGCCGTCGGCCAGCGCGTACGGGTACCACTGACCCCAGATGGTGACGACGTGCTGCCCGGGCGGGGCCAGCGTCCCGTCGCTGACGGAGAACGACATCGCCAGCGGCACCGGCTCGCGGGGCAGCCGCCCGGCACCCCAGTCGCCGTGCGCGGCGGCCAGCTGGGCGCGGTCGGTGCACAGCAGCTGCAGCCCCTGCAGCGCCTCCGGGCCGGCACCGGGGTAGGACGGCGGGGCGTCGGTCAGCGCCCGCACGACCAGCCCGAATCCGTTGCCGACGGGCGGCGCGGCGTCGGCGAGCACGGGGGGCGCGGCGTCCCCGGCCAGCTCGCGGGTGACGCCGATGTGGCAGGCGGCCACCACCGACGGCGCCCGCACGACGCGGCCGGACCGCATCTCGACGCCGGCGACCCGGCCGTCCTCCACGAGCAGCCGCGCGGCGCCGTCGCCGAGCACCACCCGGCCGCCGTCGGACTCCAGCCGCCGGCGCAGCGCCTGCGTCAGGCCACCGGAGCCGCCGACCGGGTGGCCGGGCGGGACGTCGTGCAGCAGCGCCACCCAGCCGACCATCGCGGCGGTGCCGGGCTCGGACATCGGCGGGCCGGACTGCGCGCCGAACCAGGCCAGCGCCGCCTTGAGCCGCTCGCTGGTGAACCACTTGTCCAGCAGCGCGTCGCCGGAGCCCAGGAAGTCGACGGCGAGCTCGCCGCCCGGGGTGCGCGGCCGCCCCTCGGCGGGCGCGCCCAGCGGCCAGAACGAGCGGAGCAGCCCGCCGGCCGACGGCGCCCGGCCGAACGACGCGACGACGGCGCGGCTGCGTGGCCCCCACACCTCGACGAAGCGGCGGTAGGCGGCGGCGTCGTCGGGCCCGCAGGCGGTCTCGATCGAGGCGCAGGTGGCGTCCAGGTCGACGGAGAGCACCAGCGGCCGGCCGTCCGGGCCCGGGGCGCCGGGGGAGGGCGCGGGCGCGAAGCCCCACGGGTCGCAGTCGATGTAGCGGAGGCCGTGCTCGGCGAGCCCGAGCTCCTCGACGATGCCGCTGTGCCGGACGATCACGTGCGCGCTGGACCCGCGGTCCACGTGCACGCCGGGCCAGCGCTCCACGGTCGAGACCGCCCCGCCCAGGACGTCGTCGGCCTCGACGACCTCCACGGACAGGCCCTCCCGGGCGAGGTAGCAGGCGGCCACGAGGCCGTTGTGCCCGGCGCCGACGACGACGACGTCCACGGGGCCGGGGGGAACGGTGCCGGAGGGGGAGGTGGTCACGACCGGGGGTTCGCCGCGGACGGGTCGTGCGGATGCAGCGGCAGCCGGGCGCCGAGGATCGCGAAGGGCCGGGAGTCGCCCGGGAAGTGGTAGCCGCGGGCCAGGTCGACGAAGCCGTCGGCGCGGTACAGCCGGAAGGCCTTGGTGTCGGCGTCCGGCGTGGAGAGCAGCGCGACCGGGTGCGGCAGCCCCTCGACCAGGGCGTGCAGCAGCTGCCGGCCGAGCCCCTGGCTCTGGGTGTCGGGGTGCACGTGCAGCTCGCACACCTCGAAGGCGCCGGGCAGCCACTTCTTCGCCGTCCGCCGGTCGAGCGCGGCCCGCACCTGGTCGTGCCACCACTGCCCCGGGGCGATGAGGTAGCCGTAGCCGAAACCGACCAGCCGCTCGCCCTCGGGGGTGCGGGCGAAGGCGCCCACGGCGCGGAACCCGGGGCGCTCGGTGTGCTGGACGGCGTAGCCGTACCGTCCGGCGACGATGCCCGAGTCGTAGCCCATGGCCAATCCGTAGATCGCCAGCACCTCGTGCATGTGCTCGCGCATCCACGGGACGGGCAGTTCGAGGATGCGGGTGGCGGGGCGGGTGCCCGTCACGGGGCGACCGCCCCGGCGGGATCCGGCGGGGACGCGTCGGGCACGGGGTCCCCGCCGACGGTGGTGGCGGTGCCGTCGAGGAGGCCCCCGCCCACCTCGGCCGCGGTGCCGGCGGTGATGCGGAGCAGCTCGTCGTAGCTGGTGGGGAAGACCGCGGCCGGGTGCCCCGCCGCGGCCCACAGCCGGTCGTAGCGGGCGAGCTCCACGTCGACCAGCGTGCCCAGGGGGGCGGGATGCCCCACCGGGGCCACCCCGCCGATGGGCTGGCCGGTCTCCTCGCGGACGATGTCCGGCGGCGCCGGGACCAGGGAGCCGACGCCGAGCAGCGCCGCGACCTGGAGGACGTCGACCCGGTGCGCGCCGCTGGTCAGCACGAGCAGCGGCGCACCGTCGGCGAGGAACACCAGGCTGTTGACGATCGCGCCGACCGGGACGCCCAGCGCGTCGGCGGCGGCGGCCGCGGTGCGGACCTCCGCGGGGAGGGTGCGCACCTCACCCTCGGCGCCGGCCGCGGCGAGGGCACGGGCGACGGCGGCCACCCGGGGGTGCGGGGGTGGGCTCATGCGTAGATCCTGCCACCGCCCAGGGGTGCGCGCGCCCGGCGGTGCGGGGCGCCGGGGCACGTCCGCCGACCCGGCCGATCCTGCACCCCTCGCGAGGTGAGAGGCCGGGGCGGCGCGGGGTCGGCCAGCGCAGTCCTCCCTCCGCGGCGCCGCTCCCGCGCGGCGTCGGTGCGGGTGGGCGGACACGCCGCGACCCGACTTGACGCGGGGGGAGCGCTCCGGTCTACTGGACCTCGTTCGAACGCTTGTTCGAACGACTGATCGGCCCGCCCTTCCCGGCTCTCTTCCCCGCCGGTGGGGTGGCGGGCGTGCGGGGCGAGGCGAGGGGAGGCTGTCATGGGCCGGGTGCTCGGTGAGGTCGTCGGTCGGGCCGGCGAAGAGGTGCAGGTCGAACGCGGCCCGCTGGGTCCGGTGCAGTTCTGGCGCGGGCAGTCCCGGTACGTCGTGGGCGAGCTGCTCGACTCCTGGGTGGAGACGGCGCCGTGGTGGCTGAGGGACGCCGAGGCGGGCGGCGCGTCGGACGACCTGGTCGCGCCCCGCGAGGTGTGGCGGGTGGAGGCGGTGCGGGCCGGGCGGTCGCGCATGAGCTTCGCCGGCGTCTACGACCTGACGTGGGACACCTCCGGCAACCGCTGGTGGCTCGTCCGGGTGCACGACTGATGGGCGCCGCGCGCGCCGTGCCGGCCGGCCAGCTGCCGCTGCCCCCCGCGCTGCCCGCCGCGGCCATCGGGCTGCTCGGCCAGGCCCACCGCGGCCTGGCGGAGGCGGCCGCGGCCACCGATCCGCGGGAGCGGTACGCCACCGCGCACCTGGCGGCCCTCCGCGCCGCCGCCGCGGTGCTCGCCGCGCGCACCCGCCCCGAGGGTGGCCGCCGGCGCCCGCGCAGCGCATGGGTCCTGCTCGGTGAGGTCGCCCCCGAGCTGGGGGAGTGGGCCACCTTCTTCGCCGCCGGCGCGGCCAAGCGCGCCGCGGCGGAGGCGGGGCTCTCCCGGGCGGTCACCGAGCGGGAGGCCGACGACCTGGTCCGCGACGTGCGGGGTTTCCTCACCGTGGTCGAGGCCGGGCTGGGCGCCGATGCGCTGCCCGAGCCGCCCCGCTACCCGCGGCCGCACGTGGTCGGCGGGGCCGCGCCCCGGTCCACGATGTCCCGGTCCACCGGTCCCCGCAGGTGAGTGACCCCTTCGTCCACCTGCACGTCGCTTCCGGCTACTCCATGCGGTACGGGGCCAACCACCCGGCCGACCTGGTGGCGCGGGCGGCCGAGCACGGCATGCCGGCCCTGGCCCTGACCGACCGGGACGGGCTCTACGGCGCGGTGAAGTTCGCGCAGGCCTGCCGGTCGGCCGGGGTGCGGCCGATCTTCGGTGTCGACCTGGCGGTGGCGCCGGCACTGGGCACCAGCGTGCCGCCGGCGCTCGCGCACGTGCTGGGGGAGGACCCCGCCGCGGCCCGGGCCCCCCGGCCGCGGAGCGCGACGGCCCCGCGCCGGTCGCCGGCCCGCGGTGGGGTGAGCGTCGACCCGCGGCTGCCCCGGGTCACCTTCCTCGCGCGCGACGGCGCCGGCTGGCGCTCGCTGTGCCGGCTCGCCAGCGCCACCCACCTGCGCGGCACTCGCGGTGAGCCGGTGAGCTCGCTGGCGATCGCCGCCGAGCACGCCACCGGGCTGGTCCCGCTGCTCGGTCTCGGCTCCCCGGTGGGCCGGGCCCTGCTCGCCGGCCGGGCCGACCTGGCCGCCGAGCAGCTGGACGCCTGGCGTGCGGTCTTCGGCCCGGGGCTGGCGCTGGAGGTGGTGCACCACCGCGGCCGGGGCGACCGGCAGCGCGCGCAGGCGCTGCTCCGGTTCGCCGCCGAGCAGCAGGTGTCGGTGGTCCTGAGCAACGCGGTCCGGTACGTCGACGCCCTCGACGCCCCGACCGCCGACGTGCTGGACGCCGCCCGGCGGCTGGTCCCGCTGGGCGCCCGGCACGTCGACCGGACCACGGCCGAGGGGTACCTGAAGTCGGGCAAGGAGATGGCCGAGGTCGCCGAGGACCTGACCGGCCCCGACCGGGACGCCGCCCTGCGGCTGCTCGAACGCACCGCCCGGCTGGCCGAGCAGTGCGCCGTCGACCCCGCCGGCGACCTGGGTATCGGCAGCGTCCGGCACCCCGAGCTGGACGTCGTCACCACGCCGGCCGAGCGGGGGATGGGTCCGGCGCAGGTGCTGCGCACCCGGTGCGAGGCGGGGCTGGGGCGACGGGGCATAGCGCCCACGGCCCGGGTGCGGCAGCGGCTCGAGGAGGAGCTCGGGGTCATCGACTCCCTCGGGTACCCGTCCTACTTCCTGACCGTCGCGGACGTGGTCGACCTCATCAAGAGCTTGAGGGTTCGGGCGGCGGCGCGCGGATCGGGCGCCGGCAGCCTGGTCACCTACCTGCTGGGCATCTCCGACGTCGACCCGCTGCGCTACGGGCTGCTGATGGAGCGGTTCCTCTCGCCGCTGCGCCACCAGCTGCCCGACATCGACATCGACGTGGAGTCCGCGCGGCGGATGGAGGTCTACGACGCGGTCATCGCCCGCTTCGGCGCCGACCGGGTCAGCTGCATCTCGATGATGGACACCTACCGGGTGCGCCACGCCATCCGCGACGTCGGGGCGGCGCTGGGCCTGCCGCCGGCGGAGATCGACGCCGTCGCCAAGGCGTTCCCGCACATCCGGGCCAACCAGGTGCACGCCGCGCTGCGCGACCTGCCCGAGCTGCGGGCCAGCCGGTACGGCTCGCGTCGCGCCGGCGGCACCGGCGACCTCGACCTGCTGTTCGACCTCGTGTCCCGGCTCGACGGGCTGCCCCGGCACATCGCGCTGCACCCGTGCGGGGTGCTGCTCTCCGACGCCACGCTGCTGGACCGCACGCCGGTGGAGAGCAGCTACCTCGGCTACCCGATGAGCCAGTTCGACAAGGACGACGTCGAAGAGCTGGGACTGCTCAAGCTGGACCTGCTCGGCATCCGGATGCAGTCGGCGATCGCGCACGCCCTCGACGAGATCGAGCGGACCGACGACGAGGTCGTCGACATCGACGCGATCCCGCGGGACGACCCGACGACGTTCGAGCTGATCCGCAGCACCCGCACGCTCGGCATGTTCCAGATCGAGTCGCCGGGGCAGCGGGAGCTGGTCGGCAAGTTCGGGCCGCGGACGTTCGAGGACATCATCATCGACATCTCGCTGTTCCGGCCCGGGCCGGTGAAGAGCGACATGGTCACCCCGTTCCTCATGGCCCGGAACGGCTGGCGCGACGCCGAGTACCCCCACCCCGACCTGGAGTTCGCCCTCGCCGAGACCGCCGGGGTGGTGGTCTTCCACGAGCAGGTGCTGCAGGTGGTGGCCCGGATGGCCGGCTGCACGCTGGCCGAGGCCGACGAGGTGCGCCGGGCGCTGGGGGAGAAGGACGCCCACCCGGAGGTGCGGGCGTGGTTCGTGCCGCGGGCGCTGGCCGCCGGCTATCCGGTGGAGGTGGCCGAGCGGGTGTGGGAGGTGCTGGCCGCCTTCGGCTCATTCGGCTTCTGCAAGGCGCACGCGGCGGCGTTCGCGCTGCCCACCTACCAGTCGGCGTGGCTGAAGACCCACCACCCGGCGGCGTTCCTGGCCGGGGTGCTCACCCACGACCCCGGCATGTACCCGAAGCGGCTGATCCTCGACGACGCCCGCAACTTCGGCGTCCGGGTGCTCGGCCTCGACGTCAACGCCTCGAGCGGCAGCTACCGGGTCGAGCGGCTCGAGGCCGACGCCGACGCCGAGGACGCCGGGGTCGACCCCGCCGACGACACCTGCGAGGGTCCTGAAGCTGAGGTGGAGGTCGAGGGTCGGGGCTGGCGTCGCCCGGAGTGGATGCCCGCCGCGATGCCCGATCCCACCCGGTACGGCATCCGGCTGTCGCTGGCGGACGTGAAGGGCATCTCCGACGACGAGGTGGCGCGGGTGGTCGCCGGGCAGCCCTACCGGTCGCTGACGGACTTCTGGGCGCGGGCGTCGGTGTCCCGCCCGGTGGTCGAGCGCCTGGTGCTGGCCGGCGGGTTCGACTCGCTCTACGGGTTCGGGATGCGTGACCGGGAGGCCGGCCGGCCCACCCGCCGGCGCCGCCAGGTGACCCGGCGCGACCTGCTGCTGCAGATCAGCGAGCTCGACCGGTGGAGCCGCAGCGGCGCACGGGCGACCTCCGACGGGCAGCTGAGCCTGGACCTCATGGGGGTGGAGCTGCCCGAGGAGTCCGCCGGGGAGCCAGCCGGCCCGGAGTGGGCCGAGGGCAGCGGGTTGCCCGAGTTCACCGACGCCGAGCTGGTGCGGGCGGAGCTGGAGGTGCTCGGGCTGGACGCCAGCCGGCACGTCGTCGACTTCTACCGGCCGTTCCTGTCCGCTCTCGGCGCGGTGCCGGCCGGGGAGCTCCTCGGCTGCCGCAGCGGCAGCGAGGTGCTGGTCGCCGGGGTCAAGGTGGCCACCCAGACCCCGCCGATCCGATCCGGGCGCCGGGTGGTGTTCGTGACCCTCGACGACGGCACCGGCTGCACCGACTCGACCTTCTTCGAGGACGCGCAGGGCCCCTACGCGGCGACGGTCTTCCACTCGTGGCTGCTGGTCATCCGCGGGGTGCTGCGCCGGACCGGGCCACGCGGTGTGTCGCTGCGGGCCACCGGGGCGTGGGAGCTGCCGGCGCTGCACGAGGCGTGGGAGGCCGACGGGCTCGACGGGGTGCGCGACCTGATGGCGACGCCGGGGGAGTTCACCGAGCAGGCGATCGCCGGGGCGGCCGCCTCGCACGGCTCCCGGCCGGTGGTCGTGCGGCCGGTCCTGGTCCACCCGACCGGCTTCCGGATGTCGCCCTACGCCGACATCAAGCCGGCCGGCGACGAGACCAAGGTCGCGGCCCGCCGCGCCGCCGCCGGGCCGCCGCGGAAGCTCTGGCACTCCAGCCCCGGCAGCTCCGGCCACTGAGCAGGAGCCCCGCCGCCCCCACCGCGACGCACGTCCGCGGTGGGGGCGGCGCGGGGCCGCCGGCTCAGCGGGAGGCGCGCTCGGGCTAAGCCCGCACCGCGATCGCCTGAGCAGCAGCGGCGAAGGCACCGGCGCCGACGATCGCCACGTAGAAGACCCACGCCGGCCGGCCGAGCTCGATGGCGAAGGCCCCGGCGAGCAGGAGGGCCGCGATGGCGACGTCGGAGCCGTGCCGCTGCCAGCGCGGCAGCGCCTCCGACACGTGCCACACGCGGATCGGCCGTCCGGTGCCCGCCGCCGCGGCGACCCGCACCTGCAGCACGGCCACCACCGCCCCGAGGAGCACCAGACCCGCACCGACGACGGTCACGGCCCGGAGGCTAGCGGCAGCTCGTCCTCACCGGAACCGGGCGTTCCGGTGCGCGCCGGCGCCCGGGCTCAGCCGTTGCCGCCCTCGGGCTCGGTGGCGTCGTCGACCTCCTGCTCGACCTCGTCGACGCCCTCCTGGATGTTCTGCTCGACGCTGTCGTCGACGACGTCCTCCCCGCAGGCGACCGTCGTGAGGGAGGCAGCGGTGATGGCGAACGCGGCAGCGGTCCTGCGGAGCAAGTGCGGACGGGTGGCGCGGGTCATGGCAACTCCTCGGTCATCGGTGCACTGACCAGCCAGGAGTGCCCTCGGGTCGCCGACCGGTAAACGGACGCGGCGGCCGACCGGCCCGGCGGGGCTCGGCCCACATCGGTGGGAGCGCCCGCGGACCGATGAGTCCGGCCGGCGGCGGGGGTCTGACCACCGACACCGGCGCCCGGCCGGCGTGTGGAGGAGGAACCGACCATGCCCAAGCAGATCCCGTGCCTGTGGTTCGACGGCCAGGCCGAGGAGGCGGCGACGCTGTACACCTCGGTCTTCCCGAACTCCCGCATCGGCGCGATCACCCGCTACGGCCCCGACATGCCGCCGCCCATGGAGGAGGGCGACGTCCTGACCGTCGACTTCACCCTCGACGGCCAGGAGTACACCGCCCTCAACGGCGGGCCGCAGTTCCCGTTCAACGAGGCCGTCTCCTTCCAGATCATGTGCGCCGATCAGGAGGAGGCCGACCGCTACTGGGACCGGCTCACCGACGGCGGCGAGGAGAGCATGTGCGGCTGGCTCAAGGACCGCTTCGGCGTCTCGTGGCAGGTGATCCCGGTGGAGCTGATGACCCTGCTCCACGACCCCGATCCGGCCCGTGCCCAGCGGGCGACCCAGGCGATGCTGCAGATGCGCCGCATCGATCTCGCCGAGATCCGCCGGGCCGCCGACACGGTCGATGCCTAGTACTGCGGCCGTCAACGTTCGCCTGCCTGGCGGCTGCCTTCCCGAGACCGCCGCTGATGGCGACGGAGTGCGCAGATGGTCAGTTTTCGGCACGAGAATGGCGCGTCTGCGCACATTGTCCTGACGCGAAGCACTAGCCGGCCCAGCTTGGACCAGTCGAAGGTTGCGTGACGCGGTACTAGTAGGGGCAGCAGTCCGCGGCGCCTCCCGGCGGGGAAGCGGTGGGCGCCGCGGTCCGCCGCTAGGCTCCGGTGGGTGCCGACCGTTCCCGCCTCGCCGACCGCGGAGCAGCTGCCCGTCCGGACCGCTGCCGTGTGGGCCGCGCTCGATCCGCTGGTCAGCGCCGGGAACGCGCTCCGCGTGCTGGACGTCGGCGGCGGCAGCGGCATGTTCGCCGTGCCCCTGGCGCGCCTGGGCCACAGCGTCACCGTCGTCGACCCCAGCGCCGACGCGCTCGCGACCCTGCGCCGGCGCGCCGAGACCGCCGGTGTGGGCGGGCGGGTGAGCGGCGTCCAGGGCGACGGCGACCTGCTGCACGAGGTCCTCGCCGACGACGGCGGCTACGACCTGGCCCTCTGCCACTCCGTGCTCGAGGTCGTGGACGACCCCGCCGTCACCCTGGCCGAGATCGCCGGCGCCCTGCGCCCCGGGGGCCGGGTGAGCCTCGCCGTCGCCAACCGGGCGGGCGCGGTGCTCGCCCGCGCCGTCGCCGGCCACCCTGCCGAGGCCCTCGCGCACCTGCGCGACCAGGGCGCCCCCGGCCGCCCGGCCCGCCGCCGGTTCGCGCCCGACGACCTCCTGGCGCTCGTCGGCGGTGCGGGTCTGACCCCGGGCGCCTGGCGCGGGGTCTCCGTCGTCGCCGACCTGCTGGACACGGCGTCGGGCGCCGACCCGGCCGCCGTCCGGGACCTCGAGCTCGCGCTCGCCGACACCTCGCCCTACCGCGAGGTCGCCGCGGGCCTCCACCTGCTGGCGACCCGCGCGTGACCCCGGCGGTCGACGGCGCGCTGCCGCCCGACCTGCACCGGCCGGCCTACGGCGTCGCGACCCTCGCCGACGTGCTGCCCGGCGTGGCGGCGGCCCTGGGCGCCCCCGTGCCGCGGGGCGACCTGCCCGGCGACCCGCTGGGCCTGGCCGACGCGCTGCACGGCGCCCGTCGCGTGGCGGTCCTGCTCGTGGACGGCCTCGGCGCCGACCTGCTCCGGGCGCACGCCGACGTCGCCCCCACGCTGGCCGCCCTGGCCGCGCCGGTGGGCACCCTGCAGGCGCCCTGCCCGAGCACCACCCCGGTCAGCCTCGCCACCATCGGCACCGGCCTCCCCCCGGGCAGCCACGGCATCCTGGGTTTCGTCACCGACGTGCCGGGGGAGGGTCGCACCCTCAACCACACCCAGTGGGGCGACGACCCCGACCCCGCCGACTGGCAGGCCCAGCCCACGGTGTTCGAGCGGCTCGCCGCCGGCGGCGCCGCGGTCACCGCCGTCGGCCCGTGGGCGTACGCGGGCTCGGGCCTCACCGTGGCCGCCTACCGGGGCGCCGGCTACACCGGGGCGGTCGGCCCGGGTGACCTCACCGCGCTGATGCGCTCGGCGCTGGACGCCGGCCCCCGGGCGCTGGTGTACGGGTACATGGCCGAGCTCGACCTCACCGGGCACGTCCGGGGTGTGGACTCGCCGAGCTGGCGGGCGCAGCTCGCGCTGGTCGACCGGGTCGTCGAGCAACTCGTCGACGGCCTGCCCGACGACGCCGCGCTGCTGGTCACGGCCGACCACGGGATGCTCGACGTGCCCGCGGCCACCCGGCTGGACCTGGACGACGAACCCGACCTCGCCGACGGGGTGCGGCTGCTCACCGGCGAACCCCGCGCCCGCTACGTGCACACCGAACCCGGCGCGGAGGCCGACGTGCTCGCGCGCTGGCGCGGCGTCCTCGGCGACCGGGCGTGGGTGGTGGGGCGCGGGGAGGCCATCGCCAGCGGCGTCTTCGGGCCGGTGGAGGAGTCGCTGGCTGCCCGCATCGGCGACGTGGTGGCGCTCGCCCGCGGCAGCTGGGCCCTGGTCAGCCCCCGCCTCGAACCCGGGCCCAGCCGGCTGGCCGCCTACCACGGGTCGCTGACCGCGACGGAGCTGGCGATCCCGCTGCTCGTCGCCCGCGGTCGCGCCCTGTCCTGACCGCTCAGCCCCGCGACAGCGACAGCCGGTGCCAGGTGCGCGCCCGGCCGGGGGTGGTGGCCTGGCAGGTGAGGTGCACCGCCTCCGGTGACGGCCGGCTCTCCACGGTGACGACGACGGTGCCCGCCGCGTGGGCGAGCGCGACCGCCCACCGCTCCACGCCCGGCCCGCCCGCGTCCTGCGGGTCGACGCGGACCGGGGGCAGGTCGTCGACCCCGAGGGCGCCGAACTCCTCCCGCGCGTAGTGCTGGGCGGCCTGCACCGGTGCGGCCAGCCCGGCCCGCCCGCGCAGCCACGGCAGGGCCACCTCGTCGCGGTCGTGGGCGGCGACGACCAGCCCGCCGTCCCCCGAGACCTGGCCGTAGTAGAAGCCGTGGGGGAGCACCAGCATGTTCGCCGCGAAGCGGTCACCGCCCAGGTGGCTGCACTCCCACACGTCGGTCGGGCCGGGCGCGGGCAGGGCCCGGGCCAGCGGCCGGCCGCGCAGCGCGCAGCAGGCGTCGTGGCCGCCGTGCGTGCAGACCAGGTAGGTGGGCCCGCGAGCCGGCTCGCCCACCGATCCGTCCCACGGGGCGGTGAGCAGGTCGGAGTCGGCCGACCGCACCGACCACCAGAGGCCTTCGCGGCCGAGCCGGCCGTCGGCGTAGGCCCAGCGCCGGCCGGAGTCGGCCAGCCGGTCACCGGGCCGGCGGACCAGCAGCACCCGCACGCCCTCCCGCTGTGCGCGCTCGGTGAGCAGCCGCGCCACCCGCGCGTCGAACCGCGACTGCAGCAGCGCCTGCCGCCCCCACGGGCCCGCCTGCTCGATCAGCAGCCACCGCGACACCGGGGCCGCCGTCGCCACCGCGGAGTCGCCGCGCTCGAGCGCCTGCACCGAGCAGCGGGTCGAGTCCAGCCGGCCCAGCGGGCGGGCGGGGACGTCGGTGCGGCAGAAGTCGTCCTCGCCCGCGGGGCCGGTCGCGGTCACGCCCCCCACCGGGTCACCGGGACACCCCGGCGGCCGGCAGCTCGGCGTCGGGCACGGTGGCGACCGACTCGGTGACCAGCCGGCGGGCCAGCGTCAGCCGGTCCTCCGGGTCGAGGCCGGGCAGGTCGCCGACCTTCAGCTCGCCGGCGTCCAGCAGCGCGGTCAGCGCCGCCCGCACCTCGCCCGGGAAGGAGTGCGTGCGCCGCCCGCCCACGAGCGTCACCCGGCCGTCGGCGTCGTTCCGCAGCGAGCACCGCAACCGCCGGCGCAGGCGCAGGACGGACCCGGGTCCGAGGGCCGCGGCCGCGGACGCCTGGGCGAGCGGCGCGACCGGTTCGGGACGGACCTGCGCCCACGTGCGCTCGCGCAGCCGGTCGGCGACCTCGGTGGGGTCGACGCGGCCCAGCCACTCCTGCAGGCCGGCGATCACTGCGGCGACGTCGTCGCGCACGGAATCGGGGCGGCTCAGGTCCAGGCCGAGCGGCAGGGAGCCGCGCAGCGCCCGGTCCTCGGCCGCCAGGGTGCGCACCAGGTCCAGCGCGGACTCGGCGGCCGCCCAGCGGGTCACCGACTGGATGCCGACGGTCAGGTGCGCGCTGATCTCGCCCAGCGCCTTCGCCGAGTGCAGGAACCCCCGCGGCAGGTAGAGCGCGTCACCGGGGCGCAGCACCGCGTCGATCACGGGCGCGCGCCCGGCGGCGGCGGCCACCTCGGCCGCGCGGTCGTTCCACGGCTGGGTGCGCAGTGGGTCGGGCAGCACCGGCTCGTGGATGGTCCAGTGCTTCTCGCCGGCCACCTGCAGCACGAAGACGTCGTGCACGTCGTAGTGGGGGCTGAACCCCTGCGAGGACGGCGGGGTGATGTAGGCGTTGACCTGCGTGGGGTGGCCCAGGTCGGCGGCCAGCTGGTCGGCGAACTCGATCAGCGGCGGCCAGAGCCGGTGCAGCCCCTGCAGGACGACGGTGCTCCCGTCGGCGAACAGCCGGAGCACCGCGTCGGAGGAGACCTGGTCGGCGATCTCGGCACCCGCCCCGCCCGAGGTGGTGAACCGCTTGGGATCGACGACCGCGCCGTCCTTGGCGATCCGCAGGAACGGTGTGCGCAGACCGCGCCGGGAGAGCAGCTCGTCGACCGCCGGCAGGTCCAGCAGGTCGGTGAAGGAGTTGCCGGTGTCCTCGGCCCGGGTCAGCAGCGGGTGCTGCGCCCAGTGCTCCCGGGCGAACCGCTCGGGGGCCATGTCCGTGCACCGCCGCAGGGCCGGGCGGAGCTCCTGCTCCGCCCGGCC
>NZ_JASNFN010000024.1:0-118689 GCF_030731085.1 Blastococcus carthaginiensis | reverse complement strand
CGCGCTCTGCCCACCCCGGCGGGGCAGAGAGCGACTGTCCCCGGCACCCCACCTGCCCGGCGGTCGCCCGGCTTCTTGCCGACGATCATGCGGCGGGCCGGGCGGTGCGGCGGGGCGGGGCGGGCAGGCCGGCGGGCCGGGCGGTGCGGGCGGGCGGGCAGGGCCGGTCAGGCCGCCGGGACGTCCACCGGGATCTCCGGGCCGAGGCGGGCGCCCTGCAGGAGCGACAGGTCGTCGCCGGACCAGAAGCTCCCGGGGTCGTAGGCGTTGAGCGGGCGGTCGCCGGGCAGCAGGCCCATGGCCGTGTAGGTGGCCGCGACCAGCTCGGCGCAGAAGACGGTCTCCGCCGACGTGTGCCGCCGCAGCCGGCCGTTCACCCAGCCCCGCACGAGCCCGCGGGTGGTCGGGAACGGCCGCCCGTCGAGGCGGGCGATCGTGCGCAGCACGGCGCCCTCCATGGCCGGGGTCACCCCGCCGTCCTCCGCCGGGCCGACCAGCTGCCGCAGCCACGCCCGCTGCCCGTACCGCCCGCGCCAGGTGAGGACGGCGTCGCGCAGGTCGTGCAGCTGGACCCCGCGCTGGTGGGTGCCGCTCCACGCGTCGGGCAGCGACCTCCCCAGCTCGGCGTGCCAGAGCAGCGGGGGCAGGTCCTCCAGCACGACCGCCATGCCGACGTGGTTCACCGGCGCGTTGGTCAGCGCGCGGATGGCGCGGTCGGCCAGCGAGGGGCCGCGGAAGACCCAGACGTCGCCGGTGCGCGTGAGGTCGACCGCGCCGTCCAGGGAGAGATCGGGCACGGGCCGCTACGTTACGGACGTGCGCCTCTGGAAGCTGCTCGGACTGGCCGGCCTCGCGGGAGTGACCGCCGGCGGCGTCGTGCTCGCCCGCAACGAGCGGCAGCGCCGCGCCTACACCCCCGACGACGTGCGGGCCCGGCTGCACGAGCGGGCCGCGGCGGCCCCGGAACCGGAGGTAGCGGCCCCGGCGACCGCCGCCGAGCTCACCGGGGGCCGGAAGCACCGGCTGGCCCGGCTCCTGCGCCGCCCCTGAGCATCGGCGCGCAGACCCCGGTGGCGCACGACCGGCATGCCGCCGGGTGCCCGGGGTAGGGACGGCTGACCATCCCCCTCCCCGAGGAGCCGACATGGCCCGCAACACCCTGTCCCGCTCGCTGCACGACCTCGGCCTGTCCGCCTGGTTCGGCGGAACCCTGGCCAACGCCGTCGCCCTGAACGCCGCCGCGGGCGAGGCCGGGACGGATTCGGCCACCGGGCGCGTCGCCAACGCCGGCTGGGACCGCTGGACCCCGGTCAACGCCGCCGCCATCGGCGCCCACCTGATCGGCAGCGTCGGCCAGCTGCGGGCCAACAAGCAGCGGGTGGCCGCCCAGCAGGGCGTCGGCGGCATGTCCACCCTCAAGACCCTCGTCACCGCGGCCGCGCTCGGCGCCACCGCCTACAGCCGGGTGCTGGGGCAGCGGGTATCGGACGCCGGCTCGGTGCCCTCGAAGTCCGGCACCCGGCCCAGCAAGCTCACCAAGGCCGCCCGGGCCGACCTCGCCGCCGCCCAGCAGCAGCTGGACACGCTGCAGTGGGTCATCCCCGCCCTCACCGGCACGCTGGTCGCGATCAGCTCCTACGCCGGCGAGCAGCAGCGCCCGAGCGAGGTGGCCGCGGGCGTCCGCGCCCGCTGAGCGGGCGTCCCCGGCCGGCGGGCGGCGCCGGCCGGGGACCGCGGCACCCCAGGTCAGCGACCGGCCCCGCTCCCGCCCGGCCCGGCCTTGACGGCCAGCACCTGGCACCCGGCGTCGAGCAGGATCCGCTGGGCGTCGCTGCCGAAGATCAGCTTGCCCGTCGGCGTCCGCCGCCGGAGCCCGATCACGATGAGCGACGCGTCCAGCCGATCGGCCAGGGCGACGATCTCCTCCGCCCCGTCCCGGCCGCCCACGCGCTGCTCGAGCTCGAAGGGGACGCCGGACTCCTCGAGCACCCGCCGGACCTCGGCCAGGTCGCCGGCGTCGGCGTAGGACGGGTCCACGAGGGAGTCCCCCCGGGACGTGTTCAGCACGTGCAGCGGCTGGTTCCGGAGGTCGGCCTCCTCGACCGCCGCCTGCAGCGCGGCGCGCCCCTCGGGCTTGGGCACGTACCCCACGACGATGGTCACGAGCGGTTCCCCTCTGCCGGCACGGTCTCGGGCCGGTCGTGGACGAGCTCCTCCTCCACCCGGGACTGCCGGCGCTTGAGGTACACGCCGACGGCCAGGAAGACGAGCAGCAGGAGGTAGACGACCGCCGCGAACGGGCTGGTCACGAGTGCGCTGGGATCGCCCTGGCTGATCGCCAGGGTGCGCCGCAGCTGCTCCTCGGCGATGGGCCCGAGGATGAGCCCCACGACGGCCGGCGCCACGGGGAAGCCGAACTGCCGCATGCCCCAGCCGAGCACGCCCACGAGGAACAGCAGGATCATGTCGGCGGTCGAGGCACCGACCGCGTAGCTGCCCAGCGCGGCGAAGGTGAGGATGCCGGCGTACAGGTACGGGCGCGGAAGCTGCAGCAGCTTCACCCAGACCCCCACCAGCGGCAGGTTCAGCACCAGCAGCAGCAGGTTGCCGATGTAGAGGCTGGCGATCAGCGTCCACACCAGCGGCGCCTCCTGCTCGAAGAGCAGCGGACCGGGCTGGATGCCGTAGCTCTGGAACGCGACGATGATGATCGCGGCCGTCGCCGAGGTCGGCAGGCCGAGGGTCAGCAGCGGCACCAGCACCCCGGCCGCCGCGGCGTTGTTCGCCGACTCCGGCCCGGCCACGCCCTCGATGGCGCCCTTGCCGAACTCGTCCTTGCGCTTGGAGAGCTTCCGTTCCATGGAGTAGGAGAGGAACGTCGAGACGTCGGCCCCGCCGGCGGGGATCGTGCCGATGGGGAACCCGACCGCGGCGCCGCGCAGCCACGGCTTCCACGAGCGGCGGAAGTCCTCGCGGGTCATCCAGCTGCCGCCCACCGGCACCAGCGGCAGCGGCCCCTTGCGCATCCGCGAGGCGACGTACAGGGCCTCGCCGACGGCGAAGATGCCGACCGCCACCACGACGACGTCGATGCCGTCGGCCAGGGCGGGCAGGCCGAAGGTGAAGCGCTGCTGGCCGGTGAGCGAGTCGGTGCCCACCATCGCCAGCAGCAGCCCGACCGCGAGCGCCGCGATGCCGCGCGCCGGCGAGGCGCCGAACATCGCCGCCACGGTGAGGAAGGCCAGCACCGTGAGCGCCACGAAGTCCTGCGGGCCCAGCTGGACGGCCAGGTCGGCCACCACCGGGGCCAGGAAGGTGAGCGCGACCGTCGCGACGGTACCGGCGACGAACGAGCCGATCGCCGCCGTGGCCAGCGCCGCCGCCCCGCGCCCGGCCCGGGCCATGGCGTTGCCCTCCAGCGCGGTGACGATCGACGCCGCCTCGCCGGGGGTGTTGAGCAGGATCGAGGTCGTCGACCCGCCGTACATGCCGCCGTAGTAGATGCCGGCGAACATGATGAAGGCGGCGGCGGGCTCCAGGCTGTAGGTCAGCGGCAGGAGCAGGGCCACGGTCATGGCCGGGCCGATGCCCGGCAGCACGCCGACGGCCGTGCCCAGTGTGACGCCGAGCAGCGCGTACAGGAGGTAGAGCGGCTGGAGGGCGGTCGCGAAACCGTCCATCAGCAGGCCGATGTCACCCAAAGAAGGGCACCCCCTCCAGCGGTCCGGCGGGCAGGAACAGCCCGAGGACCTGCACGAACAGGACGTGAATGCCGATGTTCAGGACGGCACCGATGACGGCGGCGCGCACGACGCGGGCCCCGAGGGCCCAGGCCGTGCCCGCGAACAGCAGGGTGGCCGCGATCGGCCAGCCCAGCGGCTCGATGAGCAGCACCAGCGCCGCGAACGAGGCGACCAGCTTGGCGACGGTTCCCCAGTCGGTGCGGGCGCCGGCGTCGACGTCCTCCCCCTCCTCGGCCGAGCCGTGCTGCCCGCGCAGCAGGCTCACCGCCAGGGCCACGGACGCGCCGACCAGCAGCACGCCGACCGCGTACGGGAAGGCCCGGGGACCGAGCACGTTCGCCGAGCCGGGGACGGTGATGCTGGTCGTCTCCACGAGGGTGAACACCCCCACGGCGAACAACCCGACGGCGATGGCGGCCTCGCCCCAGGACCAGGTCCGGGTGCGGCCACCCCGCTCCGGCGCCGCCACCCGCTCGGGGGCGGCGCCGGAACCGGAGGCGGTGCTCACTGGACCAGCCCGATGTCCTCCAGCACGCCGCGGACGCGCTGGCGCTCCTCGGCCAGGAAGGCCTCGAACTCGTCGCCGGCGAGGTAGGCGTCGGACCAGCCGCGCTCCTCGACCTCGGCCTGCCACGCCTCGGACTCCTGCATCTGCGCGACCAGGGCGAGCAGCCGCTCGCGCGCCTCGTCGGAGATGCCGGGCGGGCCGACGACGCCACGCCAGTTGGTCAGCTCCACGTCGTAGCCGGCCTCGGTGAGGGTGGGTGCGTCGATGCCCTCGACTGGCTCCGCGCCGGTCACCGCGAGGGCCCGCAGCTCGCCCGCCTCGATCTGCTGGGCGTACTCGCCGACGCCGGAGATGCCGGCGTCGACCTGACCGCCGAGCAGCGCGGCCAGCGACTCGCCGCCGCCGGAGAACGCGACGTAGTTGAGGTCCTCGACCGGCAGGTCCGCCGCCTGGAACAGCAGCCCGGCCGCGATGTGGTCGGTGCCACCGGCCGAGCCGCCGGCGATCGAGACGCCGCGGCCCTCGGTGCGGACGGCCTCGACCAGGTCGTCGACGCTCTGGAAGGGCGAGTCCGCCGGGACGACGATGATCTCGTCCTCGGTGGTCAGCCGGGCCAGCGGCGTGACGTCGTCGAGGGTGGCCTGCGACTGGTTGGTCTCGACGGCGCCGACCATGACCAGACCCATCACCATGAGGAAGTCCTCGCTGCGCTCGTTGGCGAGCTCCGCGAGACCGACGGTGCCGCCGGCGCCGCCCACGTTGGTCACGCGGGTGCTGCCGACGAGCCCCTCGCTCTCCAGCGCCGCGGCCATGGCCCGGGCCGTCTGGTCCCAGCCACCGCCGGGGTCGGCCGGCGCCATCACCGCGAGCCGGTTGATCTGGTCGGCACCCCCGCCGCCACCGCTGCTGCCGCCGTCGCTGCTGCAGCCGGTCAGGCCGACGGAGACCGCGGCGGCCACCGCGACGGATGCCGAGCGCAGGCGCCGGCGCGCCGGGCGGTGGACCGCTCGATGGGGAACTGTCATGGGGAGACCTCCTCGTCCCGGAGCCGGGTGGCTCGTGGTGCGCCGGACGCTAGGAGCGCCGGGACGGCGGGAGAATCCTGCGGTCGTAGCGGTCGTATTGGTCGTTGTGGTCGCAGTCACATCGGGGGGCCGGGCGGGAACAATGGCCCCGTGCGACGGACCATGACGCTGGGCGCCCAGCTCCTGCTGCTGCAGGTGGGCATCGTGCTGGTGACGCTGCTGCTCGCCGGCGCCGTCGCCGTCCACTACCAGCAGGAGCAGATCCGGGACGCCTACCGCCAGCAGGTGCTGACGGTCGCCAACAGCACCGCCCGGCTGCCGAGCGTGGTGGACGCCTACGGCACCGCCGACCCCAGCGAGACGCTGCAGCCCCTGGCGGAGCTCATCCGCGAGGCCTCGCTGGTCACCTTCGTCGTCATCACCGACGCGAGCGGCATCCGGTTCTCCCACCCCGACCCCGACCGGATCGGCGAGCGGGTGTCCACCGACCCCGCCACCACCCTGGCCGGCGAGGTCTTCGTCGGCACCGAGACCGGCACCCTCGGCGAGTCCCTGCGGGCCAAGGTGCCGGTGCGCGACGCCGACGGCGAGGTCATCGGCGCGGTCTCCGTCGGCATCCTGGAGCGCGAGCTGGCCGCGGAGTTCGACCGCGAGGCACCGGTCCTCGTGGCCTGGCTCGGCGGCGCGGCGCTGGTCGGCGCGCTGGGCTCGGTGCTCGTGGTCCGGCTCCTGCGCCGCCGCATCTTCGGGCTGGAACCGGAGGAGATCGCCCGGCTGCTGGAGACCCGCGAGGCGATGCTGCACGGCATCCGCGAGGGGCTGGTCGCCGTCGACCAGAAGGGGCGGGTGGTCCTGGTCAACGACGAGGCGTCGCGACTGCTGGACCTGCCGCCCGACGCCGTCGGCCATCCGGCCGCCGAGGTGCTCGACACCGCCATGCTCCCGCTCGTGCTCGGCGACCGGCCGGTCACCGACGAGCTGGTGCTCTCCGGGGAGCGCCTGCTCGTCGCCAGCCGCACCCCCGCCGTCGTCGGCGGCCGCCGGATCGCCGACGTCCTCACCCTGCGCGACCGCACCGAGCTGTTCGGCGCGATGCGCGAGCTCGACGGCCAGCGGAACCTCACCAACACGCTCCGGGCGCAGGCGCACGAGTTCAGCAACCAGCTGCACGTCGTCCAAGGGCTGATCGAGCTCGACCGGCGGGACGAGGCGGTCGCCTTCATCGAGCGGATCGGCGGCGGCCGCCTGCTCGGCGGCGCCCCGCTGAGCACCGTCATCGATCCCGGCGTGACGGCGCTCCTCCTGGCCAAGGCCGCGGTCGCCCGGGAGCAGGGCGTCCGGCTCGTGCTGGGGGCGGACAGCCGGCTGCCCGCCGGGCTCGGCGACGACGTCGTGACCGTGGTCGGCAACCTGGTCGACAACGCGGTGGACGCCACCGGGCAGGGCGGCGAGGTGCAGGTGCTCGTGCGCCAGGAGGACGACGGGGCGGTGCTGGTTCAGGTCGACGACGACGGGCCGGGGGTCGCCCCCGCCGACCGGGCCCGGGTCTTCGACGTGGGCGTGACCACGAAGGGGCGGCCCGACGGCGACCACGGGCGCGGCATCGGGCTGGCCCTCGTCGCCCGCATCGCGGCACGCCGGGGCGGGACGGCGGCGGTCACGGACTCCCCCACCGGCGGCGCCCGGGTCACCGTGCGGCTGCCCGGATCGCGGCAGCCCTCCCCCGGCGCGCTGGTCGCCCCGTGACCGGCGTGGTGCGGGTGCTCGTGGTCGACGACGACTTCGCCGTCGCCTCGGTGCACCGCGGCTACGTGGAGTCCCTCCCCGGCTTCGCGGTGGTGGGCGAGGTGCACCGCGGCGTGCAGGCGGTGGAGGCGGTGCAGGCGCTCCGGCCGGACCTGGTGCTGCTCGACGTCTACCTCCCCGACATCTCCGGCCTGGAGGTGCTCCGCCGGATCCGCGCCGCAGCCGGCCCGCAGCCCGACGTCCTGGCGATCACCGCGGCGCGTGAGGTGGACACGGTGCGCCAGGCCATGACCGGCGGCGTCGTGGACTACCTGGTGAAGCCCTTCTCGCTGGCGACCTTCCGGGAGCGGCTGGAGGTCTACCGCGCCCACCGCGCCGAGGTGCTGCGGCGAAGCGGCGACACCGCGGGTGGCCTGGAGCAGAGCGACGTCGACCGGCTGCTGGCCGGCCGGCGCCGCGGCGGTGGCGCGGGGTCGGTGACCGACCTGCCGAAGGGCCTCTCGCCGCGGACCCTCGAGGCGGTGGCGCGCACCCTGCGCAGCGACCCGGCCGTCGACCTCTCCGCCGGTGAGGTGGCGGAGCGGTGCGGCCTGGCCCGGGTGAGCGCGCGCCGCTACCTGGAGCACCTGGAGCGCACCGGCCGGGCGGCGGTGCTGCCGCGGTACGGCGGCACGGGCCAGCCGGAGAACGGCTACCGCTGGGTCGGCTGACCCGCGTCAGGCACCCAGGGCCGGCCCCTCGTCCTTGAGCGCGACACCCGAGGCGCCCAGCTCCCGGGCGGAGGCCAGCAGCCGCACCACCACGTCGGCCGCCTCCGCGTAGCCCAGCCCGTGCGGCGGCCGGACGTTCGAGACGCAGTTGCGCTCGCTGTCGGCCCGGCCCGGCCGCGGGTCCCAGGTGAGGTAGACGCCGAGGGAGTCCGCCGAGGAGAGCCCCGGCCGCTCGCCGATCAGCACCAGCACCACGCGGGCCCCCAGCGCCGCGCCGATCTCGTCACCGAGCGCCACCCGCGCCTGCGTCGCCAGCACCACCGGGCCCACCGTCCAGCCGGCCAGCCGGTCCAGCAGCGCCGAGACCAGGGCCGCCCCGTGCTCGTGCACCGCCCGCGGCGAGAGCCCGTCGGCGAGCACGATCGCGACGTCGGACCCGTCCCGCGGGAGCGTGCAGCCCGGCGCCAGCCGCCGGCCGAGATCGGGCCGCTGCAGGTACCCGGCGCGGTCAGCGGCGGCGGAGCGGACCTCGACCACCGGCACCCCGTCGAGCCCCGCCCGCACGACCGCCGGGTCGAGCGGCGTGTGCACCGCGTCGCGGGCGACCGCGTGCGCCAGCCGGAACTCCAGCTCCCGCGCGGTCGGCAACCCGTCGCCGGCCCGCCCCAGCGCCACCCGGGCCCGGGTCGCGCCGCGCAGGACCGCCCACGGGTCTGGGCCGGCCGGGTCGACCACCCCGCCGCTCACGCCTGCGCCGCCGCGAGCAGGGCCTTCGCCGCCGGGGCGTCCGCGGTCAGCGTGCGCACCCGTCCGTCGGCGTCCAGCAGGTCCATCCGCGCGAGCCACGCCTCGAACTCCGGGGCCGGGCGGAGGCCGAGCACCCGCCGGGCGGTGAGGACGTCGGAGAACGACAGCGACTGGTAGTGCAGCATCACGTCGTCGGACCCGGGGACGGCGATGACGAACGAGCAGCCGGCCGCCCCGAGCAGCAGGGTGAGGGTGTCGGTGTCGTCGGCGTCGACCTCGGCGTGGTTGGTGTAGCAGACGTCCACGCCCATGGGCAGGCCGAGCAGCTTGCCGCAGAAGTGGTCCTCCAGCCCGGCGCGGACCACCTGCTTGCCGTCGTAGAGGTACTCCGGCCCGATGAACCCGACGACGGTGTTCACCAGGAGCGGCTCGAAGTGCCGGGCCACCGCGTAGGCGCGGCACTCCAGGGTCTGCTGGTCCACCGGCACCCCGTCGATCCCGCGGTGCGCGTCGGCCGACAGCGCCGACCCCTGCCCGGTTTCGAAGTAGGTGACGTTGCGCCCGACGGTGCCGCGGCCGAGCTCCAGCGCGCCCGCCCGGGCCTCGGCCAGCAGGTCCAGCGTCACGCCGAAGCCGCGGTTGGCCGCCTGCGTGCCGGCCACGGACTGGAACACCAGGTCCACCGGCGCCCCCTGCTCCATGGCGCGCAGCGTGGTGGTGACGTGGGCGAGCACGCAGGACTGGGTGGGGATCTCGTAGCGGCGGAGAACGGCGTCGACCAGCTCGAGCAGGGCCACCGTCCGGGCCGGCGAGTCGGTGGCCGGATTGATGCCGATGACCGCGTCGCCCGACCCCTGCAGCAGCCCGTCGACGATCGACGCCGTCACCCCAACCGGGTCGTCGGTCGGGTGGTTGGGCTGCAGCCGGGAGGCCAGCCGCCCGGGCAGGCCCAGGGTGCTGCGCAGCCCGGTCACCACCCGCGCCCGCCGCCCCACCGCGACCAGGTCGGCGTTGCGCATCAGCTTCGAGGTGGCCGCGACCATCTCCGGGGTGAGGCCGCGGGCCAGCGCGCTGATCGAGGCCTCGTCCCCCTCGGCGGCCCAGGTGAGCAGCTCGTCGCGGAACTCCCCCACGGTCAGCCCGGCCACCGGGGCGAAGGCGACCGGGTCGTGGGTGCCGAGGACCAGCCGGGTGACGTCGTCCTCCTCGTAGCCGACGACCTGCTCCTCCAGGAAGGTGGCCAGGGGCAGGTCGGCCAGCACCGCCTGCGCGGCCACCCGCTGCGCCGCCGACTCGGCGGCGCACCCGGCCAGCACGTCACCGGAGCGGGCCGGGGTCGCCTTGGCGAGCAGGTCGGCCAGCGAGGGGAACTCGTAGGTGCGCCCGCCGAGGGTGGTGCGGCGCACGGTCATCGCACCTCCTCCTCGGCCGCGGCGAGCAGCTCGAACTCCTCCTCGGGGGCCGACGCCACGAGGTGGTGGCGGCTGTAGAGGGCGAAGTAGCCGAGGAAGACCGCGTAGGCGCCGAGCGTCCACAGCGCGGCGACCTCGTCGACCAGGAAGGTGGCGACGACGGCGGCCGCCGCCAGCACCAGCGCGACACCGGTGGTGACCGTGCCGCCCGGCGTCCGGTACGGGCGCGGCAGGTCGGGCTCCCGGCGGCGCAGCACGATGTGGCTGACCATCATCAGCACGTAGGAGACCGTGGCGCCGAAGACCGCCATGTTGAGCAGCATCGCGCCCTGGCCGGTGAGCGAGAGCACGAAGCCGATGGCACCGGGCACCAGCAGCGCCAGCACCGGGGCCTTGCGGCCGTTGGTCACCGAGAGCGCGCGGGGCAGGTACCCGGCGCGGGAGAGCGCGAAGGTCTGCCGCGAGTAGGCGTAGATGATCGAGAAGAAGCTGGCGACCAGCCCGAAGAGCCCGGCGTAGTTCACCACCGTGACCAGCGCCGAGGCGGAGCCCGCCACCTCCAGCGCCTCCACCGGCGGGTTGCCGCTGGCCGACATCGCCGCCGAGCCCCCGGCGCCCGCGGTGAAGACCAGCATGAGCAGGGCCAGCACGAGCAGCAGGCCCATGGCGGCGACGATGCCGCGCGGCATGGCCCGGGCGGGGTCGCGGGCCTCCTCCGAGGCCAGCGGCACGCACTCCACCGCGAGGAAGAACCAGATGGCGAACGGGAACGCCGCCCAGATGCCCATCAGGCCGAAGGGCAGGAAGTCCGAGGCGCCGGCGGCGCCGGTGGGCGCGATGTCCAGCAGGTTCGCCGAGTCGAAGGCCGGGATCGCCCCGGCCAGGTAGACCACGAGCCCGGCGACGGCGATGCCCGCGATGACGAGCATGACCTTGAGCGCCTCGCCCACGCCCATGAGGTGGATGCCGATGAAGAGCGCGTACACGGCGAGATAGATCCACCAGCCGTCGGTGATCCCGAACAGGCCGAGGGACTCCACGTAGGCGCCGATGAAGGTGGCGATCGCGGCCGGGGCGATGGCGTACTCGATGAGCACCGCGACGCCGGTGGCGTACCCGCCCCAGGGGCCGAGCGCCCGGCGGGCGAAGGTGTAGCCGCCGCCCGCGGTCGGCAGGGCCGAGCCCAGCTCCGCGAGGCCGAAGACCATCGCCGAATACATGACCGCCATGAGGACGACGGCGATCAGCAGCCCACCGAAGCCGCCCTCGGCGAGGCCGAAGTTCCAGCCCGCGTAGTCACCGGAGATGACCGCGGCGACGCCGAGCCCGGCCAGCAGCACCCAGCCCGCCGTCCCGGTGCGCAGCTGCCGCTTCTGGTGGTAGCCGACCTCCACCGCCTCGGCCTCGACGCCGTGCCGGGCGACCGGCCGGGTGTGACGTTCCTGTGGTTCCGCGGTCATGGCCCGGCCTCCGGATGAGCCCCCGCAGGTCGGGTGGGGTCAGCCTGGCCCTGCGCCCCCGTCGGGGCAATGCCCTGCGACGGGACGGAACACGCTGTTCACACGCCCGGCTCAGATGCTGCGCCAGCGCCCCTCGGTGGCGTTGCCCTCGGGCCGGGACCGGAACACGTTGCCCTCGGTGGGCGGCACGTCGTCCCCGGCGAGGGCGAAGGTGCGCAGCAGCGGCTCGACGAGCACGTCGTAGAGCCCGGGGAACAGCCGGAAGCCCGCGGTGACCACGTGGTTGAGCGCCCCGGCCTGCACCATCCGGCGCGGCCGGTCCAGCGTGGCGAGCACCCGGCGGGCCACCCGCGCCGCGGAGTAGACCGGCGGGGGCGGGCGCCCGGTGGAGCCGGCGTACGAGGCGCCCTGGTAGTAGATCGGGGTGTTCACGCCCCCCGGCTGCACCACCGAGACCGAGATCCCCGGCTCGTCGCGGGTCTCCTGCTGCAGCACCCGGGCCAGCGCCAGCTGCCCCCACTTGGCGACGGAGTAGCTGCCCAGCACCGGCGTGGTCACGGTGCCCAGCAGCGAGTTGACGATCACCAGGTGCCCGGCGCGCTGGCGGCGGAAGACCGGCAGGACGTGGCGGGCCAGGGTGGCGGTGCCGTGCAGCGAGGTGTCGACGACGCGCTCGTACACCTCCTTGGGCACGTCCTCGATCCGGCCGTAGGCCATCACCTGGGCGGAGTGCACGACGACGTCGAGCCGGCCGAACTCACGCACCGCGGCGGCGACGACCGCGGCGATCCCCTCCTCGTCGAGGACGTCGGCCGGGCACACCGTCACCGCGGCGGCACCGGCGGCGCGCAGCTCCTCGGCGGTCTCCTCCAGCGCGGAGCGGCCGCGAGCGACCAGCACCAGCCGTGCGCCGCGGCGGGCCAGCCGCACCGCCGTCGCCCGGCCGATGCCGCTGGACGCGCCGGTGATCAGCACGGTGAGCGGGAACCCGCTCGGATCGGGGATCGGCACGGGGAGCTCCTCGCTGGGGCGGCGATCGGTGCCCGGGAACACCGGTTGTCCGCAACCGGCTACCCGAGCGGCCCCGCGGTCATGCGGTGCGCCGGTCGAGCTCGGTGAGCAACCACCCCGGCCCGGTCGCGACGGCGCCGTCGGGCAACCGGGCGCGCAGCCCGCGGTCCGCCGTCACCACGAGCACGTCCTCGCCGCCGGCCGCGAGGTCGGCCGCCGCCGCGGCGAGGGCGTCGTCCCCGCTGCCGGGGGCGCGCACCACCGCCACCCCCTCGGGCGCGGGCACGTCCCGCGCGCGGCCCTCGACGACGGCGACCACCCCCGTGCACGTCAGCGCCTCCCCGTCCGGGCCGGCGAGCGGCCTGCCCGCCAGGCCGGCCAGCCGGTCCAGCAGGCGGGTGGCCGCGCCGGCCCGGTCCCGCCACCAGCCGTCGGGGCGCGACCCGACCACGTTCGCCACGTCCACCAGCAGCACCGCCACCGCGTCGTCCTCCTCCGTCTCCCGGACCGTGCTCCGCAGCCGTCCCGCGGGGCGGCCGCGCCCCTACGCTGCCCGGCATGTGCCGGAACATCCGCCCGCTGGCCAACTTCGCGCCCCCGGCGGCCGACGACGAGATCCACGCCGCGGCCCTGCAGTACGTGCGCAAGATCAGCGGTACGACCAAGCCCTCCCGCGCCAACGCCGAGGCGTTCGAGCAGGCCGTGGCCGAGGTGGCCGCCGCCTCCGCCCGGCTGCTCGACGCCCTGGTCACCACCGCCCCGCCCAAGGACCGGGAGACCGAGGCCGCCAAGGCCCGCGCCCGGTCCGCCGCCCGCTACGCCGGCTGACCCGCGAAGGGGCGGCGCGATCCGGTTGCGCACGACCGGCATGGGCGCACAGCGACCGGGTACTCCCTCCGGCGGCCCCGTCCACCGAGGAGTTCTCCTCGCCGTCCTCCAGGAGCACTCCGCCGTGGGAGCACCCGTGCCGTCCACCCCGCAGACCACCCGCCCCGCCGACCACCGCCCCGCCGACCACCGGTTCGCCGGCAACCGGGCGGCCGAGCAGTCCGCCGCCGGCGGCAGCGGGAGCACCCTCTGCGTGCACTGCAGCGACGGGCTCGGCGAGCCCCGCCCCGTGGAACCGGGCTCGTTCCGCGCGCGGGTGCACAGCAACCCCACCGTCGCGATCGCCTACCGCGTCGCGGTGTTCACCGCCGGGCTGCTGCTGGTGCTGATCGGCCTCGCCCTGACGGTCCTGCCCGGGCCGCTGACGATCCCGCCGGTGCTCGCCGGCCTGTGGGTGTGGTCCACCGAGTTCGCCTGGGCCCGCCGCTTCTTCACCACCTTCAAGCGCAAGGCGCGGGACGCGTGGCGGCACGCCCGCCAGCACCCGGTCAGCTCGACCGCGGTCACCGTGGGCGGGCTCGCGCTGGCGGGCGTCGTCTTCTGGGCGGTGGGCCACTACCAGCTGGTCGACCGGGTCGTCGCCGCGCTGGGCGGCTGACGGCCCGGGCCGTTCAGTTCTCCGACGCCGGCCCGACGTCGTGCGGGTCGGGCGTGCGGAACGCCGGGTCCTCCGGCGGATCGACGTCCTCGGTGCCGGGACCGGGGCGGTCGGTCTCCGGCGCGCGATCGGGCTCCTCCCCGCCGATGCCGAACCCGTCGGCGGTCGGCGGGGCGCCCGCTCCCGGGTCGGCCGCGGGGATGCTCTCGTCCTGGTCGCGGAGGTGTGGTTCGAACGGGCTCGACATCGACATGCGCGGTGCCTACCCCGGGAAGGCGCCGTCCTCCCCTCCGATCGCGCGCCGGGGGCCTCGGCTACAAACGTCGGCATGACCTCCGCCGGGACCGCCCCCGAACCGCTGCTGCGCCGCGCCCGGTTCGCCGACCTCACGCCCTTCGAGGTCTACGCCCTGTGCCGGCTGCGCGTCGACGTCTTCGTGGTCGAGCAGACCTGCCCCTACCCCGAGCTCGACGGGCGCGACGTCGAACCCACCACCGAGCACCTCTGGTTCGAGCAGGCCGGCCAGGTGCTGGCGACCGTCCGCGTGCTCCACGACGGCGCGACGCGGGCCATCGGCCGGGTGGCCACCGCCGAGGCGGCGCGTGGGCGCGGGCTGGCCGGACGGCTCATCGAGGCCGCCCTGGCCAGTTACGGCGACGGGCCGCTCACCCTGGGCGCCCAGGCCCACCTGGAGCAGTGGTACGAGCGGTTCGGCTTCCGCCGGAGCGGGCCGGGCTACGTCGAGGACGGCATCCCCCACGTGCCCATGCGGCGCGACCCCGCCTGATCGGCTCGGGCCGGCGTCCCCGGTGTCGCGCCCGGGCGCCCGCACAGGGTCGCCTAACCTGCAGGGGTGTCGACGGTGACGGAGGGGCCCCCGCAGGCCACCGCTCCCTCCGGCCGGGACCGGAGCGCAGCGGCGCCGCTGCGCTGGTCGCCGGTGGAGCTGCTGCCCGCGGTGCTCGTGGCCCTCCTCGGCGGCTGGCTGCTGCTGCCGGGCCACGGCTTGTGGTTCGACGAGCTGTTCACCGCCGAGGTGGCCCGCCTGCCGCTGGGCGACATCCTCACCGCGATCGCCACCGGCGAGGGCACCGCCAGCTACCTGGCCGGCGTGCCGCCGTCCTACAACGCCCCGTACTACCTGGTCACGTACCTGTGGACCTCGGTGCCGGGCCTCGGCGGGGACACCTCGCTGCGCCTCCTCTCCCTCCTGGCGACGGCCGGTGGCCTCACCCTCATCACCCGGGCGCTCACCCGCCTCGCCGGCCGGGGCACCGGGGTGCTGGCGGGGCTGGTGCTCGCCGCCAACCCGCTGGTGCTCGAGCAGTCGGTCGAGGCCCGCAGCTACGGGCTGGCCGTGCTCGCCACCGGGGCGACGGCGCTGGGGCTGGTGCGCTGGCTGCAGGAGCCGCCCCGCGGCCTGCTGCTGTTCGGCCTCGCGGGGGCGGGGATGGGGCTGGCGCACTGGTACGCGGTCACCGTGCTCGCGGCGTTCGTCGCCGCCGCGGTGCTGCTGCGGCGCCGGCGCGCCCTCCCGGTCGCGCTCACCGGGGCGCTGGCCGCGCTGCCGGCCGTGGGTTTCGTGGGGCTCGCCGTCCTGAACGGGACGGGGGCGCGCAACGCCGAGCACCTGCGCGACACCGATGGCCGGCTGGTCGCCCTCGCCGCCGAGGCCTGGGCCGGGGGGCGCACCCCGCTGCTCTACCTGGGGCTGGGCCTGGCCGTGGTCGGGGCGTTCCGCGCGGCCGGTGCCCGGGTGGTCGGCGCCTGCTGGGTGGTGGTTCCCCTGCTGCTGCTCGTGGCCACCGAGCTGGTCCGGCCGGTGTACCTGCCCCGCTACCTGCTGGCCGGGCTGCTGGGGCTGGGCGTGCTGGCGGCGGCCGGTGCGATGGCGCTGCCGCGGCCGGCGCGGGTCCCGGTGGGTGCGCTCCTGCTGGCCTGCTCCCTGCTGGCCTCCGCCCCGCTGGCCGACCGGGGCCCGCGCGAGCGGGCCGACGACCTGGTCGCGGTGCTGGCGCAAGCGCACGAGAGCGGCGAGCCGATCGTCGCCGCCGACCAGCGGTCGGCCACCGGCCTGGACCACTACGTCCGCACCCTGGCCCCGCAGCTGCGCCCGGACGTCGTGCTCCCCCCGGAGGACGCGCCGCCGGGCGAGGACCGGGTCTGGGTGGTGCGCCGGCTCCTCGACGGCGAGCCCGAGCCCACCGACGACGACGCGATCCTCCGCGCGGCGGGCCTGCGCATGGTCGACCAGTACGACTTCCCGGCGGGCAAGACCGACCTGGTCCTGCAGCTCTGGAGCCGCTGACCGGCCGTGGTCAGCGGTGGCCGCGCGCCGCCCAGGACAGCGATCGCAGCGACTGCCGCACCCGGGCCCGGGCCGTCCAGGCCGACCGGCCCACCGGGCGCCGGTCCCGGACGACCGGCACGCTCGCCACCGGCCGGCCGGAGCGGCCGACGGCGAGGACCACGCTCGGCGCTCCCTGGTCCTGCACGGCGGGGACGACGGCGGCCCGCACGGCCGGGCTCATGGCGAGGAAGGCCCCGGCGTCCGGCGGCAGACCGGTCAGCCTCCCCGCCACGCGCCGGTGCAGCGTGCCGGTGAGCCGCCGCAGCGGTGACTCGTAGCGGCCGCGCCGCCCGGCGAACACCGCCGCCACGTCCCCGGTGGCCAGCCGGTCCAGCAGCAGCGGCACCGCCTCCGGCGGGTCCTGCAGGTCGGCGTCCAGGCAGACCCAGACGTCGGCGGCCGTCTCCTCGGCGAGCCCGCGCGCCAGCGCCGCGTGCTGCCCGACGTTCACCGCCAGCTCGGTGACCGCGATCCGGGCGTCCCGGGCGGCGAGGGCGCGCGCCACGGCGGCGCTGTCGTCCGGTGACGCGTCGACGACCAACCGCAGCCGCCACGGCCGGCCGGCCAGCGCCGCACCCAGCCGGTCCGCGAGCCCCCCGAGCGTCGCCTCGTTGCCGTACACGGGGACGACGACCGCCACCCGGGGACCGGCTCCCCCGCCGGCGGTCACCCGGCCGCCCAGGTCCGGGCCAGGCCCTCCGCGAGGTCGACGGCGGGGGTCCAGCCCAGCAGCCGCCGGGCCAGCGCCGGGTCGCAGACCCAGTCGGCGGTGTCCCAGCCGCGCCCCGGGTGGGCGCCCGGTGCGGTCGCGATCGGGCGGCCGGTCACCCGCTCGGCGAGGGCCACGAGCTCCTCGGTGCCGGTCTGCACACCGGTGCCGATGTTCAGCACGGCGCCGGGGGGCAGCCCGTCGTCGACCGCCGCACGGATGCAGGCGTCGACGACGTCGCCCACCCACACCCAGTCCCGCCGGCTGACGTGGGCGGGCAGCGCCACGGTGCCGCCGCTGCGGGCGGCGGCCATGACGACGGGGACCAGGCGGGTGGGGTGGTCCCCCGGTCCGTAGACCTGGAAGGCGCGGAGGACCGCCGCCCGGATCCCGCGCTCGGCGGCCGCCGCCTGCAGGAGCAGCGAGCCCGCGGCCTTGGTGGCGCCGAAGAAGCCGCGCGGCTCCAGGGCGGCGTCCTCGGCCAGCGGGTGCGGTGCGGCGGCGTACTCGGTCGAGGAGCCCAGCCGCACCACGGCCCGGCAGCGGTCGGGCAGGGCGTCGACCAGCCACGGGCTGGTGTTGACCGCCGTCGTGGCGGCGCGCTCCTCCGGCGTGGCCTTCGCCCGGCCGGCGGCGAGCGCGAAGACGACGTCGGGGTCCGCGGCCCGGACCGCGGCCGCACCGGCGACCGGATCGGCCAGGTCGACGTCCCGGCGGGCCAGCCCGGTGACGTGCCAGCCGTCCCGCTCGAGACGCGCCACCAGGTGCCGGCCGACGAACCCGCCGGCCCCGGTCACGAGCGCCCTCACGCCGGCTGCGCCACCCGCGCCGCGGCCTCCCGGCCCATGGCCGTGACGGCGGAGACGAACGCCCGGCGGCGCTCGGTGGCGCGCTCGGCACCGGCCCGGCGCAGCTCGTCGAGGCCGGCGAGCAGTCTCGGCACCTCCACGAACGGGTCGCGGCCGGCCATGTCGGCGGTGAACGAGCGGCGCAGGAACGTGAACTGGGTGCCGATGCGGACCAGCTCCGCGGCCAGCAGGTCACCGGGCACGGGGAACCCGCCGCCGGGGAGCGTGAGGCCGCCGACCCCGAACGGCACGGTCACCTGCGCCCGCACCGCCTCCACGGTGCCGTCCACGAGGGGTGCGAACAGCGCGGTGGAGCGGCGGTCGATGCGCAGGTCGTTGAGGCCGACGTAGATCCGCGAGAGCGGCCGCCGCGCGAGCTCCGCCGCCCGGTCCACCGCGTCCTGGGTCTCCACGAGGATGCCCAGGCCGCACCGCCCCGCGACGAGGTCGAGGGCCCGGTCGACCTCCTCGGTGGAGCGGACCATCGGCAGCAGCAGCTCGTCGGCCCCGCGGGCGACCGCGTCGGTCACCTCGCCGGCCGTCCACGGGCCGAAGCCGTTGATCCGGCAGAGCACGCGCCCGGAGGTCGCCGAGCGCACGCGCGTGAGGTCCTCGGGGGTGTCCCCGTTGACCTGGGTGCCCTCCCCCGCCTGGCGCCGCAGCTTGCCGCGCCGTTCCCAGTCGACGACGATGCCGGCCGCGCCGGCGGCCACGACGTCGTGCCCCCACTGCGGGTCGACGGTGAAGAGGAACAGGTCCATGCGCGGCAGCTTAGGCTTTCCTAACCTACGCGCGCGGCCGGGTCACGGCGCGCCGCTCACAAAGCCGGATCGGCCAGGACTGCGCGCCCGACACGCCCGGCGGCGGGGAAGGTCAGGGCCGTGCCGGCCACCTCGATCGTGACCTCCTGCCCGACCGCCGGCAGCTCCGCCCCCTCCAGCCGGGCGGTCACCGTCCCGCCGTCGGACAGGGTCAGCCACACGCGGGAGTCGTGGCCGTAGAAGTCGACCTCCCGCACCCGCGCCCGGGCGCCCGTGCCGAGCGGCGGCCCCAGCCGCAGCTGCTCCGGCCGCAGCAGGACCCGGGCCGGCCCGTCGGCCACCGCCCCGGCGACCGGCAGCGCACCCAGGACGCAGAGCGCGCTGCCGTCCCGGATCTCCGCGTCGAGGACCACCGACTCCCCGACGAACGCGGCCACGTCGAGGTCGGCCGGGCGCCGGTAGAGGGTGCGCGGATCGGTGAGCTGCACCAGCCGGCCGTCGCGCAGGACGGCGACCTGGTCGGCCATCGACAGCGCCTCGGCCTGGTCGTGGGTGACCAGCACGGCGGTCGCCCCGGCGGCGGTGAGCGCGGCCAGGACGGCTCGCCGGGTCTCCTCCCGCAGCGCGGCGTCAAGGGAGGAGAACGGCTCGTCGAGCAGCACGAGCGCCGGCTCGGGGGCCAGCGCCCGGGCGAGGGCGACCCGCTGCTGCTGGCCGCCGGAGAGCTGGTGCGGCGCCCGGTCGGCCAGGTCGGCGTCCAGCCCGACCAGGGCCAGCAGCTCGGCCACCCGTCCCCGATCGCCGCGCCGGCGGCGCGGCAGGCCGAAGGTGACGTTGCCGGCGACGCTGAGGTGCGGGAACAACCCGCCCTCCTGCGGCACGAACCCGATCCCCCGCTGCCGGGCGGGCACGCCCCGCCCGGCACCGGCCACGACGCGGTCACCGAGGCCGACGGTGCCGCGGTCGGGGTCGTCGAAGCCGGCGACGAGCCGCAGCAGCGTCGTCTTGCCGCAACCCGAGGGGCCGAGCAGGGCGGTGAACCCGCCGGCCGGCACGTGGAGGTCCACGCCGGTGAGCACCGGTGTGGCGCCGAAGGCCTTGGTCAGCCCGGTCACGGTGAGAGAGCTCATGGGGTCGGACCTCGTCGGGTGTGGCGGGACAGCAGCACGGTGGCGGGCGCGGAGAGCAGCACCATGACGGCCGCGTACGGCGCGGCCGCACCGTAGGAGAGCGCGCTGCTCGCCGACCAGAACGCGGTGGCGAGGGTGGCCGTCCCGGTGGGGGCGAGCAGCAGGGTGGCGGTGAGCTCGGTGACCACCGCGAGGAAGACCAGGGCCGCGCCGGCGCCCAGGCCGGGCGCGAGCAGCGGCAGGGTGATGCGGCGCAACCGGTCGGCGCCGGAGGACCCGAGGGAGGCGGCGACGTCGTCGTAGAGGGGTGGGGACTGCTCGACCGCGGCACGGACGGGGACGATCGCCCGGGGCAGGAACAGGATCGCGTAGGCAGCCAGCAGCACCGGCACGGTCTGGTAGAGCCACGGCGTCGCCCGGATGCTCAGCGTGACCAGGGCCAGCGCGACGACGATGCCGGGCAGCGAGCTGCCCACGTACGTCGCCCGTTCCAGGAGCGTCGCCGTGCGCCCCCGGGCGCGGACGGCCAGCCACCCGGTGGGCAGGGCCATGGCCGTGGTGACCGCGGCCGCGGCGGCGGCCAGGGCCAGCGTCGTCCCGGTCGTCGCCGCGAGGTCGCCCCAGGAGAGGCCGGCCGAGGCGCCGCCGGCCAGCCAGTAGGCCAGCGCACCCAGCGGGACCAGCAGCGCCAGGCCGACCAGCCCGGCCAGCGCCAGCAGCGCGGGCCCGGTCAGCGCGCCCAACTCCACCGGCCGGACCGGACGGGCCGCGCCGCGGCCGCTGCCGGCGTATCCGCGGTGCCCCCGCAACCGGACCTCGGCCAGCAGCAGGACCAGGCACAGCAGGATCAGGACCCCGGCCAGCGCGGTGGCGGCCGGGCCGTTGAAGGTGGCCCGGTACTGGTCGTAGATGGCGGTGGTGAAGGTCGGGTAGCGCAGCATCTGCAGCGCCCCGAACTCGGCCAGCACGTGGAGCGCCACGAGCAGGGCGCCGCCCAGCAGCGCCACGCGGAGCTGCGGCAGCTGCACCCGCCGGAAGACCGCCCAGCCGGAGAGCCCCAGCCCGCGGGCCGTCTCCTCCAGCGCCGGGTCCAGGCCGCGGAACGCGGCCACCACCGGCAGGTAGACGAACGGGAAGTACGACAGCGAGACGACCAGCAGCGCCCCCGCATAGGTGTCCAGCCCGGGCAGGAGGGAGATCCAGGCGAAGCTGTTCACGAACGCCGGCACGGCCAGCGGCGCGACCAGCAGCACGTGCCACAGGCGCCGTCCGGGCACCGACGAGCGCGCCACCAGCCACGCCGCGCCGACGCCCAGGACCGCGCAGACCGCGACCGTGCCCAGGGCCAGGCGGGTGGTGTTCCAGAGCAGTTCGGCGACCCGCGGCCGGAACACCAGCTCGCGGACCCCCGCCCAGCCGACGTCCACGGTGTACGCGGCGATGTGGAGCAGCGGCAGCAGGGCCAGGGCGGCGACGCAGGCGGCCAGCGCGAGGGTGACCGGTGACCGCCGCAGCGGTCGCCGTCCCCTGCTCGCGGACGCGCCGGAGCCCCGGACCGCCGGCGGGGCCGGCGCTCCGGGGCCCGGGGTGCGGAGCGCGGGAGGGGTCAGAGCAGGCCCACTTCCTGCATCAGCTCGGTGACCTTCGGCGCGTCCAGCGACCCCGGGTCGACCGGGGGCGCCTGCAGCTCCGCCAGCGGCGGCAGCGCGTCGGCGGAGGCGACGCCGGTGCCGACGGCGTACTCGAGGGCGCTGCTGTCGGCCAGCCGCTCCTGGGCGGCGCGGCTGGTGAGGTACGCGACCAGCTGCTGGGCCTGCTCGGGCTGGTCCGAGGAGGCGAGCACCCCGGCGCCCGAGACGCTGAGGAAGGCGCCCGGGTCCTGGTTGCGGAAGTAGTGCAGCGCGGCGTCGTCGCCGATGAGACCGTTCTGGGCCTGGTCGCGGAACCAGTAGTAGTGGTACGTGATGCCGACCGGGACCTCGCCCTCGTCGACGGCCTTCATGATCGCGGTGTTGCTCGCGTAGATCTCGGCGTTGCGCTCCAGCCCGGCGAGCCACTCCCGGGTGGCCTCCTCGCCCTCCAGCGCCAGGACGGCGCTGACGATCGCCTGGAAGTCCGCCCCGCCGGCGGCGATGCCGACCCGGCCCTGCCACGCGGGGTCGGCGAGGTCGAGCATCGAGGCGGGGAGCTCCTCCTCGGAGATCTCCGACGGGTTGTGGATCAGCGCGGTCGAGCGGGCGGCGAAACCGACCCAGTTGCCCGAGGACGGCCGGTACTGCTCACCGACCTGGGACAGCGTCTCCTCCTCCAGCGGCGCGAGCAGCCCCGCCCGGTCGACGACGTCGATCGCCGGGCTGTTCTCGGTGAGGAAGACGTCGGCCGGCGAGGCGTCCCCCTCCTCGATGATCTGGTTGGCCAGCTCGGAGTCGTTGGCGTCGCGGAACTCGAGCTCGATGCCCGTCTCCTCGGTGAAGTCCTCGAGCATCGTGCGGACCAGGCTCTCGTGCTGGGCGCTGTAGACGGTGAGCGTGTCCGCGTCGGAACTGCAGGCGGCCAACGAGGCCGCGAGGGTGAGGGTGGAGATGACGGCGGTCGTGCGCCCGAGCCTGGTCACGTGGATCCTCCTGGAGATAGGCGAGGCACACCTAAGCATGCCCGCACCCACGTCGACGAGCCCCCCACCTCCGCCGCGCCGTGCGGTGCAATGGACGGCGTGACGGCCCAGAGCACCCGGGACCCGGCGGACGACGCCGCGCTGCTGCACGAGGCCGCGGACCGGCTGGAGGCGCTCGCCACCGCCACGACGCCCGGCGAGTGGCGCCTCGGTGGGCTGCTGGCCAGCCGTCCCGAGGTGGTCGCCCACGGCCCCGGCGGCCGCACCGAGCACGTCGCCGAGGCGCGCGCCCGGAGCGCGGCCTGGATCGGTGCGCTCTCCCCCGCGCTCGCCGGCCCCCTCGCCGCCTGGCTGCGCGCGGCGGCCGCCGGGGTCCCGTCGCCGGAGGCGGCCGCGGTCGCCCGCGTGCTGCTGCGGCGGCTGCCGTGATCCGGGGACGCACCGCCGCCCGCGCGGGGTAGGGGACGTCGATGCAGCGCCCGCACCCCGATCGCCCGGACAGCTCCACCGGGCAGCACGTCCCCGAGCTCGACGACACCCCGGAGCAGACGGGGCTGGCCCGGCGGCTGGACAAGCCGATGGGCGCGCTCGGGCTGGTGTTCGTGCTCGTCGTCCTCGGCCAGTCGCTGGCCCGGCAACCCTGGCTGACCACCACGCTGGGCGTCGTCGGCTGGGTGCTGTGGGCGGTGTTCGTGGCGGAGTTCGTGCACCGGGCGGTCACCGCCCGCGATCAGCGCCGGTTCTGGGTGCGCAACTGGTGGCAGGTCGTCTTCCTGGCGGTGCCGTTCCTGCGGTTCGCCCGCGCCCTGACCCTGCTGCGCGCGGCGCGCGTCGGGGGCGTCGTGTCGGCGGCGGTCCGCGGTTCGCGGTCGGCCGGGCGCCTGCTCGGCGGCCGCATCGGCTGGCTCGGCGCGGTGACGGTCGTGGTGGTGCTGGCGACCAGCCAGCTGCTGTACGTGCTCGGCGCCTACGACTCCTACGGCACCGCGCTCTACGACGCCGCCCTGGCCACGATCGTCGGGCAGCCGCTCACGGCCGACGGCGGGCTGGCCCGCGTGCTCGACATCGCCCTGGCCACCTACTCGGTGGCGGTGTTCGCCACGCTCGCCGGTGCGCTCGGCGCCTTCTTCCTGGAGCGGCGCACGGACGAGGACCCCGCCGCGCAGGAGGCCTGACCTCCGGGCTCGGGAACGGCGAGTGCCCCGCCGGCGGACCGGCGGGGCACTCGGCGCAGCGGAGGGATCAGACCGGCTCGGCGCAGTAGACCGTGCCGGGCTCGGTCTCGTCGGCACCCACCCAGATGGCGCCGACGGCGGACGCGAAGTCCAGACAGACTTCCTGCTCCAGGAAGTCCGCGTAGTTCAGCTCCTGCTCGTCGATCCCGACGATGCGGGCCTCCGCCTCGGCGGCCTCGCACTCGACGGTCTCGACCTCCTCGCCGTCGAGGTTCGCCACGCAGTCGCCGACCTCGGGCTCGCCGCCGCCGAGCATGCTGAACAGCAGGCCGACGGCGACGAGGGCGACCAGGACGCCGCCCACGGCGAGCAGGACCTTCTTGGCCGGGCTGCCCTTCTGCTCCGGCTGGCCCCATGGCGTCGCGCCGCCCTGCGGCGGCACCCAACCGCCGGCGGGCTGACCCGGCTGGCCCGGCTGACCGGGCTGACCGGCCTGGTCGAAGGGCTGGTACGGCTGACCCGGCTGCGCGGGCTGGCCGTACGGACCCGGCTGACCGTACTGACCCGGCTGGCCCGGCTCACCCGGCTGGCCGAACGGGCCGGGCTGGCCCGGCTGCCGGCCGGACGGGTTCTGGTCCGGGCCGTTCCCGGGGTGGCTCATGGGTGCTCCTGAGATCACTGGACGTGGTGCGTACCCGGGGATCCTTGCTCATGGCGCGGCACCGGTGGTCACGTGGGACGACCCCATGCCTCGGAGGGGTCACGAGGCGTGCCGCGCACCCCACCCGCCCCAGCCGTCCCGGGCTCCGGGGCGTGCGCCCGCACCCGCGGGGAGCACCTCACGGCGTGCGAGGCCGAGGTGGAGCAGGAGGGGAAGGCCCTGGTGCACGCCGTGGCGACGTTCGCCCTGCTCGAGCGCTGAGCCGGCGGGGTTTCAGCGGAGGGCGGGGACCGGCACCTCGAGGACGACGGCGGTCGCCGCGCCCTCGTTGTCGAGGACATCTTCGTCGTCGCCGGTGGCGCCCAAGGTGACGACCAGGATGTAGGTGAAGATCCCCAGGATCACCAGCAGGATGCCCAGCGGGATCAGCACGCGACCGAGCCGCCTGCCCTTCGGGGTGCCCTCCCCCTCGCTCCGGTCGCGGTCACCGTGCTGGTGGGGCTGCGCCATCGGGTTCCTCCTGCGGTCCGGGAATCGGCGGGGTGACCGGACGGCCACGCCCTCCTCCATGCCCACGCCGCCGCGCGTCACGCCCCTCGAGCGCGACCGGCCCCGCGGTCGCGGGCGGAGGACCATCGGGGCATGACCACCGCTACCTGGAACGGCGTCGTCATCGCCGAGTCCGACGACATCGTCACCGTCGAGGGCAACGCCTACTTCCCCCGCGACTCGGTCCGGGACGACGTGCTGCGCCCCTCGGAGAAGCACACCGTCTGCTCCTGGAAGGGCACCGCCTCCTACTTCACCCTGGAGGTCGACGGGCAGCAGAACCCGGACGCCGCCTGGTACTACCCGGAGCCCGAGGACGCCGCGCGGGAGATCACCGACCGGGTGGCCTTCTGGCGGGGCGTCGAGGTGCGCTGACCCCGGTGCGCCGGCAGCCGCTCCGGCTCAGCGGCCCGGGCGGGTGCCGGCGAGCTCGCGGGCGCGCTCGGCGGCCTCGGACTCGAGCTGTCGCTCGATCGACTCGGTGAAGGAGTCCCACGCCTGCTGCGGGGAGACGCCGAGCGCGGCGGCGATCTGCGCCCACTCCGCCCCGCCGCGCAGCGCGGCACGGATCCCGACCAGCTGGCTGTCGTGAGCGCGGCGCGAGACGACCTCGCCCAGGGCGAGGAGCTCCAGCGCCTCGTCGACGTCCAGCTGGGTCCCGGTGTCGCGCATGGACGCCGACCAGTCGTCGGCGTCGGCGTCGTCGCGGACGATGTTCAGCGCGGTGTCGCCGTTGTCGCGGCGGCTGAGGAAGTCCAGCCGCGTCGCGGCCGTCGTCAGCGAGAACTCCGCCTCGAGGGCCTCGGGTGTGATGCACAGGGTTGCAGGCTGCCCCTTCCTCGCTGGCGTGCCAAACTCCGGCGGCACGCGATCTGGCGCACGCGGAGGGCCCGCACCCCCCGTGGGGATGCGGGCCCTCCGCGTACCCGGCCCCGTCCGAGGCGGACGGGGCCGTGCCTCACTTGGTGACGCCCACGGCCTCCTTGGCCAGGGCGGCCAGCTGGGTCTGCGCGGCGCTGGCCACGTTGGACCGGTTCTTGTGGGTCTCCTCGTAGCGGATGATCACGTTGATGTCGTGCGGCGTCTTCAGCTGCTTGATCGCCTTCACGGCGTCCTGCACCGACATCGAGTCGTAGCCCTTGATCGGCAGCTCGTCGGAGGTGACGTCGCCCAGCTCCTCGCGGGCCGCGCGGGCCGCCTCGGCGGCGTCGTCGTTGCCCTCGTGCTCGGCGATCCGCTCCGCGCGGCGCAGCGAGGCGGCGCGGCCGGCGGTGAGGGTCTCGCGCACCGCGCCGGAGAGCGCGGAGGCGCGGTCGCCCACGGCGGAGAACCGGTCGGAGGTCTCCTCGCCGGCGTGGCGGACCGTGTCGACGGCGTTGTTCACCGTGTTCGCCCAGAAGCGCACCGGGGCGTTGACCGCGCGGGCGACGCCGCCGGCCACCTTCTGCACCGGGGTGGGCACCAGCGCGGCCGGGCCGCCCAGGGCCTCCTCGGCGAGGACGACGGTCAGCCACTCGACGGTCGCGGCGTGGGCCTCGACCAGCTTCTCGGCGAGGCGCTGGGTCTTCGTCTCACCGGCGGTCTCGGCGAGCACCTTGAGGTAGGTGGCGCGGTCGAGCAGCTGGTGCTCCAGCTGGAGGTCCTGCAGCAGGGCCTCCTCGACCGAGGTGGTCTGCTCGAACGTGGCCTTGAGGACGGCGGAGAGGCGGCCGACGACCGGCGTCACGACGTCGGGGACGCCACCGAGGGCGCGCAGCTGCTCGGTGATCTCCAGCGAGCGGGCCGCGGCGTTGTCGGCGTTCTGGGTGAGCTCGCGGCGCACGGCGTCGGTGCGGGCCTGGCCGATGCGGGTGCGTGCGATCTGCTCCTCGGTCTGCGTGAGCAGGACGAGGGCGCGCAGCTGGTTGATCATCTTGGCGTTGTTGTCGGTCATGGCGGGACACAGCTCCAGGGTTCGGGGATGACCTGACGGTTCTGTGTGTGCCCCGGATCCCCGGCGTGCTAACAACTGCAAGCGGATTGCTAGCAGTGAGCCTCGTCACCCGGACGGGTGAACGGCGCCCGGGAATGCGCGCGGGCGCCGCCCCCCGGGAGGAGCGGCGCCCGCGCGGACGGACCGGTCAGCCGACGCGGGCCTGCAGCCGCTCCCCGGCCGGCGCGCGCCGCTGCTGGACGTCGAAGCGCAGCACCGGCTGGGTCATGTCGTCGGTGACCTCGTAGGGCGGACGCGGAGCGAGGCGGACCGGGCGGGGCGGCAGGGACGACGGCGGCATCGTCCTGCCGCAGCCGACGCAGAAGCGGCCTCGCTGGTGCACGGCTCCGCAGTGCGCGCAGTTCATGACGTCTCCTCGGGGTCGGTACCGGCACGGACGGGCGGACCCTCGCAGCCGGCACCCCCCGGCGTCAGCCCGATCTGACGGGTGGGACGAGCCGTTACCCGAAAGTCATGAACGGCCCGGTACCGCATCCCGGTCGTCCAGCCGCGCCAGAACCAGAGCCAGCTCGATCACGTCGGCGTACTTCGCGTCGAGGTCGGCCAGGTTCGCTTCGTGCAGCCCGGCGGTCCGGTCGGCGCACGCCTGCCGGACCACCTGGGGGCGGAACCCGCTGTTCAGCGCATCCATCGCCGTGGAGCTCGAGCAGCGGTTCCGCTGACCGGCCGCGCCGGGCGGGGGCTGACCACCCGCATCCGCCCGGCGCCCGGTCAGCGGCCCGTCCAGCGCGGGGCCCGCTTCTCCAGCCGGGCGGCGATGCCCTCCCTGCGGTCGTCGCTGAGGTAGGGGTTGGGCCCGACGTCGAGGCGCAACCCCTGCCAGAGCGGCAGCTCCAGGGCCTTGACCGCGGTCTCCTTCATCCGGCGGACCGAGATCGGGGCGTTGGCGGCGATCCGGTCGGCGAGCTCCAGCGCGGTGGGCAGCACCCGGTCGGGCTCGACCAGCCGGTTCACCAGACCCCAGCGCTGCGCCTCGGTAGCGTCGATCGGGTCGCCGGTGAAGAGCATCTCCAGCGCGATCCCGACCGGGATCCGCTTGGGCAGCACCACCGAGCCGAAGTTGGCCCCCATGCCGATCACGGCCTCCGGCAGGGCGAAGCGCACCGCCGGCGAGGCGATCCGCAGGTCGCAGGCGAGCGCCAGCTCGAAGCCGCCCGCCACTGCCGGGCCGTTGAGGGCGGCGAGCACCGGCACCGGCGTCTCGGTGACGACCTCGAACAGCGACCGCACGGGCCGGCTCATCGGCGGCCGGAACCGCTCGCCCCGCTCGTCGGCGGCGCGGATCTCCTTGAGGTCGAGACCGGCGCAGAAGGCCGGCCCCGTGCCGGTGAGGACGACCGCGCGCACGCCGTCCTCGACCACCCGGAGGAGCTCCTCCACGAGGTCGGCCTGCACCTCGGTGGAGAGGGCGTTGCGCCGCTCGGGCCGGTCGAGGGTGAGCACGCGGACGTGCCCGCGCTCCTCGACCAGCAGCCCGGAGTCGTGCCGTCGCATGGCGTCCATGACGGGCAACCTCTCCCGCCGGACCGTCCCACGGCAAGCCGGGGTTCCCGGCGTCCCGGTCACACCTCCCGGACGCTTGCGCCTTGCCCACGTGGGTGGGCAGGGCACAAGGCTCCGGGCAGGCGGGACAGGAACAGGAACAGGCAAGACCGGGCCGGGCAGGGCAGGGCGCGGTGTCCGGGCAGGGTCCCTGGGGCACGTCGTGCTCTGCCCGCCCGGGTGGGCAGAGCGCGAACTCGCTGCATGGGGAAGTCCGGCGGCGCTCTGCCGCTGGTTCCCCTGCGGACCAGAGGCAGAGCGTCCCCGACCCCACCCGGGAGGCTGCGCCACCAGGTCCGGGGACAGTCACTCTCTGCCCCGCCGGGGTGGGCAGAGCGCGAGCGTCCCGGGGAGCCCCCCCGGCCGGCCCTGTGCGGCAACACGTGGGCATTGATGGGGGACTTCCGCACCGGGTCGACGCTCGAACCAGCCCTCTGACCTGTGCGCCCCCTCGTGAGACGGGTGAGACGGGCTGCCCGGCACGATCGAGCATCCGATGATGTGCGATGACGCCCACTTCCCGAGGGGCCAGAAGCGGGCGTGAGCGCACGTCGTCGGCCGGTGACGGGCTCGCGCGACCCACCACACCCACGTCGTGAGGGAGACCCGTGCGTCAGGGCCTCGACCCGAGTGGTGATGTCCCACAGGACCGCCCACGTGTTGCCGTACCGGCGGCCGGCCGCGCGTCATCGGCAGGACCGGCGAGGACCGGAACGGTCGGCCGAGTCCGGATCTGTGATCCCCGGCAACGTTCGGCCTCTCCCGTCACATCCACCCCTCCCGTCGGGGACCATGGGCGGACCAGTCCGTCCGACCCGGTAGACAGGTGACATGGAGAGCCCCGCCGACATCCAGCTCGGTGATGTCGTCGCGCCGCCGACGGTGGTCTCCATCGAGCTGACCTCCACCCCGGTGCTCAGCTACGCGCTGGCCCACAACCGCATCCCGGTCGTGTCGCGCCTGGCGCTCACCTCCGGGCACACGCTGCGCGGGGCCACCGTGCGGTTGACGGTGCGCGACGCCGAGGGCCCCATCGCGCAGGCGGTGGAGCTGCTCGCCGACGTCGACGGCGGCCGCACCACCGTGCTCACCGGCATCGGGCTGGTCATGGACCCGGCGGCGATGCTGCACGTCGAGGAGCAGCGCCCCGGCGTGGTCGACGTCGAGGTGTGGCACGACGACGTGCTGGTCGGCGAGGCGACCGCGCCGGTGCAGGTGCTCGCCGCCAACCAGTGGCTGGCCAGCCCGCTCCCCCTGGCGCTCGAGATGCTCGCCGCCCACGTCATGCCCAACCACCCGGCGGTCACCGGGCTGGTCGCCGAGGCCGCCGGGCTGCTCGAGGAGCGGACCGGCAGCGGCGCCCTGGCCGGCTACGCGGCCACCGCCGAGCGGGTCGACGAGGTCGTCGCGGCGCTGGCCGAGGTCCTGCGCCGTCGCGGGGTGCGCCACTCCGAGCCGCCGCTGAGCTGGGCCGATCTCGGTCAGCAGGTGCGCTCCCCCGGCGACGTCCTCACCTGGCGCGTCGCCACGCCCTTGGACGCCGTCGTCCTCCTCGCCGCCGCGCTGGAGCAGGCCGGCATCCGGCCGCTGCTGTGGTTGGCCGAGGGTGCCGGCGGCAGCCGTGCCGGCGGGGCGCACGCCTTCCTCGGCTACTGGCGGGAGGAGCGCAGCTCCGAGTCTGCCGCCACGACCGACGCCGCACCGCTGGCCAACCTGGTCGACCTCGGCCTGATCGGCCTGGTCGAGACCACGCTCCTCACCGGCGGGGGCGAGCCCGTCGCCGACCTGCACGCCCCGGCCCACGAGCGCTGGCTGGCCGGCGAGCTCGACCGCGTCCTCGGCGTGACCGACGTCCACCGCGCCCGGCGCGACGGCATCCTGCCGCTGCCGGCGCGCGCCCGGACGCCGGAGGGCCTGCTGCAGGTCGTCGAGTACCGCCCGGCCGAGCACGGAGCCCCCGCGCTCCCCGCCCCGATCGCGAGCGCGACGCCGCAGCGCCCCGAGGCCCCGCCCCGGGTGCAGCAGTGGAAGAACGCGCTGCTCGACCTGAGCCTGCGCAACCGGCTGATCAACTACACCGAGCGCGCCGGGCTGCCGCTGACGCTGCCCGCGACCGCGCTGCCGATCCTGGACAACTTCCTCCACGACGGCACCCCGATCACCCTCCTCCCCGGCGACCGGCTGGCCGCCGTCCAGAACGAGCGCGGGCTCACCGGTGCCGGGGAGCTGCCCGCCGAGCAGCTGACCGAACTGCTCGTCGAGCGCCGCGAGGTGCACGCCGACGTCACCGAGGGCGGGTACCTGCCGCGGCTGCGCAACCTCGCCTACCGCGCGAAGACGGTGCAGGAGGAGACCGGCGCCAACAACCTGTACCTGGCGCTGGGCTCGCTGGTGTGGGAGCTGGACGGCCGGCCGCTGCGCTCGCCGCTGCTGCTGGTGCCCGTCGTGCTGGCCCCGGTGGGGCGCACCGGCTCCTACCGGTTGTCGCTCGACGAGTCCGGCGCGAGCACGCCGAACTACTGCCTGCTGGAGAAGCTGCGCCAGGTGCACGGCCTCGTGGTGCCCGCCCTCAGCGACACCGCCGAGAGCACCCCCGACCTGGAGCGCGCGCTGGAGGCGGTCCGGGTGGGGCTGGTCGGCCACGGCCTGCCCTACCGGGTGGAGGCGACCGCGGACCTCGCGATCCTGCAGTTCGCCAAGTACCGGCTGTGGAAGGACCTGGACGAGCACTGGGGCGACTTCGCCGGCAACCCGCTGGTGCACCACCTCGTGCACGAGCCGACCGAGCCCTTCCTCGACCCGGCCCGCGACTCCGGCGCCCACGTCGACCTCGACGACCTGGCCGCCCGGCTGCCCGTGCCCGCCGACGCCTCCCAGCTGCGCGCCGTCGCCGAGGCCTCCGCCGGCCGGACGTTCGTGCTGGAGGGCCCGCCCGGCACAGGCAAGTCGCAGACGATCACCAACCTGCTGACCCGCGCGGTCGCCGACGGCAAGCGGGTCCTCTTCGTCGCCGAGAAGCGCGCCGCGCTCGACGTCGTGGCCCGCCGGCTGGACGCCGTGGGCATGGGCATGTTCGCCCTCGACCTGCACGACAAGGGGTCCCGCGCCTCGATGGTGCGGGCGCAGATCCGGCTGGCGTTGGAGCACGCCGTCGCCGTCGACGAGCAGGGGCTGGCCGCCGACGGCGAGCGGCTGCGCTCGGCCCGCCGCCAGCTGGCCCGCTACGCCGACCGGCTGCACGCCGAGAACGCCGCCGGTCTCTCGCTGTACACGGCGCGCACCGCTGAGCTGACCGCCGGCACCGACGTCCCGGCCCTCCCGGTGCCCGAGCCGTTCGTCGCGAACGCACCGGCCGAGGTGCTCACCGCGGTCCGCCGGGCGCTGGCGCTGCTGCCCGACATCGCCGACCTCACCCGGCCCTCGCCGCGGCACCCGTGGGCGTTCGTCGACTCCCCGGAGATCGACCTGCCGGCGGCCCGCGAGGCGGCGGCGGAGGTGGACGCGGCCGTCCGGGAGGCCGCGGGCTTCCCCGAGCTCGGCGGCGTGCTGCGCCACGCCCGCACGCCCGAGGACCTCGACGCGCTGGTCCACCTGCTCTCGGGCCCCCCGGTGGGCCTCGACGTGCTCGACGAGACCTTCAGCGGCCGCTGGACGACCGCGACCGGCGCGGTGCTCGGCGAGGTGGCCGCGTTCACGGCCTTCCGGCACCCCGGTCTCGACGTCGCCGAACCGGAGGTGCTCGGGCTGCCGCTGGCCGAGGTCTACGTGCGCGCGCAGACGGCGGCGGCGTCGGGCTGGTGGGGGCGGCGCAAGCGGCTGATCGCCGTCCGCGAGGAGATCGCCGGCTGCCTGCGTCCCGGGGCGAAGGTGCGCCCCAAGGACGTCCCGCTGCTGGTGGAGAACCTGTGGCGGGTGCAGACGGCGGTCCAGGCGATCGCCGGCCGGGTCGACTCGGTCCCCGGGCTGTCCGTCCCCGGGGCGTGGAATCCGTTCACCGACCCGGGGCTGCTGGAGCGCGAGGTGGAGTGGCTGCGCCGGGCCGGCGCCGCCGTCGACGGCTCCTCGGCCTTCCACGTGGCGCTGCGCAAGGTCATCGTCGCCGGCACGCCCGCCGCGCCGGCACCCGCCGCCGCCGTCGCCCGGCTGCGCGACGCCGTCGTCTCGCTGCTGGCCGTCTGCCGCAGCTCCTCGGACCAGCTCGCCGCCTGGGCCGGTGACGACGGCCTGGTGCTCCGCTGGTCGATGACCCGCCCCGAGCGCGGCGTCGAGAACTCGGTGCTGATGTCGCTGCGCCGCTGGGTCTCCTTCCTCGACACCCTGGAGCCGCTGCGCTACGCCGGGCTCTTCGACGCCCGCACCATGCTGATCACCGGCGCGGTCGCCGCCGACGACGCGGTGCGCGCGCTGGACCGCGGCCTGGCGGCGGCGTCGGTCGCCGAGCGGCTGGACGCCAGCGGCCTGGACCTCTTCGACGTCGACGCCCACGAGGCGGCGATCGTCCGCTTCACCGAGGCCTCGCGGGCGGTGCGCGCGCACCTGACCGAGGCGCTGCCGGCGTCGGTGCTCGCCGCCCGGCCCTTCGACGCCGCGATGGGCACCGGCCAGGTCGGCGCGCTGCAGCGGGAGCTGGCCAAGCAGCGCCGCGGGCTGGGCGTGCGCCAGCTGCTCGCGCAGTACGGCGAGTTGGTCACCGCCGCCATGCCGTGCGTGCTGGTGTCGCCGGACTCGGTGGCCCGCTTCTTCCCCGCGAAGGCCGGCCTGTTCGACCTGGTGGTCTTCGACGAGGCCTCGCAGATCCGGGTAGCCGACGCCATCGGCGCGCTGGGCCGGGCGAAGGCCGCCGTCGTCGTCGGCGACTCCAAGCAGATGCCGCCGACGTCGTTCCTCGAGCCGACGACCACCGCGAGCGACGACCCGGTGGAGGTCGTGGAGACCGCGGTCGAGGACGAGGAGTCGATCCTCGGCGAGTGCGTGCAGGCGCGGGTGCCGCGGCACTGGCTCTCCTGGCACTACCGGAGCCAGGACGAGTCGCTCATCGCCTTCTCCAACACCCAGTACTACGACAGCCGGCTCTCCTCCTTCCCGGCGCCCACGCACGGGCGGGCCTCGGCCGAGGCCGACGGGCGCGGCGTCTCGCTGGTGCGCGTTCCCGGCACGTTCCACCGCTCCGGGGCGGGCCGGTTGCTGCGCACCAACCCGGTCGAGGCGAAGGCGATCGTCGCCGAGATCCGCCGCCGGTTCGACGCGGTGCCGCAGTGGGACGGCATCGACGCCGTCCCCTCGATCGGCGTGGTCACCTTCAACGCCCAGCAGCGGTCCTACATCGAGGCGCTGCTGCGCGACGCCGACGACGACCGGCTGGCCGCCGCGCTGGACCGCACCGACGGCGAGGGACTGTTCGTCAAGAACCTGGAGAACGTGCAGGGAGACGAGCGCGACGTCATCTTCTTCTCCACCGGCTTCTCCCCCACGGCCGACGGCACGCTGCCGCTCAACTTCGGCCCGCTGAACCGGCAGGGCGGCGAGCGGCGGTTGAACGTCGCGATCACCCGGGCCCGGCGCCAGGTCGTCGTCTTCTCCTCCTTCGACCCCGCGCAGCTGCGGGCCGAGGAGACCTCCTCGGTGGGCATCAAGCACCTGCGGGCCTACCTCGACATGGCCGAGCAGGGCACCGACGTGCTGCCGCGCTCGCCGCGGTCGGCCGCCGTCGTCGACCGGCACCGGGAGCAGATCGCGGCCGCGCTGCGCGAGCGCGGGCTGGTGGTGCGCACCGACGTCGGGCTCTCGGAGTTCCGCGTCGACCTCTCGGTGAGCCGGCCCGCCGACCCCGCGACGCCGGTCATGGCCGTGCTGCTGGACGGGCCGGCCTGGGCGCGCCGCGGCACGGTCGGTGACCGGGACGGCCTGCCGCCGGAGGTGCTCGGCGACATGCTGCGCTGGCCGGTCGTGCAGCGGGTGTGGCTGCCCGCGTGGCTGGCCGACCCGGCGTCCGTCGTCGACCGGCTGGTGGCCGCGCTCGATGCGGCCCCGGTGCCGAGCCGCCCGGCCGTGGCGCCGGTGCCGCTGCCCACGGCCGCCGTCGAGTCGTTCAAGGGCGTGGCGGCGCTGCGCTCCTCGGTGACCTCGATGGCGGTGCCCGCAGTGACCGCCCGGCCGGCGCCGAAGCCGGCCGCGGCCGCGAAGCCCGCGGCCGCCCCCGCCCTGGAGGGCGAGACGCCGTTCGTGCCGTGGATCCCGAAGACCGCCGGTGAGAAGTCGGTGCTCGACGAGCTGCCGGTGTCCAAGGCCGCGCGGGCGGTGCGGCGGGTGCTGGTCGCCGGCATCAAGGCCGAGGGACCGATCCACGTCGACCGGCTGGCCAAGCTCACCGTGGGCGCGTTCGGCCTCAACCGGGCCACCGAGGCACGCAAGCAGGTGCTGCTCTCGCTGCTGCCGCCCTCGGCCGTCGACGGCGACCACCTGTGGCCCGAGGGGGTGGACCGGGCCACCTGGACCGGGTTCCGCCGGCAGGTGTCGAGCACCGACCGGCCGATCGAGCACGTGGCGCCGGAGGAGGTCGCCAACGCGATGGCGGCGCTCTGCCGGGCCGCGGCCGGGATGCGCCGCGAGGAGCTGCTGACCGCGACCGCCACGGTGTTCGGCTACAAGCGGCGGGCCGCGTCGGTGACCCCGGTGCTGGAGAAGGCGCTGGCCGCCGCGCTGGACGCCGGCCGGCTCACCTCGTCCTCCGACGGCCTGCTCACGGGCTGACCGGCTCGCAGGGTCGGGGCGCCGGAGCCGGTTCACAGCCGGGTCCGCGGCGAGGCCCCGGAGGGTGCGTGCACCCGTGTCACCTGGACCCGCGGCGACCCAGCGGACACCGACCGCTCGGTCGATGCGGTGCGGACGGGGGGTGCTGCCGCGCCTGGACGAGCTGCCGGGCTTCTGCAGCGTGAGCCTCCTGGTCGACCGGCGGACCGAGCTCGGCGCGCTCGCCGCCACCTACGCCGGCCGGCACGACATGGAGGCCTCGGCCGAGACGGTGCGCGGCATGCGCGAGCAGATCACCCGGGAGCTCGGCACGGAGATCACCGGCATGGCCGAGTTCGACCTGGTCCTGGCCCGCCTGCGGGTATCCGAGACGGTGTGACCCCGGCGTCCGCCAGGTCCCGACCCGGCGGTGGGCAGCGCACCACCCCGGCATGGTCTGCCTCTGAGTGCACCGTGCACTCAGAGGCAGAGCTTCCGCGGGAGACCCCGATCGGGGTGGGGACCTCGCCGGGCAGCAGCCCCCTGCCCCGACCCCAGCAGCCCTCTGCCCCGCCCGGGTGGGCAGGGCGCTACTACCCGCAGGCGGTCACCATCCCCGGCGCCGCCGCCGGCGGACACGGGCTCAGCGCAGGGTGACCGCGCCGGTCCGCACCGGGACCAGCTCCACCCACGTCGTCCCGGGGGCGAGGAGCACCGGGTTGCCGTCGGGGCCGGTCAGGGCCACCGGGTCCGCCGGTGAGCCCTTGGCCCAGGTGGCGGCGAGCGTCTTCCCACCGGTCGCCACCAGCGCCTCTCCCCCGCCGACCATCACCGTCTCCGGCACCGGGTTGCCCGCCGGGTCGGTGGCGGAGGTGTTCACCACCTCGACCCGCAGCACCACGACGTTGGTGGCGCGCAGCGGCGTGCCGTCGGCCTCGACCGCGGGGGTCCCGGCCTCGGTTCGCACCCAGCGGCCGTCGGGCGGGCTCCAGGTCCAGCTCGGCCGGCTGATGCCCGAGAGCTTCAGGTCCACCACGCCGGTGGGCGCCCCGGCGAGGACGGCGCCGGCCTGCGCACCGTCGGCCGCCAGCAGGAACTGGCCGGGCGGCGCGGCGAGGTGGGCGGGATCGGCCTGCGCCAGCAGCGCGTGCGGATCGGCGTAGACGTCGTGCGGCGCCGACCGGCCGGCCAGCCGGTGGAATCCCCCGGCACCGCTGTCCCGGCTGACCACCTGCAGGCCCGCGGCGGCGATGGCGTCGACGTAGGGACGCTGCCCTCCGGAGAACGCGAACACCCCGCGCAGCGGCGCGGCGATCGCCGGGTCCATCGGCCGCACCGAGCGCACCGGCCCGATCTCCGCCGGCACCGTGGAGTGGTAGACGGCGACGTAGCGGGGGATGCCGCCCTCGACGACCTGCTCCCACACCATGTCGGCCGCGTTCAGGCCGGTCTGCGGGCGGGCGTCGACCGAGTTCTCGATCTTCACCGCGAGGGCGGGCCGCTCCGCGTAGGCGCCTGCGCTGTCCACACCGGTCAGCGGCCACAGCACCGGCGGGGGCGGAGGAGGCGGTGGAGGCGGCGGGGCCGGCGTCGTCGTCGTCGGTGCGGCGGCCGGGGCCGCGGGGCCGGCGCACGCGGTGAGCGCGACCGAGGCGAGCAGCACGGCCGCCAGCCGGCGGCCCCGGCGGCGGGGAGCTCGGAAGGCGGTCGGCGGCACTGGCGGCTCCCCGGTCGACGGTCCGACCGCCGGACGCCGGTCGTCCGCGCGAGGCTAGGGCGCGGGCGCCGGCTCCTCCGCCGCGCCGCACCGCCGCGGGCCGGATCGTGTCGCGGCCGTGACCCGGCTCAGGTGCGCGCCAGGGCCAGCAGCGTCACGTCGTCGGTGCGCGGCGGGTCCAGGGCGGTGAGCACCGCGTCGAGCAGCGCCTGCGGTGCCACCGGGCCGCCGGCGACGGCGGCGCGCAGCTCGTCCAGCCCGGTGCTCAGCCCACCGGGCCCGCGCTCGACGAGCCCGTCGCTCACCAGCAGCAGGCGGTCGTCGCCGGCCAGGGTCAGCCGCGTCTCCCGGTAACCGGCGGCGTCCAGCAGGCCGAGCGCGGGACCCCGCCCCTCGTGCAGGTACCCGGCGCCGCCGCCGGTGGCGTGCAGCACCGGCAGGTGCCCGGCGTTGGCGACGAGCACCTCACCGGTCGCCGGGTCGAGCTCGGCGACGACGGCGGTGGCGAGCTCCCCGGGCAGCAGCGCGCCGATGACCTCGTTGAGCCCGTCGAGCGCGGCGGCCGGGCCGGCCGCACGCAGCAGGTGGGCGCGCAGCGCGTGCCGGAGCTGGGCGGTGATCGCCGCGGCGGCCAGCCCGTGCCCGGCGACGTCCCCCAGCACGACCGATACCCGGCCCCCGGGCAGCGGCACCAGGTCGTACCAGTCACCGCCGACGACGTCGTCCGCGCTGGGCAGGTACCGCGCGGCCAGGTCGACGCCGGGCACCTTCGGCAGCTGCTCCAGCAGGAGCGTCCGCTGCAGCGCGGTGGCCAGGCGGTCGTCCTCCGTCGCCCGGTTCGCGGCGGTCGCGGTGAGCAGAGCGGCCAGGCCGCGGGCCGCCGCCACCTCGTGGTCGAGCCACGGCTGCGACCGTTCCCGCACCGTCTCGCTCCAGGCGTCGAACGACCGGCGCGGGCTCAGCCGCGGCCCGGCGTCGGTCTGCGCGGTCTTGGACGTGTACGGGTTGCCGCCCCAGGTGATCTCGCGCAGCGTCTCCGGCCGGAACCAGGCGAGGTAGTCACCGCGGCCACCGGCCACCTCCTCGACCAGCACGCCGCTGGCGGTGGCGACGAGGCCGGCCGCCGCCGGGACGGCCCGGCTCACCGCGTCGGTGGCGCGGATCCCGGCCGCCAGCAGGTCGCCCACCAGCGGGCCGATCCGCTCGGCCGGGGGCGTCGTCCCGAGGAGGTGCAGCTGGCCGCCGAGCCGCACGGCGGCGCCCGCGGCGGGCAGCAGGTCCAGCGCGGTGACCTCGCCGTCGGTGAGGGCCGCGGCGAGGCCCCGCGGGGTGCGGCCGATGACCGCGGCGAGCTGGGCCTGGCGCTGCGCCACCTCCACGACGCCGCCCTGCTCGCCGGCGTCCACCTTCGTCGGCAGCAGCAGCGAGGCGGTGCGGCCGAGGAACTCCGCGGCGGTGCGGTCGGTGTAGGAGGGCCGGTGCGGACCGGCGTAGTGGTGGCAGGCGATGAGGCCCCACAGCTTCCCGCGGTCGACCAGCGAGACCGACATCGAGGCCCGCACCCCCATGTTGGCCAGGTACTCCAGGTGCACCGGCGAGACGCTGCGCAGCATGGCCCCGGAGAGGTCGAGGGGGCGCCCGCCGACCATCGCGGGCTCCAGCGGCACCGGCCGGTACGTGGCATCGGGGATCAGCCGCATCCAGTTGGTCGCGTACAGCGCCCGCGCCTGGGCGGGGATGTCGCTCGCCGGGAACCAGAGGCCGAGGAAGGGTTCGAGGTCCGCGCGGCAGTCCTCGGCGATGACCTCGCCGTTCCACTCCGCGTCGAAGCGGTACACCATGATCCGGTCGAAGCCGGTCAGCGCGCGCACGTCGCGGGCGAGCACGCCGGACAGCTCGTCGAGCGTGGCGCTGGCCGACAGCCGCTGCAGCACCGTGGGCAGCCGGCGGTGCCAGGCGCTGCCGGCCTCCTCCGCGCCCCGGACCGGCTCCCACTCGGTGACCAGCAGGCCGTCGGCCCGGTGCACCACGAGGTCGACGTCCTCCCCGCCCACGCGCACCCGCAGCGGGTTCAGCTCGGCGAGGTCGCCGGCGAGCCCCGCCCGCAGGCGCTCGGCGTCGGCCGGGTCGAGCAGCTCGTCGATGGCGCGACCGGCGACCGGGCCGCCGAACAGGTCCGCGGCGCCGGCGGAGGCGACGACCACCGCGAGATCGGGCTCGCTGACCGCCAGCAGCGCACCGTGCGGCTGCACCGCACCGGGGACGGCGATCGGCTCGTCGGCGCAGCGGGCCAGCGCCTCCTCGTCGACGGTGGGCGCCTGGCCGGCCGCGGAGCTCGTCACCGCGGCGACGTCACGTGGCGTCGCGGTTGATGGCGGGGCTGGGCACCTCGCCGACGGAGTTCACGATCGGCACCACCGCGCCGAGGTCGAGCAGGTCGATCGGCAGCCGGACGGGACGGTTGCTCCGCGGGGCCACCACGTGCAGCTCCGCGCCTGCGGCGGCGGCCTTGCGGGCGATGGCGATGAGGGTGCGGGAACCCGAGGAGTCGAGGAAGACCGTCGGCGTCAGGTCCACCACGATGCCCGCGGGACCGCTGCTCAGCAGGGCCTCGGCGGCCTCCGTCAGCTGCGGGGCCGTCGCGAGGTCCAGCTCACCCCGTACGGTGAGCGCCGGACGCCCGGCGACCGTCGCACGTTCCACGTCGAAGAGCACCGTTCACCTCCCTCAGCGCGTCGTCCCGGACGTCCGAGGGTAGGCCACCGTGCAGGAGGAGGCTGGACGGCCGTGAACATCGACTTCCACGTGCGCCTGCCGACCGACGCGCACAGCGTGCCGCTGGTGCGCGGTCTGCTGCGGCAGGCGCTGGAGCACCTGACCGTCCCGCAGGCGGTCGTCGACGAGATCGTCCTGGCGCTGACCGAGGCCTGCGCGAACGTCGTCGACCACGCCGCCGACCACGAGGCCTACCAGGTCGACGTCCAGATCGACGACGAGACGTGCCGGATCAGCGTGGTGGACGACGGTGCCGGGTTCGACCCGGCGACCGCCGCGGACGCGCCCACCTCCCCCCTCGACGACCGCGGGCGCGGGCTGGTGCTCATGCGCGCGCTGGTCGACCAGCTGCGGTTCGTGCAGGACGACGACGGCCGGCACCGGGTGACCTTCGAGAAGCGGCTGGTCACCCAGCCGCCCCTGCGGCTGCTCGACCCGCGCTGACCATCCCTCGGCGGACCGGTCAGCCGCGGACCGGGATGCGGTGCGGGGCCACGAGCTCGGCCAGCGCCTGCCCCCACCGGCGGGCGCGGTCCTCCTCGCCGTCGACCAGCGGGCCGGCGACGTCGGCGATCAGGAAGTGCTCGGCGGGCGCGGCCAGGGTGGCGCCCAGCCGGCGGAGCAGCGTCTCCTCCGTCCGCGCCGCGTGGTCCAGCGTGGTGAGCAGCACCGGGAGGTCCGTGCGGGTGTCGAAGGCCGCCGCCTGGGTGCCGCGGGGCAGGCGGACGGCGCCCAGCCACTCGTGCAGGCCGAAGGGAACGTCGGGGATCACCGCCGCGTGGTCCCGGACCGCGCCCTCGCGGGTGGCCGGGCGCGGCATGCCGAACGCGTGCGCCGGCCCGCCGACCACGAGCAGCCGCACGTCGGCGGGCAGCAGCATCGGGGCCTCGCGCGCGCAGGCGACGTCGACCTCCAGCCGGCTGCACAACCCGTGGGCCACGGCCATCGCGACCCGTCTCGCATCGCCGACCACCGATTCGTAGACGACCAGGGCTCCGGCCACCGACCTCACCGCCTCGCGCGCCGCCTCCAAGGGGGGCGCCGACCGTAGGCCCGCGCGCGAGCCCGTGGGGCACATCACGCACCGAACCGTGACCTCCCGCCCCGGCCCGGGGGCGTGTCGTCGACGATGGGCGGTGTGAGCGGTACTCCTCGCGACGACGCGTCGCCCGACGACTTCTCCAGCGCGGTGCGGGAGGCGGGACGCCGGCTCGCCGGGGTGGCCGAGCGGACCCCGCTGCAGCGCAACGCCCGCCTCTCCGGGCTCACCGGCGCCGACGTGTGGCTCAAGCGCGAGGACCTGCAGGTGGGCCGCTCCTACAAGATCCGCGGTGCCTACAACACCATCGCCGGGCTGGACGGCGCCGCACGCGCGGCCGGGGTGGTGTGCGCCAGCGCCGGCAACCACGGGCAGGGGGTGGCCTACGCCTGCCGGGCCCTGCAGGTGCGCGGGCGGGTCTACGTGCCGGGAACGACGCCGCGGCAGAAGCGCGAGCGGATCGCCGCGCTCGGCGGCGACATGGCGACCCTCGTCGTCGTCGGCGACTCCTACGACGAGGCCGCCGCCGCGGCTGCGGCCGACTCCGCCACGACGGGGGCGACGCTGGTGCCGGCCTTCGACGCGCTGAGCACGGTGACCGGGCAGGCGACGGTGGCGGTGGAGGTGCTCGAGCAGCTCGGGTGCGCACCCGACGTCGTCGTCCTGCCGGTGGGCGGCGGCGGGCTGCTGGCCGGGTGCGGCACGTGGCTGCGCCGGCACTCCCCCGGCACCCGGCTGGTCGGCGTGGAGCCGGCGGGCGCGGCGGGCATGGCGGCGGCGCTGGCCGCCGGGAAGCCGGTGGAGCTGCCGGAGATCGACACCTTCGTCGACGGCGCGGCCGTGCGGCGGGTGGGCGCGGTGACGCTCCCCCTGGTGCGCGACTCCGGCGCCGAGCTGCTGACGGTGCCCGAGGGGCAGGTCTGCACCGAGATGCTCGACCTCTACCAGGCCGACGGGATCATCGCCGAGCCCGCGGGCGCGCTGTCCTCGTCGGCGGTCAACGGCGGGCTGGCCGGCGTGGAGCCGGGGCAGACCGTCGTCTGCCTGCTCTCCGGTGGCAACAACGACGTCAGCCGGTACGCCGAGGTGATCGAGCGCTCGCTGGTGCACCGCGGGCTGAAGCACTACTTCCTGGTGGAGTTCCCGCAGGAGCCCGGTGCGCTGCGCCGCTTCCTCGACGAGGTGCTCGGCCCCGACGACGACATCGTGCTGTTCGAGTACGTGAAGCGGGACAACCGGGAGACCGGCGCGGCGCTCACCGGCATCGAGCTGGGCAGCGCCGACGGGCTGCCCGCGCTGCTGGCGCGGTGCGAGGCCAGCCCGCTGCGCATCCAGCTCGTGGCCCCGGGGACGACGGCCTACCGCTTCCTCGTCTGAGCACCTCCTCGACTCCGCTGCCGACGGGCGGGTCAAGCCGGCCCGCCGGACGTCGAGCCGCGTCACGGCGCGGCTGGACGTCCGGTGGAGCGGCTCGACCCCCGCGAAACGGCGTGCACTCAGGCGGTCATGAAGCCGCTCTCGTAGGCGGCGATGACCGCCTGGGTGCGGTCCCGGGCGCGCAGCTTGAGCAGCACGCTGCTGACGTGGGTCTTCACCGTCTCACGGCTGAGGAACAGCTCGGTGGCGATCTCCGCGTTGGACAGCCCGCCGGCCACCAGCCGCAGGACGTCGGCCTCCCGCCCGGTCAGCTCGGGCAGCGCGGCGTCCCCCCGGGCACGGGACGGCGCGTGCGAGGCGATCAGCCGCCGGGTGAGGTCGGGCAGCACCAGCGAGGTGCCGCGCGCCACCACCCGGATCGCGTCGACGAGCTCGTCGGGGTCGGCGCGCTTGAGCGCGAACCCGCTGGCCCCGGCCTGCAGCGAGCGGAACAGGTAGTCATCGTCCTCGAAGGTGGTCAGCACCAGCACGCGCGGGCGCTGCGGATCGCGCGCGACCAGCTCGCGGGTGGCGGCGATGCCGTCGATGTCGGGCATCCGCACGTCCATGAGCACGACGTCGGGATCGGTGCGCGCCGCCACGTCGAGGGCTTCCCGCCCGGTGCCGGCGTCGCCCACGACGGTGAGGTCGGGTTCGCTCTCGAGGATCACCCGCAGGCCCGAGCGGACGAGCACGTCGTCGTCCACGAGGAGCAGCCGCAGGGTCATGCGGCCCCCGCCAGCGGCAGCGTGGCGCACAGCTCGAAGCCGCCGGTGGGGGTCGGCTCGGCGCGCAGCGTGCCGCCGGCCGCCGCGGCCCGCTCGCGCAGGCCGGCCAGCCCCCGGCCGCCCCCGGGCCCCGGCCGGCTGTCCAGCTGCGAGGCCCGCTCGTTGACCACCCGGATGTCGAGGGTGTCGCCGCTGCGCACCACCTGCGCGACGGTCAGCGGGCACCCGGCGTGCCGCAGCACGTTCGTCGTCCCCTCCTGCACCACCCGGTAGGCGAGCTCCTGCACGCCCGGCGGCACGTCGTCGACCTCGCCGTCGATCACGAGGGCGACCGGCAGGCCGCCGTCGCGCAGGCCGGCGAGCAGGTCGTCGAGGTCGGCCAGGGACGGCGCGGCGAACGCCGGGCCCTCGGACGGGCCGTCCCCGTCACGCAGCACGGTGAGCACCCGGTCGAGCTCGGCGAGCGCGGCCCGGGTGTTGGTCTCGATGTGGCCGAGCGCCTGGCGGGCGAAGTCGGGCTGCACCGGGCGGCCGTCGGCGGGGGTGAGCGTGCGGCGGGCGGCCGTGGCCTGCAGCAGGCTGGCGGTCAGCGAGTGCCCGATGGTGTCGTGCAGGTCGCGGGCCAGCTTGTTGCGGTCGGCGAGGCGGCGGCTGCTCTGCTGGAGCGCGGCGATCTGCTGCTCGGCCCCGGCGCCGAGCAGGCGCGGTGCGACCGAGGCGGCCAGCCGGACGACCAGGTCCAGCACCACGAGGGTGACGACGACGTCGAGGGCGGCGAGCGCCAGCAGCGGCAGCGCGTTGACCAGGTTCCAGCCGACCTCGTCGAGGAGCCCGACGAGGACGGCCGTGCCGAAGAACGCGGTGGCGATCGTGGCCACCCCCAGGAGCACCCGCACCCCCACCCAGCCGAGCGCCCGCCAGGTACCCGCGGAGAGGACCAGCCGGCGCAGGCGGGTCAGGACGCCCGGCAGCCGGCGCACCCGCTCGCCGTCGGGGATGTCGACGGCCAGCAGCGTCCGGGCCAGCCGTCGGTCCAGGCCGGCGAACCCGCGGACGCTGGCCAGCACGAGCAGGATCAGCAGCACCCCGATGCCGTAGACCACCGCGACCACGGCGCCCACCAGGGCGGCGTAGATCGCCAGGCACAGCGCGCCGATCGGCACGGCCGCCAGCGCGTAGAGGACCCGCCCCGGCCAACCGGGGCCGGCCGCGGTGACGACCACCGCGCGCAGCCGGGCGGCGATCTCGGCGGCGGTGCGCGGGAAGGTCGAGGGAGGCACGGCCCGATCCTCGCCGACCGGCGCGCCCGGCGGTTCCCCCGCGCGGGCGCTCCGGTCCTCCCCCGCGCGGGGGACCCAGGTCGGCGCCGTGGGGTGATCCGCGCGGTCCCTCTCGCGGGACAGGCTGCCGGTCATGACCAGATCCTTCTCCAGGAGCCCGGCGTGATCGAGGTGCGCGGGCTGACCAAGACCTACGGTGCCGTCCGCGCCGTCGACGACCTCACCTTCGACGTCCGCCCCGGTGCGGTGACCGGCTTCCTCGGCCCCAACGGTGCGGGCAAGTCCACCACGATGCGCATGGTCCTCGGCCTGGACCGGCCGACCTCGGGCTCGGCGCTCGTCGGCGGACGGCCGTTCCCCCGGCTCGGCGAGCCCCTGCGGGCGGCCGGCGCGCTGCTCGACGCCCAGGCGGTGCACCCGGGCCGCAGCGGCCGCGACCACCTGCGGGTGGCCGCCCGGACGCAGGGCCTCCCCCTGCGCCGGGTCGACGAGGTGATCGAGCAGGTGGGGCTCGGCCCCGCGGCCCGACGGCGGGTGAAGGGCTACTCGCTGGGCATGCGGCAGCGCCTCGGCATCGCCGGTGCGCTGCTCGGCGACCCCGCCGTCCTGCTGTTCGACGAGCCGATGAACGGGCTGGACCTCGACGGGGTGCGGTGGGTCCGCCGGCTGGTGCGGGACCTGGCCGGCGAGGGCCGCACGGTGCTGCTGTCGAGCCACCTGATGAGCGAGATGGAGCAGACCGCCGACCACCTGGTCATCATCGGCCGCGGGCGGTTGATCGCCGACGCGCCGATCGCCGAGGTCATGCGCGGGGAGCACGCCGGCCGGAAGGTGGTCGTGCGGACGCCGTCGACCGACGACCTCGCGGGCGCGCTGCTGCGGCGCGGTCTGCGGGTGCACCCCACCGGCGACGGCGACCTCCTCGTCGAGGGCGCCTCCGCCGAGACGGTGGGGGACGTCGCGCTGGAGACGGGCGTGGCCGTGCACCGGCTGGCCGAGCAGCAGCACTCCCTGGAGGAGATCTACCTCGACCTCACCGGGGACAGCGTCCAGTACCGGGTGGCGGGCGCCCCCGAGCCGGCCGGGCAGGTGCGGGCATGACCGCCGCGACCGCCCGGGTGGCCGAGCCGGGCACCGCGACCGTCCTCGCCCGGGCCGCGATCGCCGAGTGGTTGCGGCTGCGCACCGTGCGGACGACGTGGTGGTGCCTGCTCGCGGCCGCGGTGGCGACCGTCGGCATCGGGACCCTCTCCGCCCTGGACGAGGCGGAGGACGAGGCGGAGATGGCCAACGCCTCCGGGACGACGGTGGCCGCGACGGTCGCCGGCGAGTACGGCACGCTGGTCGGCCAGTTCGCGCTGCTGGTGCTCGTGCTGCTCGCGGTCACCTCCGAGTACGGCAGCGGGGCGATCGCGCCGACCCTGCAGTGGACCCCGCGCCGGGGCGTGCTGCTCGCCGCGCGGGTGGCCGTGCCGGTCGCCGTCGCCACCGCGGCCGCGGTGCTGCTCGCCCTCGCCGCCGACGTCCTCGCGAAGCTGCTCGCGCCGGACCTGGTGCTCTCCTCCGGGGAGCTGGCCGGGAGCCTCGGCAGGATCGCCGGCGTGCTCCTCGCCGCCGGGGTGCTGACCGCCGGCCTCGGCTTCCTCCTGCGCAGCACGGCCGGCGCGCTGGCGGCGGTGTTCCTGCTGCTGCTCGTGCTGCCGGTGCTGCTGCCCGCCTTCGGCGCGTGGGCGGCCGACGTCGGCGAGCTGCTGCCGGGCTCGGGGGCGGTCTGGACCCTGCTCGGCGAGCCGGACATGACCGCGGGGCAGGCCACGGCGCTGCTCGCCGGCTGGGCCGCGGCGGCCCTGGCCGCCGGTGGGTGGTCGCTGCTGCGCCGGGACGCCGGGTGACGTGGCTGCCCGGAGGGCGGTGAGCCGGCTACGCGGGCTCGATCACCCGGACCGGGTTCCCCGCCATCCAGGCCGCGACGTCCTCCACCGACTCGCGGTAGAAGACCTCGTAGGTGCCGCGGGTGACGTAGCCCAGGTGCGGGGTGAGCACCGCCCGGCGCAGCTCGCGGAGCGGGTGGTCTGGCGGCAGCGGCTCGGCGTCGTAGACGTCGAGGCCGGCGCCGGCGATCGCTCCGCGGCGCAGCACGTCGACCAGCGCGGCCTCGTCGACGATCGGGCCGCGGCTGGTGTTCACCAGCACCGCGGTGTGCTTCATCAGCGCGAGGTCGTCGGCGCCGATCAGCCCGCGGGTGCGCTTGGACAGCAGCAGGTGCACGGTGACGACGTCGGAGGTCGCGAACAGCTCGTCACGCTCGACCCGGCGCACCCCGACCTCGGCGGCGCGCTCGTCGGTGAGGTTCTGGCTCCACGCGACGACGTCCATGCCGAACGCCTGCCCGACGCGGGCCACCTGCGCGCCGATCCGGCCGAGACCGATGACGCCGAGCCGAGCGCCGTGCAGGTCGCCGCCGATCGTGGTCTGCCACCCCCCGGCGCGCATCGACGCGTCCTCCTGCGGCAGGTGGCGGAGGCTGGCCAGCGCCAGCGCCCAGGTGAGCTCCACGGTGGAGGTGGCCGAGGAGGCGGTGCCGCAGACGGTGATGCCGAGCTCGGCGGCGGCGGCGACGTCGATGGACTTGTTGCGCATGCCCGTGGTCACGAGCAGCCGCAGGTCGGGCAGCCGCTCGAGCACGCCGCGGTCGAACCGGCTGCGCTCCCGCATGGCCAGGACGACGTCGAAGCCGCGCAGCCGGACGACGAGCGCGTCCGGGCCCGCGGCGGTGTCGTGGAACTCGACGACCTCCACGGGCCCGGGCAGCAGCGACCAGTCGCAGTACTCGGCGGCGGCGGACTGGTGGTCGTCCAGGACGGCGATGCGGTGCACGTCCGAAGGTCTACCGGATGCTCAGCCCTGCGGCCCGGTGGCGTCGGCCATGCCGCCCGGCTCGTCGCCGTCGGCCGGCCTACGCGTGACGTCGTCGGACATCTCGCCCTGCGCCGCCCGCGGCGACTGCTCCGGCGCGGCGCCGACCTCGTCGTGCTCCGGGGTCTCGCCGGGCAGCCCCTGCTCGGCGGACTTGTCGTTCGTGCCGCCGTACGGGCGGCCGGTCATGGATCCCTCGGTCATCGCTGATCCTCTCCGCTGTGCTCGGGCAGGTCAGCGCGGCTTGGTGCCGCTGCCCTTGCCCTTGCCCTTGTCGGTGAAGCTGGAGATCGCGTCCTTGATCTTGCGCTGGTTCTGCGGCTTGCGGGCCTCGTCCACGACCTTCTTGGCCATGCCACCCTTGACGAGCTTGCTCATGATTCCCATGCGGGGGTGGGTGCCCGTTCCCGGGGCGTCCATGCGTCCGGGGCCGAGCTGTCACGGCGGCGTCATCGCGCGGGCCGCACACCGTCGTCGGCGTCCGCGCCCGCGCCGGGGTCGCGGGCGAGCAGGTAGGTGGCCACGCCGAGGACGACCCCGGCGACCGCGGAGAGGACGACGATCGCCGGGGTGCCGACGTCGCCCAGCACGGCGGTGAGCAGGTCGCGCGAGCGGGAGGTCGGGTCGGCGAGGACCACCCCGACAAAGACGGCGACCAGCACCCCGGCCCCCGCGGCGGCGACGTGCGCGAGCCGCCCGCTGAAGCCCATCCGGTCGCTGACGCTGCGGGCGGCCTTGACGATGCGGCCGGCGCGCAGGATGCGCAGCGCGCCGACGGTGCGCACCAGCCGGAGGATCTGCACCGGGCCGAGGGCGAAGACGACGGCGACGACCACCGCGGCGGTGAGCGCGAGCAGGCCGAGGTGACCGCGGATCCAGGCGCGCTTGTTCTCGGCGACGACCAGCAGGATGACGGTCTCGGCGACGAGGACCAGACCGCTGACCAGGTCGACGACGTGCCCGGCGGTGCCCAGCGTGCCCTCGGCGACGGTGAGGAACATGGCCGGGACCGAGGCCAGCGCCGCCACGAGGACCGGCAGGGCGAGCCGTTCCTGCCAGCGCTCCTCGCGGGTCCTCCCCGGGGCCCCGTGGGCGGACCCCGCAACGGGAGCGACCCCCGTCCGCGAGGCGGTCGCCTCGGGATCGGGGGTCGCTCCGCGGCTCCGCACGGTGCGGGGCCAGGTCAGCGGACGGCGCCGCGACCCTTGCCGCTGCCGCCACCACCGCTCTTGTTCTGGAAGTCCGCGATGAACTTCTTGATCTTCGCCTGGTTCTCCGGCTTCTTGGCCTCCTGGAAGACCTTGGCCGCCACCCCGGACGCGATCAGCTTCCGCATCATTCCCATGTCGTGCCTCCTCGTCGTCGCACCGGCTGCCGCCGGCGCAGTGCTCGTCGTCCTCCGTGCCCCGCCGCGCAGTTCGCCAACCACACGACCGGGTGGTTCACCAGGTGTCGACGTGCGGGCGCACCCGCCCCGCCGGCCGCGGCGTGGCCGCCACCTCGCGGGTCAGCGTAGCGATCCAGCGGCGCGTGTCGGCCGGGTCGATCACGTCGTCGATCTCCCAGTGCGCGGCGACGTTGAGCCCGCGGCCCTTCTCGTAGGCGGCGGCGACCGCGGCGTCGTAGGCCGCCGCCCGCTCGGCGTCGTCCTCGATGGCCGCGAGCTCCCGGCGCATGCCGAGGCGCACCGCGCCCTCCAGCCCCATCGGCCCGAACTCGCTGGTGGGCCAGCCGACGGTGAACCGCGGCACCTTGGTGCTGCCGCCGGCCATGGCCTGGGCGCCGAGCCCGTAGGCCTTGCGGACGACGACCGTGCCGATCGGCACCGACAGGTTGGCGCCGGTGACGAACAGCCGGGAGAAGTGGCGCACCGTCGCGGTCTTCTCCGACTCGGGGCCGACCATGAAGCCCGGGGTGTCGCAGAGCGAGAGCACCGGCAGGCCGTGGGCGTCGCAGAGCTGGAGGAAGCGCGCGGCCTTGTCGGCGGCGTCGGCGTCGATGGCGCCGCCGAGATGGGTGGGCACGTTGGCGATCACGCCGAGCGGCGCACCCTCCACCCGGGCGAGGGCGGTGACCATGCCGGCGCCCCAGCCGTCGCGGAGCTCGAGCACGCTGCCCTCGTCCGCGAGCGCGTGCAGGACGGCACGCACGTCGTACACCCGCTTGCGGTTCTCCGGCACTAGGTGGCGCAGCAGCCGCTGGTCGGGTGCGGTCCAGTCCGCGACCGGCCCCTGGAAGTAGGAGAGGTACCGCCGGGCCGCGGCGACGGCGGCCGCGTCGTCGGCGACCCGGACGTCGACGACCCCGTTGGCGTGCTGCACGTCGATCGGCCCGATCTCCTCGGCAGCGACGACGCCGAGCCCGCCGCCCTCGATCATCGCCGGGCCGCCCATGCCGATGTTCGCGTCCTCGGTGGCGATGACGACGTCGCAGGTGCCCAGCAGGGCGGCGTTGCCGGCGAAGCAGCGGCCGCTGGCGATGCCGACGGTGGGCACCAGGCCCGAGAGCCGGCCGAAGAGGGAGAAGGCGGCGGTGTCGAGCGCGGAGACGACGGGGTGGTCGACGTCGCCGGGCCGCCCACCCCCGCCCTCGGCGAAGAGGACGACGGGCAGCCGCCGCTTCTCGGCGAGCTCGAACAGCCGGTCCTTCTTCAGGTGCCCGCGCATGCCCTGGGTGCCGGCGAGCACGGTGTAGTCGTAGGAGACGACGACGGCCGGGTCGCCGTCGATGTCGGCCAGCCCGCCGACGACGCCGTCGGCCGGGGTCCGCTCCTGCAGCTCCTCGCGGCTGCGGCGGCGCTCCTGCGCGGCGAAGACCAGCGGCCCGTACTCCAGGAAGCTGCCCTCGTCGACGAGGTCGGCCAGGTTCTCCCGCGCGGAGCGCCGGCCCTGCGCGTGCCTCCTGGCGACCGCGTCGGTGCGGTGCTCGTCGAGGCCGATCTCGTGGCGGCGGCGCACCTCAGCGAGGTCCGGGCGGTCGGCGTCGGGGTCGATCGCGGCGATGTCGGCCGCGGCGTCCCCGTCGGCGTGCGCGACGTCGGCCAGCAGCTGGCCCTGGCGCACGGTCTCGCCGATCCGCACCGCGATGCGCCGCACGGTGCCGCCGGCGGGCAGCGCGACGACGTGCTCCATCTTCATCGCCTCGAGGACGACGACCGCTGCACCGGGATCGAGCGTCGCGCCGTCGGCCGCCTCGATCGCGACGACGGTGCCGGGCACCGGTGCACGCAGCCCTTCACCTGTTTCCGCCGCGGGCGCCTCGTCGCCCACCAGCTCCGGGAGGTGGTCCTCGACGAAGGTGGTCGTGGCCTCGGCGACCCCGGGGTGCGCGAGCAGGGCGCGGAGGAAGTCGGTGCTGGTCGGGACGCCGTCGACCCGGACCTCACCGAGCGCCCGGTGCAGGTGGCGCAGGGCGTCGGCGAGCGAGCCGGCGCGCTCGTGCACGACCACCTTGGCCAGCAGCGGGTCGTAGCGGGGGCTCTGCTCGGCGCCCGGGCGGGCGGCGGTGTCGACGCGCACGCCCGGGCCGCCGGGCAGCGCGAGGGCGGTGATCGTGCCGGCCGAGGGGACGGCGCCGTCGGCGGTGACCGTCTCCGCGACGACCCGGGCCTGGACGGCGGTGCCGACCGGCCGCGGCGCGCCGTCGGCCAGCCCGAGGTCGGGAAGGGTGGCGCCGGCGGCGACCCGCAGCTGCAGCCGCACGAGGTCCAGCCCGAGCGTCTCCTCGGTGACGGTGTGCTCGACCTGCAGGCGCGGGTTGCACTCCAGGAAGACGAACGCGGCGGGGTCGTCCGCGGGGACGAGGAACTCCACGGTCGCCAGGCCCCGGAAGGCGCTGCCGACGACGGCGCGCGCCGCTCGGGCGAGCTCGGCGCGGACGCCGTCGGGGAGCCGGGGCGCGGGGGCGATCTCCACGACCTTCTGCCGGTTGCGCTGCAGCGAGCAGTCGCGGTCCCCGAGCGCGACGACACTCCCCCGGCCGTCCCCGAGGAGCTGCACCTCGATGTGGCGCGCCCGCTCGACCAGCTCCTCGGCGAGCACCTCGCCGCTGCCGAAAGCGACACGTGCCTCGCGCTGCACCGCGTCGAGCGCGGCGGCGACGTCGTCCCTCCGGCGCAGCTCCCGAGTCGCCCGCCCGCCGCCGCCGAACCGGGCCTTGAGCATGACGGCGCCGACCTCGTCGAGGAGTGCCGCGACCGCGGCCGCGTCCCCGTCGGCCGCGCGCGGTACGGGCACGCCGGCCTCGGCGGCCCGGCTGCGGGTCAGCGCCTTGTCGCCGAGGACGGCCAGGTCCTCGGCGTCCGGCCCGACGACGGTGAGGCCGGCCTCCGCGCAGGCACGGGTCAGATCGGGGGTCTCGGAGAGGAAGCCGTAGCCGGGGTGGACGAGGTCGCAGCCGGTGGCGAGCGCGGCCTGCACGATCGCGGCGGCGTCGAGGTAGGCGGCCGGTCCGCTGCCGGGGAGGAGGTGCGCCTCGTCAGCGGCGGCGAGGTGGGGTGCGTCGGGCTCGTCGGCGGCGGCGACGCCGACCGAGGTCCAGCCCTCGGCAGCGGCGGCGCGGACGATGCGGACGGCGATCTCGCCGCGGTTGGCGATCAGCAGACGGGCCACCCGGCGATGCTGCCATGTGCCCCGGACCCCGTTGTGGTGCCGGCCACCGTCGGCCGCGCCCTCCCGCGAAACCGCCGCGGGTCCCGCCGCATTCGTACCCCTCGGCCCGGCGCCGTCGGAGGCGCGGCGGCTGCCCGGGCCGGACGGGGAGAGGTTCCTCGAAGACAGTCACGCTCTGCCCCGCCGCAGTGGGCAGACAGCCAGCGCGCCACCGCCACACTCCTTCCGGGCACAGTCACCCTCCGCCCCGCCGCAGTGGGCAGACAGCCAGCGCGCCACCGCCACACTCCTTCCGGGCACAGTCACCCTCCGCCCCGCCGCAGTGGGCAGAGATCTAGCTGCGTCCGGCGCCCTCCCGGCCCAGTACCCCTCTGCCCCGCGGGTGTGGGCAGAGCGTGACTATCCACAGAAGGGCACATGGGGTCGCACCTGGCCGGGCCCGGTGGACAGGCTCGGCGGGTGCCCGACGACCGTGTGCCAACGGAGTTCGACCTGTGCGGTCTGCTGCGGCGGATCCGCCGCCGGGCCGATCTGTCCCAACGGGAAATGGCGGCCCGGCTGGGCGTCTCGAAGTCCGCCGTGGCCGCCATGGAGGCAGGGACCCGCGGCGTTGACGCCCGGTTGCTCGCCGCCGCGGCGGACCTCGCCGGTCTCCGGCTCGTCCTGCTCGACGATGCGGGTCGCCCGGTCGAAGGCATGGCCGCGGGCGCCGTCCGCGACAGGGCCGGTCGGCGGTTCCCCGCCCATCTCGACACGATGCTCAGCGAGGAACGCGCATGGCGGTGGGAGCACCAGCCCGGGCGACCGCGACCGACGTACACCTTCGACCGGCGAAGCCCGTGGGAGGACGCCGCCGACCGCACCCGCGATCGCCCGGACGACCACCTCCTCCCCCAGCCCGGCGATGCCCCGGAGGAGCGCGCCGCGGCCCGGCGGGCGGGCGCCGCGCGACGGCGGCAGGAGGAGCTGCAGCGGCGCTTCGAGGCCGGGGCTTTCCGGCACATCGACGACGGCTGGACGTGCGCGTGCCCGCCGGAGTGCGACGAGCTGGACGACCGGAGCGGCCGGCCGGTGCACGCCGAAGACTGCCCGTGCCGCTGCGACGTCGGCTGACCGCTGCGACGTCGGCTGACCGGTGCGACGGGGGCTGACGTCGCGACCCGGCCGACGTCGACCGACCGCTACGACGCGGCGGACGCTGCGACGGTCGCTGGCCCGCGGCTACGGAGGCCCGATGGGTCGAGCACGCAGCGTTGAGCCACACCGCCGTCCGGAGAAGTACACGGCCGACAGCGGTCCGTCACCGGACCCCGACGCAGGCCTCCGGCCGCCGGCGCAACCCCGGTGGTCGGCTCGCGAGTCGCGGTCGGCGGCGACGAGCCGGGCAGCACCGAGGAGCGCCGACGGGCGGCGTGTCGGTCGCGTTGTGACCTATCCGTGACCGACCTAGCGTTCCCCGCGGTCCGGCCGGGACCCGCCGTCACCACCCCCGGTGACACCCGGACGGACACCGCCGAACCGTGCACCGGCACAAGCCGTCGCGCGGACCGGGGACCCACCGAAGTTCTGGGGTGAAGCGCCACCGGCCAGTCCGGGGCGCCGGGCGCGTTCCCCGCCCGAACCCGTCAGCTCACCCGGTAGGCGGTTGTCGGAGAACAGGAGAAACCGTCGTCCATGACGACCACTCGCACGTCCACCACCCGTCGTTCCGCCCGCGGGGCGGCGCTCGCCCTGCTCACCGGTGCAGGCATCGCCCTCACCCCGTTCGCCGCCACCGCCTCGACCGGTGACGCCGGGGGCGGCGGCACGGGGCCCGTCGTCACCAGCACCGTTGTCGCCCCGAACCACGCCGCGCAGGTCGCCGTCGACACGGCCCTGGCGCAGCAGGGCAAGCCCTACGTCTGGGGCGGCACCGGCCCGGGCGGCTACGACTGCTCCGGCCTGACCTGGTCGGCCTACCAGGCGGCGGGCGTCGAGATCCCGCGGACCTCGCGGGCCCAGTCGACGGCCGGGGTCTACGTCGACCGCGCCAACCTGCAGCCCGGCGACCTGATCTTCTTCTACGACCCGGTCGGCCACGTCGGCATGTACATCGGCGACGGCCTGATGGTGCACTCCTCGACCTACGGCAACCCGGTCGCGGTCGTGCCGGTGGATTCGATGTGGGGCTACAACACGGCGCGTCGCGTCGTCTGACCGGCTCCGGTTCCCCGGCCGTGCGCGCCCGGCCGGGGAACGGCGGCACGGCCGGGGACGGCGGCGCGGCCGAGGACGGCGGCGCGGCGGGGAGACCGCCGCGCGGCTACGCGTGGCGCAGCGTCGCCCGCTTCAGCCGCACGATCAGCCGCATCCCGCCGGAGTCCTCGAGCTCCCGCTTCCGGGCGCGCAGCTGCTCGCCGAGCTGTTCGAGGCGCTCCTCCCCCAGGGCGTGCGACTGGGGGAACATCCGCTGCTCCTCCTCCATCGTGTGGTGGCGCACCGTCTTCTCCAGCATGCGGACCTCGGTGGTGAACTCCGGGTCGGTGACGTCCAGGCGCATCACGGTGGCGACCTGGTCGTCGATCTGCCGGTGCTCGGCGTGCGCGAGCGCCAGCAGCGGCGAGACGTCGGGGACCGCGGGGTAGAACAGCTCGTCCTCGATCTGGGCGTGGATCTCGATCTCGCGCAGGAACCGGTCGCGCAGCTCCTCGCGCCGGCCGGTCTGGTCGTCGGTGGTCTCCGCCAGCTCGCGGAGCAGCCCGCGCAGCACGTCGTGGTGTGCGATCAGGACCTCGTCGGCCTTCACCGGGCCGCCTCCGCCCCCGTGGTGATCGCCGTCGGGGGGCGCCGGCGGGCCCGCCGCCGCACCTCGACCGCGCCGTCGCGGACCCGGGTGTCGTAGCAGGGCAGCGGCGCCGTGGCCGGCCCCTGCGCCGGCTCCCCGGTACCGACGTCGAACCGCGACCCGTGCCACGGGCAGACCAGCTCGTCGCGGTGCAGCCAGCCCTCCGCCAACGGGCCGCCCAGGTGCGGGCAGCGACCGCCGAGCGCCCGCACCTCCTCGTCGGTGCGGACCAGCACGACCGGCACCCCGTCGGCGGTGACCTCGACCGGCTCGCGGTCGGGGAGGTCGGCGAGGCGGGCCACCGGGGTGAAGACCCGCGGCGACCGGCCGGCCGCGGAGTGGTCGACGCCCAGCCGGTGGCGGTAGGAGAGCACGCCGCCCAGGTAGCCGCTGGCGAGCACGAGGGCGTACCCGGCGGCGGCGGTCACCCGCGCCCGTGCGGCGCGCCCGCGGCCCCGGTCGGCGAACGACCACGTGTAGAGCGCCAGCGCGGCGCTGTTGAGCGCGCCGTGCACCATCCCGACCCGGCGGGCCTCGTCGTGGGCGTGCTGCCAGTCGGTCATCCCGGTCGCGGCCGAGCCAACCGCGCCGGCGATCCCCAGACCGACGACCGCGCGGGCCGCCTGCCCGGCACCCGGACCGCCGCGGCCGGTGGCGTCGAGGCCGTCGAGCAGGGCGGCCGCACTCCACGAGCCGATCGGTACCGCGACGAGGACCGGGTGCAGCGGGTGCCCGAGCCAGACACCGTGCAGCAGGTCCTGCAGCGGGCGGGCGTACCGGCCGGCCAGCAGGAAGGTCAGCGAGACCCCGTGCTCGACCTGGTAGCCCGGCGCGTCGAGCACCTGCCACGCCTCGACGCGGTCCACCGCGCGCTCGAGGAGGTCCCGGACGCTCACCGGTGCGCGTCTTCCGTCGCCATGGCCTACCCCCTGCCCAGGCCTCCGGAGGTGGAAACCGCAGGTGGTCGACGGGTCCGGATGGTCGTAGCGTCCGGCGGCATGGCTGATCGAGCGTTCCGGACGATGCTGGAGGGCGGTTCCTACTTCGAGGCGCCGCGGTGGCGCGACGGGCAGTGGTGGGTGTCGGACTTCTACCGGCACACGGTGAGCCGGGTGGCGGCCGCGGGCGGCCCGGAGACCGTCGTCCTGGAGGTGGAGAACCAGCCCTCGGGGCTGGGCTGGCTGCCCGACGGCTCGCTGCTGGTGGTCTCCATGAAGGACCAGCGGCTGCTGCGGCTCACCGACGGCGAGGTGTCCACCCACGCCGACCTGTCCGCGGTCTGCGGCGGACACCTCAACGACATGGTGGTCGACGCCGCCGGCCGGGCCTACGTCGGCGACTTCGGCTTCGACCTCATGGGCGGCGGCGCACCGGCCCCGGCGTCGCTCAAGCGGGTCGACCCCGATGGCACGGTCACCGTCGTCGCCGAGGGGCTGCGCTTCCCGAACGGCTCGGTGATCACCCCGGACGGCGGCACGCTGCTGGTCGGCGAGACCTGGGGCAACCGCTTCTCGGCCTTCGACATCGCCGCCGACGGCTCGCTGGGTCCACGACGCACGTGGGCCGAGTTCGGTCCCGAGCCGGTGGGCGGTTCGGTCGAGGAGCTGCTCGGCCAGGTCGTCGTCGTCCCGGACGGGTGCACCCTCGACGCCGAGGGGCACGTGTGGGTCGCCGACGGCTTCGGCTCGCGGGTGCTGCGGGTCGCACCCGGCGGGCGGGTGGTCGAGGAGATCGCCGCGCCGGACGGCCTGGGCACCTACGCCTGCGCGCTCGGTGGCGACGACGGCCGCACGCTGCTGCTGTGCTGCGCGCCCGACTTCTACGAGCACACGCGGGCGCCGGCGCGCGAGGCGGTGCTGGTGGCCACGGAGGTCGCCGTCCCGCACGCCGGGCTGCCCTGACCCCACCCCGGCAGACCGCGAGGGCGGCCGGGGAGATCCCCGACCGCCCTCCCGGTGCTACCGCCGGATCAGGGAGCCGCCGTCGTGAAGGCGCCCGGGCCGACCCGCTGGATCTCACCGGCCGACGGGATGCCGAGGAAGCCGGCGATGCTCCACGCCGAGGCGTAGAGGTCCCCGCCCTCGATCTCCAGGCCGGTCGGCATGGTGACCTGCGCGGTGGACCGGTCGCCGTCCCGCTCGATCCGGGTGAGCTCGCCGACCGTCGACGGGTCGAAGTCCGTCGGCGGCGGGCCCTCACCCATCGGCGCGCCCTCGAGCACGTTGGAGACGTAGACCGTGCCCTTGCGGTCCACGGCCACCCCCGTGACGCCGGTCAGGCCATCGATGACGCCGACCTGCGTGCCGTGCTGGTCCAGCACGTACACCCGCGCTGCGCCGGGCACCTCCGCGCCCAGCGTGCCGACGTAGATCTTCCCGTCCGGCCCCTCGGTGATCTCCGTGGGCACCGGGTCGCAGCCGACCGTGCCCGGGTTGTTGAACGCCTCCGCGCACCCCTCGACGTCGGTGACCACCGGCGGGACGAAGAAGGTGCTGATCTCCCCGGTCTTGCGGTCGATGGAGAGGACGGCGTTCGCACCGGCGTCCGAGACGAGGATCCGGTGCGGCTGGGCGAGCACCGAGAACGGGTTGGACAGCGTCTCGAACGGCTCGCCGTCGACGAACTGCTGCTGGCCGTCGGGGTTGTTGTCGAGCTCGTACTGCAGGAGGTCCCAGGTCCGCAGGATCTCCCCGCCCGGCGTCGCCTCGACCACCTGCTGGCTGGGCAGGCCCTCGCCCGCCTCCGGCGGACCGGCGAACTCCCCGATCGCGACGTAGATCAGGCCGCGCACGTAGTCGACGCCCTGGGCGTTGCCCAGGCCGGACAGGATGGTGTGGGACCGCCCCCCGCGCGGGTCGATCCAGGTCACCTCCCCCGTGTCGGCCTCGGCGACGATAAGCCGGCGCCCCTTGTACTCGCTGAGCTGCCGTGGTCCGTCGAGCCCTCCGACGACGGTGGTGACGTCCCCACCCGGGGCGTGCCCCTTGCCGTCGTCCGCGCCGGCCGCCGCCGGTGACACGACGACCAGCGCCATGGCCGCGGCTGCACCCGCCGCCGCCTTGAAGTACCGCATCCCTGTTCTCCCTCGATCGACTCCCCGTGGAATGCGGGCGAACCTGCCAGGGAGCCGGGTGCCGCAGGCCATGCTCTGTCTCGCCGCGATCACGACCGTGCGCGCCGTCACGGACTGCGATGCATCCGACTTGCTGGGTGACCCGGTTCGGGAACTCCCGGGTGAGAGCGCGGTGACCTGCGGTTCCTCAGCCGCGAGGCGGCCGCACCCCGGGCATCGCGCCGTCGGGGCGGGCGGCGGGACCGGGGAAGAGTTCCGCCCGGCCGCGGCCGAGGAGCTTGGCGTCGTAGAGCGCGCGGTCCGCGCCGCGCATCAGCTGGGAGGCGCTGTCGCCGGTCGCGTGCTGGGTGACGCCGCAGGAGAGCGGGACGTCGGGGTGCAGGGCGCAGATGCGGCGGACGAGGGCGAGCGCGTCGAGGCCGCGCGTCCCGGGCAGCAGCAGCGAGAACTCGTCGCCGCCGTGCCGGGCGAGCACCGCACCGGCCGGCAGCTCGGCCTGCCAGACGTCGGCGACCCGGCACAGCACCCGGTCGCCGGCCTCGTGGCCGTAGGTGTCGTTGACCTGCTTGAAGTGGTCGACGTCGAGGAGCGCGGCCGACAGCGGCTCGCGGGTGCGGGCCGCCTCCGACAGCAGCTCGTCGAGCGCCTCGTCGAAACCGCGGCGGTTGCGCAGCCCGGTCAGCGGGTCGCGGCTGGCGCCGGAGGCGCGGATGACCAGCCGGCGGATGACGACGCCGAGGCCGACCAGGACCGCGTCCAGGCCCAGCGCCGTGGCCGGCGGCACCTGACCGGAGGCGTGCATCGCCGCGGTGACGGCGCCGACGGCGAGCGCCAGGTGCACCCACGCCCGGCGGCCGGAGAAGAACAGGTGCGCGTCGACCACCACGAAGGCGATGAGCGCGGCGGCGGCCAGCGCGGTGGCGGGGTCGGGGCTGACCAGCACGCCGATCGAGATGAGCACGGTCGCCGAGCCCACGACGACGTCGAAGACCGGGCGCGGCCACCGGGCACCCCAGCGGCCGACGCCGGCCGCCGCGGCCAGCGCGGTGAGCGCCAGGACGAGCAGGACGGGGCGGTGCGCGCCCGGCCCGGCCCCGGCGGTGATGAGCAGCCCGGCCGCGCCGCCGAACCCGTAGAGGATGGCGAGCGTCTGCGCCATGACGCGCAGCGTCGCCACCTCGGGCGCTCGGGAGCGGCTCACCCGTCGTACATCGGAACCGCGCGATCCCACCTTGAGACCCCGGCCGGGTGATCCCCTCGCAGTGGTCAGCCGGCGAGGTGCGCGGCCAGCCGGTCGAGGAAGGGCAGCTGCGCCTGCACGATCTTCGCCCGCGCGGTGGTGAGGTCGAACCAGGCGGCCCGGTCGATCTCCGGGAACTCCTGCACGCGCCCCGATCGCGGCGGCCACTCCAGCGGGAAGGTGCCGCTGCTGATCGCCGTCGCGTCGAGGTCCCCCTCGGCCGCCCAGACGGTGAGCAGCTTGCGGCCCCGCACCTCGCCCAGCGGGTGCAGCGCCGCGGCGGGCACCGGCCGGCCGAGTTCCTCGGCGAACTCGCGGCGCGCGGCGGCCTCGCCGTCCTCGTCCGGGCCGTGCTCGCCCTTGGGGATCGACCAGGCGCCGTCGTCCTTGCGCGCCCAGAACGGGCCGCCCATGTGGCCGAGCAGCACCTCGACGCCGTTCCCGCCACGGCGGAACAGCAGGACGCCGGAGCTGCGGACGGGCGGCATGCGTCCAGCCTCGCAGCAACTCCCGACCACCGGCGCCCGGGCCTCCGCCCGGGCGCCGGTGCGTCGTCGTCCCGGAGCCCCGTTCCGCGAAACGGTCCCGTCCGGACCGGGACGTCCGCCCCTGTCGGCCGGGACGTCCCCGTCCCTAGCGTCGACCCCAGCTCCAGCCGACTCCCGACGAGGTGCCATGACCGCCGCGGTCCTCCCCCGCCCCGAGCTGCCGACCCCCGTCCCCTCCTCTCCTGCTCCGCCCGCGCCGGGCGGCGCCGCGACCGCCTACCAGCGGGTGCTGCACCGGGCCGTGCACCGGGAGCTCCGGCTGCTGGCCGAGCTCGCGTCGTGGGCGACCACCGACGACGCCGGCCGCACGACCGAGCTCACCGAGCACGCCGACCTGGTCGCACGGGTGCTGCTCGCGCACCACGCGGTCGAGCGGGAGCGGCTGTGGCCCGCGCTGCTCCGGTCGCTGCCGGCCGCGGAGGTGGACGGCGCCCGGCGGCACCTGCTCGCATGGACGGACCGGACCGCCCCGCTGGACTCCCGGCTCCGCGACCTCTCGACCGCGACCCGGCAGTGGGCCGTGGCCGGCACGGGCCCCGCGCGCGACGCCTTCGTCCGCGCCTGCGGGCTCGTCGCCGACGCCGTGGCGGAGCCCACCGCGGCGGACGAGGCCGACCTGCTGCCGCTGCTCGCCGCCCACCTGCCGGCCGGTGAGTGGGCCGCCGCGATCCGCGCGTCGGGGTCGACCCTCTCGGGCCGCGAGCAGATGCTGGTGCTGGGCCTCGTGCTCGAGGACGCCTCGGCCATCGACCGCGCCCGCGTGCTCGCCGCCCTCCCGCCCGCCGTCCGGACCGCGTGGCGCGCGGTCGGCCGCCGCAACCACCGCGCCGCCGTCGTCCGGTTGCGCGGCGCACCGCCGGCCCTCTGAGCGCCGCCGGCCGGGCCGGGACCGTCGGTCCTCCGCCGTAGCGTGGCCGTCATGGGGGACGACGGGCTGGACGCGCACTACTGGCTGAGCTACCTCAGCGAGGTGGGCACCGGCCTGCTGGTGCGCGCCCAGTGGGAGGGCATGCGGTACGCCCGCGACGCGGAGGTCGCCGGCGCGGTGGCCGACCCGCCGGCGCTGCTGCCCGAGGGCGCGGAGATCCGGCTGGACCAGCAGCTGAGCGACCAGCGCACGGTCGTCGCCGCCTGGGGCGGGGTGCTCGCCCGCATCGACGGGGGCGGGCAGGTCACCGAGATCGACGTCGTCGGCCGGGAGCGCGCCGAGGTCGAGGCGGCGGTGGCGCACCTCGCGGACGGCGCCCGGCGCGCCGCCACCCTGCCCGAGGGCTCGGTGCGCATGCGCTTCTGGGCCGAGCGGGACGGCGAGGGCTCAATGACCACCCGCCGGGTCGAGGCGCCGGCGTGGGAGGAGGTGGCGGGCAACTACACCGCCCGGACGGCGGCCGCGCTCGGCGACCTCATGGCCCTGCGCTCGCCCGCCACCCGGGCCGGCCGGCTGGTGCTCTGGCACGGCGCCCCGGGCACCGGGAAGACGACGGCGGCCCGCGCGCTCGCGCGGGCGTGGGCGGGGTGGTGCCAGACGCACTACGTCATGGATCCGGAGCGGCTGTTCGACGGCCCGCAGTACCTGCTGGACGTGGCCGGGGCCGGCGCGGACCGGGACGACGGGAAGTGGCGCCTGGTGATCGCCGAGGACTGCGACGAGTACCTGCGCGCGGACGCGAAGCTGCGCGCCGGCGCCTCGCTGGGCCGGCTGCTCAACCTCTGCGACGGCATCCTCGGCCACGGGCTGCGGGTGCTGGTGCTGCTCACCACCAACGAGGACGTCGGCCGCCTGCACCCGGCGATCACCCGCCCGGGCCGGTGCCTGAGCCAGGTCGCGTTCGAGCCGCTGTCGGCCGCCGAGGCGCGCCGGTGGCTCGGCAGCGGGGCCACCGCGCCGGAGAGGCCGATGACGCTGGCGGAGCTGTACGCCGTGCGGGAGGACCGGGCGCAGGACCCGGCGCACCGGGAGGAGCCCGGCGGCTACCTCTGACCCGGCGCGCACACCGGATGTGACCCGGCGTTCACACCGGGTGCACAGGTGCCGTCCAGGCCGGTCGCATCCGGCCTCGCCATCGTCGGCCGGGTGAGCCCCAGCCCCTCCGCGCAGCGTCGGTCCCCCGTGGCCGGTGCGTCGTGCTGATGTCGCTGCTCAGCGCGGATCACCTGGTGTTCCTGGCGGTGCTGCTGCTGCCCGCGCCGCTGGCCGCCGTCGGCCGCGGGTGGCGGGAGGAGCCGTCGCTGCGCGGCACGCTGACCCGCGCCGGGCTGCTCGTCGCCGCGTGTTGCGGGGGCTTCGCGCTCGGGGTCGTGTTGTCGGGCGGGGTGCCGGCGGTGGCGCTGGAGATGCTGGTGGCGGCGGCGACCGTGGTGGCGGCGGTGCACGCGGTGCGGCCACTGGCGCGGCACGGCTCCGCGTGGCTCGCCGGGCTGCTCGGGGTGCTGTCCGGCGCATCGCTCGCGCCGCCGGAGGTTCTCGGTACCGGGCTCGCCCTGCTGGCGGCGGTGGCGGTGCTCCTGCCGCTGGTCGTGCTGGTGAGCCGGTCGCGGGCCTACCCGGGAGTGCGGGTGGTCGTGGCGGTCGCGGGCGTGGTCGTGGCGGGGGCCTCCGGAATCGCGGCGCTCGCCGGCGGCGAGTCGGTGCTGCAGCCGCTGTTCGACGTGGTCGCGGGCGACCCGTCGGTGTCCCTGCTGGTGCTCGCCGCGGCGGCGTTCCTGGTGTGGGAGCTGTTCCCGCCGGTACCGGCCGAAGAGTCACCGGTCCCGGTCGAGGAGGCACCGGTCCCGGCCGAGCGGGAGCCGGTCGGCGTTCGGTAGCCGGTTCGACCGGCCGGCCGCCGTACCATCGATTCTCGACGCCGACCTGAGGAGCACCGCCTCGTGGCCTCCGTCCCGCCCGACTCCCGCTCCACCCGCTGGCTCCGGCGTCGGCCCACCGAGCCGCTACCGCAGCAGGAGCCGACGCGCCGGCCGCGGTTCGACCAGCCGCCGCCCCAGGGCAACGACTGGTACGCCGGACCGCCGTCCGCCGGTGGTCCGCCGCCGCCCCGCACCTGGCCCGGGGAGGCACCCCAGGTCCCGTGGCCGTCGGCGCCGCCCGGGGGCTCGTTACCGCCGCCGCGGGGCCCGTTCCCCCCGCCGCCGCGGGGGCCCTTCCCGCCGTCCGCGCGCCCGGCCCCGCCGACCGGTCCGGAGCGCGGTCGCCGTCGTCGCCTGCGCGCGCCGCGGCGCCGGCGCGGGCTGGTGCGCCGCATCGTCCGGGTGCTGGCGGTGCTCGGCGTCGTCCAGGCGCTGGTCGTGCTCTCGCTGCGCTGGGTTGACCCGCCGACGACGGCGTTCATGGCGGCCAACCCGGAGGGCTCGATCCAGCAGTCGGTGCCGGTCGAGCACGTGTCGCGGAACTTCCTCGCCGCGGTGATCGCGCACGAGGACGCCCAGCTCCCCTACCGCGACGGCGCCTTCGAATGGGACGCGCTGTGGGCCCGCGCGACGGCGCACCTGTCCGGCGAGGAGGACCCGTCGGGGTCGACGATCCCGCAGCAGATGGCGAAGAACCTGTTCCTGAACCAGGAGCTCAGCGCCTGGCGCAAGGGGCTGGAGGCGGCGCTGTCGGCGGAGCTCGCGGCGTTCGTCGACGACCGGCGCATGCTCGAGCTGTACGTCAACTACGCGCAGTTCGGCCCGACGGTCTACGGGGTCTGCGCGGCCGGCTGGTACTACTTCGACTCCCCGCCTGCCGAGCTGTCGGCCGAGGAGGCGGTGATGCTGGTCGGCCTGCTGCCCTCGCCCGGGCACGTCCAGCGGGCGCCCGGCGGCGGCATGGACTTCGAGGTCGAGGACGGCATGGGCTGGCTGTCCCGCTCGCACGTGCTGAACGCGCAGGCGCGGGTCCCCCGCCACCTCGACCGGCTGGGCTTCACCCCGGTCGAGGACGCCGGCGTCGAGGGGCTGGCCTCCGAGCAGGAACCCTCGGGCGACGACTGCTCGACGCCCCCGCAGGAGGTCACCGACCTGATCGCCGCGGAGGGCACCGCCTGAGGGCGTCGCACGCCGGGAGCCCGAGGGTGGGCTCCCGGCGTCGCGCTCAGCGGTCGTCCGCGTCCTTGCCGAGCTGGGAGTTGGGGACGACGGGGCGCGGTCGCTGCAGACCCGCGTCGAACCGCTGGGTGGCCTCGAGCTCGGCCGTCTCCGGAGCGGCGTGCCGCCCCAGCTGAGGCATCTTGAACTCGGCCGTCTCATCGAGCAGGTGCTTGCCCACACCGTGTCCTTCCGTGGAGGGTTTGGGTCAGCGTACGAGCGGATGCCGACGGTTCGCGGGACGTCGGTCGAAGGTGCAGGTCGGCTGTGACGGGTGTGGTGTCCGGGGTGTCCCGGCTCGGCCGAGCGGCAGCGTGACCGACGACGCGGACGCTCCGCCGTGCCCGATCCGGTGGGTGACCGGGACGCCCTTCGTGCCCTGGCCGGGCGGCTCGCCGGTGCCGAGGCCGCCCGAACGGTTCTCCTCGTCCCCTCGTGGTAGCTCACGCAGGTGGACACGCGCACTCTGCTGCTGGGCGACTGGACGCCGGTGATCCGGGACGGCATCGACGTCCTGCGGTTGGTGATCCTGGGCGGGGCCGCCACGTACGCGGTGGCCGGCGACTGGGGTGCGGCGGCGCTGCTCGCCTTCTTCGGCGCCATCACCGTCGTCGCCCGGCTGTTGAACCTGCCGCGGCCCTACGACCTGTCGCTGACCGTGGCGATGGCGCTGCAGGGGTTCGGCGAGGTACTCGGCCTCTACGACGAGTGGGTGCGCTTCGACGACCTGGTGCACTTCACGCTGCCGATGCTCACCGCACCGGTCGTCTACATCGCGTTGGCGCGGGCGGAGGTCGTGCCCGACCCCCGCGACGAGACCCACCTGCCGCACTACGTCGGTATCGCCGTCGTCACCGCCGCGCTGGGCATCTCGCTGGGCGCGCTGTGGGAGGTCTACGAGTGGCGCTCCGACGCGTGGCTGGGCACGGACCTCTCGATCGACAACGACGACACCAACGGCGACCTGGTGCGTGACTCCCTGGGGTCGCTGGTCGGGGCCGCGCTGCTGGTGGTGTGGGCGCGGTTCGGCTGGGGGTCTGTGCGGCGCATCCCCGGGGTGAACACCCACGAGGACGTCGACGCCTGAAGCCGGTGCCCTCGGCGGCCCGGTGACCGGTCGATCGGGAGGCGGGCCCGTTGGCACAAGTGGAGGTGTCGCACGCCCTGTTGTGCCAACGGGCCCGTCGAGGGCCTCAACCGGGCGCAGGCCGGGCACGCCGGCCTCGGCCGTTCCGGCACTCGGATCGGGACGCGAGCGACCTTCGCCGAGGGCTACCGATCCGGACGACCGACGGATCGGCGTGCTGGCGACCGGTCCGGTGGTCAGTCCCACCAGAGCTTCCAGACCGGCCGGTCCACGAGGAGCCGGGCCAGCCCCTCGATCGTGCCGCCCGCCGTGTAGCCGAAGCCGTCCAGCGGACCGTCTTCCGCCAGCACGTCGGGGCAGAGCGCGGCCATCTCCGCTGCGACCGGGAGCGCGACCGACACCTCCGCGGGCGGGTGGGGCACCAGCAGGGTGAGGGTGGCGAAGCCCAAACCGGCGAGCACGACGCCGAAACGGTCCTCCCAGCTGCGGAGCACGGCGGAGACCTCTTCCGCCCTCCTGCTGTTGATGGCACCGAGCCAGCCGATCGCGGCGATCGCGTCGGCGGGCCGCCCGCACGGAACCAGACCGATCCGCGCCCAGCCGCGCAGGTCGATCGCATCCCCCGGCACGTCAGCAGGCCGGGCCCCGAGGCGCAGCGGCGCCGACAGCCCGGGGAACCCCGCGCCGAACGGGCGCAGGTGCTGGACGTAGGGGTCGGGCCCCATGGGCACGAGGCCCTCCGCCCACCCCCGGGCCAGCACGGCCAGCGGGTGGAGAGCGTCGACCTGCGCCAGGGGAACCGGCTCGAGCTCTCCGGAGTCCCACGGGCGGTCGGGGTCCCCACCACCGAGCGGGGTGAGCAGCAGCGGCCACAGACCCGTGTCCGGGTAGAGATCGACCAGGCGCCGCCACATGGCCGCCGGGTCGTCGGACGGATGGTCGGCGAACCAGAGCACTGGCACGGACGCCGCGTCGGGGGTGGTTCCGCGTGCGACGGCGGGACGGCCGGCGCCGAGGTCGACGTCCCCGAGCCGGAGCCGGCCGGCAGCCGGGAGCTCAGGGTGCAGCGCCGACGGGACGCCGACGTTCCACAGCGAGGGAACCGGGACGCAGGCCTCGTCCAGCGACGAGGGGAGGGAGGAGTGCGGGAAGCGGGACATGGCCTGACCGTGACTCACCGCCTGCCGGAGCGAGAGGCATCGGCGGACTCTGTGGATGCGACCGCTGCATCCACAGGTCCCGCCACTGGGCCGCCCTTCACCGGACGGTGAGCCGCCGCTCCACTAGGGACCACTCGAGCCGGGCGGCAGCTTCGGGAACCGCAAGGTCGGCCGGCCGACGGCGACTGTGGGCACGCCTCTCCGGCGGAGGGCCCCGACCGTGCGGCCGACGACCGCATCGACGTCATCACCGGGTCGACTCAACTGATGGTGGTCGGGTCGGTGTCATGCGCCCCTAAGGGCTCGACCAGCCCGGAGAGCGGAGCCGGGCCGTCGTCCCCGTCGTACAGGTACTCGAGCCGGCCGTCGTCGAGCACCGGACGGGCCAGGATCGGCCGGATGCGGCGCGGCGCCGCCATCGCGGAGGCGACGTCCGGATGGGCGGTGAGGTCGCGCAGGGTCGACGCGGTGGCGTTCATCATGGTCAGCGACCCGTCGAGGAAGCCCTCGAACGCCTCGACGACCGGCAGCCAGGTCACCCGGTCGGCCTCGCCGCCGACGTCGCGGGTGCGCTGACCGGCCGGGAGCCCGGCGAGGAAGAACCGGGTGTCGAACCGGCGGGCCGACCACTCCGGCGTGATCCAGTGCGCCCACGGGCGAAGCAGGTCGGCGCGCAGCAGCAGGGACCGCGCCGTCAGGAAGTCGCTCAACGCCAGCGTGCCATCGATGAGCGCCAGCCGGTCGCGCTCCCAGTCGTCGCCGGTGGTGTCGGTGACCGGCGTGCCGTCCCGGTGCGCGGCGAGCAGGACGCCGGACTCCTCGAACGTCTCGCGGACCGCCGCCGCGACGAGTGCGGTCGCCAGCCCGGGATCGCAGGAGAACGCCGCCGCCCACTCGGCGGGTGCTGGGCCGGCCCAGTGCCCGGCGGCCTCGCGGTCGCGGAGGTCGACCGAGCCGCCCGGGTACACGTGCATGCCGGGAGCGAAGGCCATGGTCGGACGGCGCCGGAGCAGGTAGACCTCCGGGCCGGTCGCCCCGTCGCGGAGCAGGACGACGCTGGCGGCGTCGCGGGCCGCCACGACGTCGGTCTCCCCGCGCAGGTAGCGCGCGACGAGCTCCGTGCGGTCGGCAGCCATGGCGGTCATGCTCGCACCGGGAGGCCTGGGACGAACCGACGCCCAGGATTCAGGCGCGTGCTGTCCGGGACGAGGTCAGTTCAACAGCAGGCGCCAGGTGGCGTAGCCGTCGTCGGCCGCCTCGCCGAGCCGGCGCCACTCGGCGGCGGCCGGATCGCCGAGCACCTTGTCGAGCCGCTGCAGCCGCTTGCGGTCACTGCCGGCGAAGCGGTCCCGCTCAGCGAGCGGGTCGGCGATGAGGCCGGTCAGGAAGGCGGCGTCCCCGCTGTGCCGCTCCCGGTCGCGGGCGTCGGTCGCCCAGGCGGCGGCCTTCAGCACCAGGGCGCCGAGGGGGTCCGGCACCGGGACGTGCGCCGTCCGCGCGCCTTTGGCGACGTGCACCCGCATCGCCCGGCGCAGCGCCTGGGTGCCACCCTCGATGCGGATCGTGTCGCCACCGACCGTGCGCAGCCGCCGGCGCGGCGGGGTGTGGTCCGGGGCGAGGACGTCGGCGCGCGCCTGGTCCCGGGCCCGGACGAAGCGGTAGACCTTGCCGGCGGCGTCCGGCTGCGGCTCGAGGTCCAGCTCCCGCACCGCGCGCACGCAGCGCGCCAGTCCCGCCTCGTCGGTGAGCAGGTCGGCGAGGACGTCGACGTCCTGGCTGGCCCGTGTCGCCACCCGCCCGGCGAGCAGGCCGTGCAGCATCACCATCTGGCCGCCGACGAGCACCCACCCGGTGGGTGGCAGCTGCTCGGCGAGGTCGAGGACGAGCTCCCAGAGGGTGTCCAGCGGGCCGGCCAGCGCCGGTAGCTCGACCTGCGGCTGCGGTGGTCCGGCGCCGGTCACCGGGGCAGGTCACCCAGCGCGGCCGCGAGGAGGACCAGGCCGGCCCGACGGGTGCGCACGTCGGGTGACTCGGCGAGGTCGACGGCGACGACCGCGGCCGGCATGTGCGCGCGGCCGGGAAGGTTCAGCTCGTACCGCGGCACGCGCACGACGAGGTTGGGCTCCCCGCGTTCGGACAGGCCGAGGTCGCGACGCAGCCCCGCGAGCGTGCTCTCGGCGCAGTACACCTCGGCCGCAGCCTCGGGGGCGACGATGTCGGCTCCGACGGCGGCCGCCGCGGTCAGCCCGGAGGGCACGACGCCGTCGGTGTCCAGGAGCCGCTGCCGGTAGGCGGGCAGCACCCGTAGGTCGTGTCGCTCCGCGCGGTCGCGGGCGGCGGCGACCAGGCGCTCGGCGTCGTAGCCGCGCAGCCGGCCCAGCAGGCGCGAGCGGTCGGCGGGCGGCAGCCAGTCGACGTCCTCGCCGGAGAGCTGCCACAGCGCGGCCCACACCGTCCGGGGTGCCAGGGCGCGCCCCGCGGTGATCGGCAGGCGCGCCCGGCCTTCCACGGCGTCCTCGTCGAGCACGAGCGTGCGCCCGACCCGGCGGGCGGTCAGCTTGCCGGCGCGGATCAGCCGGCGGACCTGCTCCGGCTCGACGCCGAGACGCTCGGCGGCCTGGTCCACGGTCAGCATGCCGATTCCCCTCATTGGCACAAACAGGTGTGTTGCACGACCTATTGTGCCAACGAGTCGGCTGCGGGTGCCCGAGGCGCGCAGGAGGGGCGACGGTTCCGCACCGGGCAGACGTGGACGGCGGACCGCAACGACCCCAACGGTCACCTGCGGTCGGCGTCGCGCACTTCCAGGATGGCTTCACCGGACAGCCGACTGCCGGTGATGAGCACGCGATGCTGCACGCGGTCCCACAACGAGTCCGGGCTCGGGCGCCGGGCGAGCGCCACCAGTTGCCCGCGCAGGGACTCCTGCAGCGGCTGACCGGCTCGGGCCGCGCGCGTCGCCAACTCTGCCGCGACGTCATCGGGAACGTCAGGGACGGTCATGGACACCGGCATGCGTGCAAGGTGACGGCGGTCGCAGCGGTACGGCAGCGGAGACAACAGGGATGCGTCCTTCTGACGCCACACCGCCCGCATCGCGGGGTGGCACCTCGCAGCGCCGCCCCGCGATGGTCCCGCCGGAGGCAGGAAGCGGCTCGATCAAGCAGCCTCCGCAGGGAAGACGACGAGCGATCCGTCGCGGCTCCGCTCGATCTCGATCGCGACGTCAGCCTGGTGGAGGCCGACATCGAGGCCGTCACCCAGAGCCCGGAGCCGATACGCGGTCGTGAGGAGGTGGTTCACCTCTCCCGGCGTGACGACGACGCTGAGGAAGCCGCCGGAACGCTTCACCTTGAGAGTCGACAGCCGGTGGAGCACCGAGGTGATCCCGGACTCCAGTTCGTCGACGCGACGCTCGTCTTCCTTCAGGGAACGGATGAAGGTCTTGAAGGGATGGTTGCCGCCCTCGAGTTGGGCATGCTCGACGGCCTGGAGGACCAGCACCCGGCGCTTGAGAGCGATCACGAGCCTCGCAAGCTCGAGGTGCGCACGGAAGGCGCCGCCGTCCTCGTCGATGCCCGGGAACGCCTTCGTGAGCGCGCCGACCTCCACCGGTCCGTCAGGGAGCTTGTCCAGCGCTTCTTGCCACTTGCCGAGCCGCCTGCGGGTCTGCTCCATCGCCTTGCCGATGGCATGCACGGCGGAGTCGAGGCCCAGGGACAGCCCGAGGCGACCCTGGTCGAGGAGGATCGAGGTGGCCTTGTCGATGGCGTCACGGCAGCCGTCGAGTTCGCTCCGCTCCGCATCGAGCTTGTCCTCGTGCAACTGCTCGAGCAGGTCGGTGATCCGCTCGATCGACTCCTGGCGCTGCTGATCGGCATGCGCGCTGACGCCGACCGCTACGGCCATCAGGACCAGAGGCGCGGCCACCGTCAAAGCCCCGGCGCCCGCGGCCGCCACCCCTGCGGTCGCGGCCGACCCGCCCACCGCTCCAGCAGCCGCTGCCTTGCCCGCAACGGGGACGAACGCGGCGTGGGAAGTGACTCCGGAGGAGTTGACCAGAGCGCTGCGAATCCCTCCCGCGACCCCCTTGGCGGCCATGGGTCGCACGAGCCCCTTGCCGACCTCTGCTGCGACCTTGGCCGGGACCACCATCCGGTACAGCACCTCACCGCTCGAGGCGGCGTTCAGCGTCGGCGAGGCTGACTTCGCCGTCTGCGCGACCAGCTACGACAGCTGCTGCACCAGGGGGCTCGCCGCGTGCAGCCCGATACCGCCGTTCCGGTCGCGTCGGGTGGACATCGGATGCGCTTCCAGGGTGGCGATCGGAGCCGCGGCGAGTGTCGCCAGGGCTGTCCTCAGCTCCGCGAGACGGGCGGGCGTCATACCTTCGTCGCCCAGCACATCGGGAACGCTCACGTCCTCGGTGGCGAGCGTCCACACCGGCACGGGCGCGTTGCTATCGGCAGTCACGTACTTCTTCTTCCCGGGTTGGTCTTCCAGCGCAGACGGCATCAGCGGCAGCTGACGGCGGCATCGGTGCGCCCCATGATCGGTCCGATCGACGGGTCTCCCCGTACATCGGCGGTTCGGCGAGGCTCACCGTCCGCGCCCGTCCCCCTCCTTGCTCGACAGCCGCTGCGCCACGGCCGGGCCACCGACGCGTCGGATGAGCTCCAGGTCGCCGCAGACGACGAGCAGGTCGCGGGCGCGGGACAGCGCGACGTAGAGCATCTCTTTGGCGCGCGCCTCGTCCCGGAAGCCGTTGACGGCCAGCACGACGGCCGGCCGCTCCAGTCCCTTGAAACCGAGCACGTGGCCGTAGAAGACGTCGTCGTCCTGCCAGTAGGTCGCCCAGTAGGCGTCCTGCCCCTCGGCCTGCCGCTCCACCTGGACGGGGTGGCGCCGGTGCGTGGTCAGCAGCGCGACCGACTCGGGCGGCCACCCGTCGTCCAGCAATTCGTCGGCGACGTCGTCGGCCGCGCCGACGGCGTCCTCCGTGGCGCACTGGACGAACCGCACCGGCACACCGGACGAGCCACGGATTCTCATCTGCTCGGGAGCGAGGCTGGAGAAGGTGCCGGCGATCTGCTTGGTGTTCCGCAGGTTCTCGTTGAGCGGGATGGGCATCAGGTCGACCGTCGGCCGGCCCTGCCGCGCGAAGATCCGCTGCCCCTCGTCGGAGAAGACGTACAGCGAGCCCGTGTCGGGGTCCCGCAGCGCCGCCAGGACGGCGTCCCACCAGCTCTGGGCGAAATCCTGACCCTCGTCGACGACGATCGCGTCGAAGCGTTCACCCGCCGGGAGCTCCGCCGCCAGCGACACCATCGCCGCGGGCAGGAACTCCTCCCAGTAGCCGCTGTCGTCGTCCGAGCCCGGCTCCACGCCCCAGCCGATGCCGAGGTTGTGGAAGGTGCCGACGTAGGCCGGCCGCTGCCGCTTGGGCAGCGTCTCGACGCGACGCTTGAGGAACTCGGCCAGGCCGCGCGAGTAGCACATGACCGCGACCCGCTGCCCGTCCGCGGCGAGGCGGCGTGCCTTCTCGACGGCGAGCCAGGTCTTCCCGGAGCCGGCACCGCCCCGGATCTCCACCCGGGGGAAGGACGCCAGCAGGTCGAGGACCTTGACCTGGTCCCGGGTGAGCAGGTCGCAGGCGGCTTCGCGCTCGGCGAGCTGGGCGAGCAGGTGCTGCTGCGGGATGGCGGTGCCGGCCAGGCAGTCGACGAGCGCCTCGACGTCCTCGGCGGTGGGCGGGTCGGGCTCGTCGCGGACCTTCTCCAGCGCGGCCCTGATCCGGGCGGCTGCGTGCGGGACGTCGGTCGTGTCGATCGCCATCCAGCGGGCGAGGCCGGGCGCCATGAAGTCCGATGCCAGCGTGGTGGCCGGCAGCGCGACGAGGTGCGCCGTCCGGGGCCGGCCGGCGGACCAGCGCGGGTGACCGGCGAGGTAGCCGCACAGCAGGTACTTGCAGGCGACGGTCTGGTCGACCGGGTGGATCACGTGGTCGGTCCCGTCCCCGCCCTGCCGCCACTCCCCCCGCTGCAGCGTGACGTGGCCGCCCTTGACCTCGACGACGGCGACGCCCACGCCCGGCCAGGCGACGACGACGTCGGCCTCGCGGTCCTGCTGCCCGTCGCTCAGCCGGACGTTGCAGAAGACGGCGGCGTCGTCGGGCAGCTGGTCGCGCAACGTCCGGACGAAGAGCTCCTCGGAGCTATGGGCGAACTGCGGGTCGTCGGGGAACAGGCGGGCGGTCACGCGCACGCCCCGGTCACCGAGAGCGCCTCCCAGAACACCGCCTCGCTGATCACCCGGACGCCGAGCGCCCGCGCCTTGCTGGCCTTGCCCGACTGCGAGTGCGGGTCGGCGCAGACGAGGACGCCGGTCTGCTTCGACACCGAGGACATCGGCCGCAGGCCGGCATCCCGGGCGGCCTGCTCGAGCTCGTCGCGGGTGCGGCTCATCGCGCCGGTGAAGACGACCCGGTCGCCGGGCGAGAAGACCTCGGCCCGCCGGGGCAGCGAGACCTGTGCACCGCTGCGGACGACCGACAGCGCCACGTCGACGTCCTTGCTCCGCATGCCGAGCAGCGCCGCCACGCGCTCGAGGTCGGTCCGCTCCCCGTCGGTGACCACGCCGTCGGCGTACGCGGCAGTGGCCAGCGCCTCCAGGTAGACGCGGTGCGCGGCCGTGACGTGGTCGGGCCCGCAGCCGAGCTCGCCGGCGAGCGAGACCAGCTGGTCGGCCTCGGCGACGCTGACCAACCGATCCTCCAGCACCTGGTCGAGCACGGTCAGGTACGGCGCCATGCTGGGCGGCGCGTCGTCCAGCGCCGGCAGTGCGGCGACGAGGCCGGAGAGGTAGCCGTCCCGTTCGCGGATGGCGGCGGTCGCGGCGTCGCGGGGCAGCGTCCGGCACGGCGGGCAGGTGCCGCCGTCGGCGTAGGCACTCGCGGCGGCGACGAGGTCGGTCCAGCCGCCGTCGAGGGCCTCGAAGCCGCGGTAGCTGCCGTCCTCGGCGAAGTCGACGCGGACACCCGCACCGGCCAGCGACCCGCCACCGAGGTCGGAGGCGAGCATGGCCAGCATGAGCTCCGCGGTGGCGCGGGCGTCGTGGAGCGCGGCGTGGCCGTGCACGAGCGGGATGTCGAGGAAGCCGCAGAGCGCCTGGAGCGACCGCGTGCCCGAGCCGAAGAACAGCGGCGCCAGGCGCATCGTGCACAGCGTCGGTGACAGGGCGGTCGGCTGGCCGGCGCGGCCGAACTCGCGGGCGAGGAAGCGCAGGTCGAACAGCGCGTTGTGGGCGACGAGCACCCGCCCGGCGAGCAGCGAGCGCAGGTGCGGCGCGACGTCGGCGAAGGCCGGTGCGTCGACGACGTCGCCGGCGCTGATGCCGTGCAGCCCGGTCGGGCCGACGTCCCGGCCCGGGTTCACCAGGGTCTCGAACTCGGCCTCGACCTCACCGCGGTCGTCGAGCAGGACGACGCCGATCTCCACGACCCGGTCGGTCCGCGGGGACAGGCCGGTGGTCTCCACGTCGACGACGGCAACGGTCACGACGGCTCCTTCGCGCTCGCGGCCGGACGTCGACCGAGGGGGGGCGGACGCGGCGGACCATGACACAGCCGACCGACGGAAGCCGGGGTTTCGGGCCGAACCGGTCCGCTCGTGCCACACGTGCCCCAGGGCCACCTCCCGGCAATTCGGCGGGCAGGCGGAGCGGCACGTTGCACACGGGCTCGCCTGTTGTCTCGCCGACGCCTCCCTGGCCCCGTCTCCGGCCGAGAGCGCCTACCGGAGGGCCGGACGCCCGCCCGCGGGAGAACTCAGCGTGGAGCGATCCGGAGTCGGTCGGCGATCGCCTCGACGTCGACGCCGCCGGCCGCCACGTCCATCACCAGCGTGAATGCTGCATCGTCGTCCAAGTCGGGAGCGTGGCCGTTCAGGTCGAGGAAGACCACCGTGGCCAGCCAGCCCAGCCGCTTGTTGCCGTCGACCAACGCATGGTTCCGGACGACCGAGTGCAACAGGGCCGCAGCCTTCAGCGGAAGCGTCCCGTAGGCGTCCTGCCCGGACGCCTGTGCCCGAGGGCGGCCGGCAGCGGAGTCCAGGAGGCCGATGTCCCTGACCGGGCCTGCGCCCAGTACTCGGGTCAGGCCCAGCAGGTCCTCCAGGTCGAGGTACTCGACCTCGATCACGCCGTACCGAGGCGATGCAGGACGTCGCCCCACTGCTCCACCAGCCGCGCGGAGCTCTCCTGCACCCGCGCGGCGTGGCCGCTGCGCGCATGCCGCTCCAGAACGGCACGCCGGACGATCTCCTGCCGCGAGGTCCCCTCCGCTTCTGCGAGCGCTGCGAGCGCCCGCTCCAGCTCGTCGTCGATGCGCAGCGTCATGGCCATGAGCGCGATGGTATCGCCGTGATACCACCTCCGGTAACCCGTTTCCGATTCCGCTCCCCCGGCCGCCGCTCGGCCATGAATGCCCCGATCAGCCCGCCGACTGGTGGTAGCGACGGAGCAGGTCGGCCGGGATCCGGCCGCGGTCGCTGACGTCGATGCCCTGCGTCCGGGCCCAGGCCCGGATCTCGGCGGACGACGCGGGCCGGGCCGGCACCGGCCGGCCGGGAGCGAACGAGCCCTCGACCGTCTCGGTCGCGCGCGCCGCGCCCAGCTCGGCGAGGCAGGCGCCGAGCCAGCGGTAGGTCCACTCCTGCGCCAGCGGCCGGGTCTCGCAGAACACGACCGGCACCGAGGGGAAGCGGGCCTGGGCCTCCGCCAGCGCCTCGGGGACCCCGGCGCCGGGAGCGTGCGGGAGCTTGAACAGCCGACTGTAGCGGTCCTCGACCACGACGGCGGCCCGCGGCAGCGCCGTCAGCTCGGCGAGGGCGTAGGTGAGCTTCCCCGACAGCAGGCTGCCGGCGAGGTCCTCGAGGGTTTTGCGCTCGACGGCGGCGACCGCGTTGCCGTCGAGCTCGACGGCGTAGTCCCCGGCGGCGAGCCGCTGCCGCCGGGTGGTCGCCTGCTGGGCACCGAACGCGTACGGGTACTTCTCGCCGCTGTCGACCAGGATGTCGAGCACCTGGCCGTGCGCGCGAGCGGTGGGCAGGTGCACACCGGGGCGGGCCTGCTTCGTCGTGCGCGGGGACTGCCAGAAGATGACCTCGCGGCCGCGGGCCCGCGTGATGACCAGTTGCGAGCGGTTCTCCCGCGCGCGGGCCAGCACCAGGTCGATCGCGGGACCACGGCGGGAGCAGGAGCGGACGGGGTGCCGTTCGACGATCTCCGCGTCGTCCGGCCACTCCTCGGCCCGGTGGCAGTACACCTTCGACGTCCGCGGCCAGGGCTCCTTGGCCTTGATGACGACGCCGACCGGCCCCAGCGGGATCCGCACCAGGTAGGGCAGCGTGGAGTCGGGGTCGGGGTTGCGCGCCACGAGCAGGTCGTCGACCACGATTCCAGCCTGGCACGGCGCCGTCAGCTTCCTGGCGATGGCCCGGCCGGCGAGCCGCGTGCGCGGGGGCAGTGCGACACCGGCGAAGGCCGTCACGTCGACCACGTCGGTCGAGACGCCCACCGGGACGGGCTTGCTACTCGTCCGCATCGCCGAAGGCGGACACGCACTGCTGGCACGAAGCCTCGGCGGCGACGAACGACTCGGGCGCGGTGGCCCGGCGGCAGGTGCGGCACCAGCGGAAGGAGCGGCGCCGTCGGGAGGCGACGTCCTCGGCGACCTGGCCGACGAACCAGGAGTCGTGCAGCAGCTCGTCGCGGGTGAAGCGCAACCCGTCCGTCGCGAGCGGACCGGGGCGGCGATCACCCCACGAGGTCCGCGGGCGGTCGAGCACGAACCACGGACCCTGCACACCGACCGCGAGCTGCGCCGGCTCACCGCTGACGAACCACCGCACGCCGTCCTGCCCGTCCGCTGCGCTCTCCCGCCGCCACCCGGTACCCAGGGCCCGGACGACGTCGCAGTACTCGACGTCGAGCAAGCCGGCCAGCTCCGCCTCGTCGGCGGTGGGGTCGGACTCGTCGCCCCACGCCAGGTCGCAGCTGCGGCAGACGAACGCCGGCTGCTCGTCCATCACCAGGCAGCCACCGAGCGCGACTCGGCCGCTCTCCGCCTGCTCGAACAGGTCAGACCCCGGCAACCCGTAGACCAGCGGGATGGAGTTCTCCCGCCCGCACCGGGGGCACACCCGCCCGGCCTGCACTCCCACCGACTCCGGCATCCCGCCTCCGTTCCGCGCCGTCCCACGACGGCACGGGGCGGACGATGACAGCGCCCACTGACAGCGGCGGGCGGCTCCCGGTGGTGGGACGGAGACACCACCCGAACGGGCGATGGTTCGACTGCGAGCGAGTCAGCCGGCTTCCGCAGCCGGATGCGGGTCGACGAGCGGCCCGTCCCCGCGGACCCCGTAGCTCAGCCAGGCCCGCTCCCGCGCGACGACCGGCCCCTCGTCCCCGATGTGCCGGCACCCGGGCGAGCTCTCCCCCGTGCTGGCGGAGACGACGAAGCACGTGACGTTCGGCCAGCCGGCTGCGTTGCAGAACACGCCGATGTCGGCGAGGACCCTCGATGCCGCGAGCGCCGCCAGGCCTGGCTGCAGCTGCTCGGCGAACTCCTTGTAGGTCACCGGCCGGGCGCCGGTCGCGGCGAACTCCTGCAGGAGTCGCAGCCCGTCGACCATGCGTCCTTCCCGCCCGGCCGGCCACGCCTGGGCCTCGAGGTACCGGGACAGCACCGCGTGCACCGCACGCCTCCTCGAGCCGGTGTTGCGGCCCGCTCCACGATGCAGGAGCACGGCCGACCTCGTCCGCGAGTATCACCCTCGGCCGATCGGCCGCGCAGACACCGACTGCCCTGGTACGGCTCGTGCGCCGAGCCCGTCCTTCGCCAGGAGGCGGTGACGGTGGGCCCGGCCTATGGCTGGGTGCACGGCAGCCCGTTCCGCCACTCGATGCCACGTGGTTCGCCGGCGGCTACGTCCAACACCTCCATCATCGGCACCACGGTGATGGAGAAGGGCGCGAACGCGGCGATCAGGTACTGGAGGTCGGCAGGTTCGACGGTCTCGAGGGCGGCGTACCCGGACTCGCCGACGCGGGCGACGAACTGATGGATGGTCAGGCTCGCCGGCATCTTCCACAGGGCGAGGACCTCGCGGATCCGCTTCTGCGCGGCCTCGTACTCCGCGGCCGAGCCGGTCGGCCGCTCCCGCCAGGCGACGACGTACTTCATCACGACTCTCCTTCGAGCCCTGCGAGGAGGCTCGCGCGAGTGCAGTGGCGGCCGCAAGGGAGACTGCGTCCCCGCGCGGGCGGGCGGCCGACATCTCGACGAGTCGACACAGCGCGTCGTCCCACCGGAACTGCATCGACCGGAACGGGACGATGCTCGCCCGCGTCGACACACCGAACGCCGAGCAGCCCGGCTGTTGCGTCGACTCCGCCGGTCAGCAGCGAATGGGCATCCTGCGGTTACCGCCCAGCCGCCGGCCGAGCGCCTCGGCCAGACTGCCGGTCATGGAGTTCGAGGCTTTCTACCTGCCGCTGGGCGAGAACCGGTTCGCGCCCACCCGGGCGACCGAGAGCCCGTGGGACCACGGCGCCCAGCACGGCGGACCGCCGTCCGCACTGCTGGCCCACCTCGCGGCCGACGCCGCCCGGACGACCGGCGCGGGCTCCCGCCCGGCGCGGATCAGCGTCGACTTCTTCGGCGCCATCCCCCGCCGCGAGCTGGCCGTCGAGGTGTCGCCCGTCCGACCGGGGCGGCGGATCGACCTGACCGAGGCCGTGATGACCGCCGACGGCCGCACGGTCGCCGTCGCCCGCGTGTGGTCGCTCGCCGTCGGGCCCAAGCCGCCGGTGGTCACCGAGCTAAGCCCGCCACCCGCCGTCCCCGACTCCTCGCCGCAGGAACTGTTCGGCCTGCCCGACTGGGGCTTCGGGCAGGCCATCGACTGGCGGTACACCGCCGGGTCGCCGCAGGAACCCGGGCCGGCCGACGTCTGGACCCGGGTGCGCGTCCCCCTGGTCGCCGGCCTGCCCCTCACCGGTCTCGACCGCGCGCTCATCGCCGCCGACGCCGCCAACGGCATCTCCGTGGAGCTGCCCATCGACAGCTGGTGGTCCATCCCGCCCGGCATGACGACCCACCTCACCCGCGAGCCGGACGGTGAGTGGGTGCACCTGGCCTGCCGCACGCAGATCGCCGCCGACGGCATCGGGCTGTGCCACGGCGAGCTCTCCGACGTGCACGGCTCGATCGGCGAGGTCGCCCAGCCGCTGCTCGTCCAGGCCCGCTGACGGAGCCACGAACCTCGTCCGGCGTCGCACGCACGCGCGTCACCGCTGTCGGCCAGGATGCCTGAGTGACCCAGCGCATGCACCGCTCCCACCGCGTGGCCGGCGCGCTCGTCGGCTCGGCCGTCGGCGACGCCCTCGGGGCACCGTTCGAGTTCGGCCCCCCGGGGCAGTTCTCCGCGCGCTTCCCGGTGCCGGCGCGCGGGTCGAAGACGGAGATGTGCGGCGGCGGCTCGCTGGGCTGGGAGCCGGGTGAGTTCACCGACGACACCCAGATGGCGCTGCTCGTGGCGACCTCGCTGGTGGAGCGGGGCGGGCTCGACGAGGCCGATGTCTTCGGCCGGTTTGTGGCGTGGGCGGAGGCCGAGCCGCCGGACATCGGCAACCAGACGCGCGCCGTCCTCGGCTCCGGCCGGCCGTGGGACGTCGCCGCGGCCGAGCACTTCGCGCGGTCCGGGCATGCGGCCGGCAACGGCTCACTGATGCGGACGACGCCCGCGGCCATCCGGCTCTCCCGGGAGGGGCGCGAGGCGACCATGGACGCCGGGCGGCGGATCTCGGCGCTCACCCACGGCGACCCGTCGGCGGGCGAGGGCTGCGCGATTTTCCAGGAGCTGATGCGGACGGCGCTGGACGGCGGCGACCCGCTGGCAGCGATCCCGTCCGCGCTGGAGGCGGTGGCTGCGGAGCACCGTGAGCGATGGGCGACCGTGCTGGCGCCGGACTGGACGCCGGCCGACGCCACCGAGTCGAACGGCGCGGTGTGGCCGACGCTCGGCCAGGCGGTGTGGGCGCTGCGACACGGAAGGGACTTCGCCGAGGTGCTGCGGCTGGTCATCGACCTCGGTGGCGACACCGACACGGTGGCGTGCGTGGCCGGCGGACTGGCTGGCGCGGTGTTCGGGATGGGCGGCATTCCGAGCCGGTGGGCCTCGGTGGTGCACGGCCGGGTACCCGGCCACGGCGACCGCGCATGGCGGCTGCCTGACCTGCAGCAGCTGGCAGCGGCGCTGGACGGCGGGGTGCAGCAGAACTACGAGCCGGGCGTGATCCCGCGTATCGGCCCGACTCAGGTCCTGCCCGGCATCTGGGCCGGCAACCTCGACGGCGCGCGCTACAGCGAGGAGGACTTCGCCGTCATCTCGCTGTGCCGGCTCGGTGAGCCGTTCCCGCACCCGGTGCACCGGATGGCCTACATCGCCGACAACGAGCACAACGCCGACCTCGACGTCATGCTCGCCGACGTCCTGGACGACATGAAGGCGCTGCAGGACGAGGGGCACCGACTGCTGGTGCACTGCCACGGCGGCGCCTCCCGCACCGGGCTGGTGCTGCGCGGCTGGCTGGTGCGCGAGAAGGGGATGTCGGTCGAGGAGGCGACGGCGCACGTCGCCGAGCGCTGGCCGCACCTCGGGCTCTGGAACGACAGCTTCACCGCCGCGCTGCACCGCCTGGCAGCGCGTCCCAGGATGACGACGGAGGAGACCGGTGAGCACCGCGCCGGAGCACCTCGATGACCTGACCCCGGGTGCCGATCGCGATGCCGCCGGAGCGGGCACGGAGGTCGCGAATCGACTGTCCGGCGTGACGCTGAACAAGAAGACTGCGTTGGCCGAGCCCACCGGCGAGCCGACTGAAGGCTGAGCGTGGAACCCCGGGGAGTAGCGCGAGCCCTCAACCGGCGAACGAACCACCGTCCTCGTCAACGGACGCGGCCGGCAGGTCGGCGGGCACGCCCCCGACCGCTGCAACGGCGCGGCGGAGTCGCTCCTGGGTGTCGACCATCCAGTGCCGGACTGCGTCCCAGGTCGAGCGGTCACTGATCTTCGGCCCGGCCAACCGGGTCTCGATCCGGCACCCCTTGTTGTTCGGTAGGTCGTCGAAGACCACCTCTCCGGCACCGAACTCAGCCTGGATCTCATCGCTCCTCTCGGCGAGCGCCTTCCAGCGCGCCTGGTTGACCGCTGGATCCGGGTGTCCGAAGTAGATCTCGGACCTGCAGCCGAAGTTGGCGAAGGAGACGGTCCAGCTCGCGCCGGAGACGCCTGCTGACATGGGCCACCAGTTCTGGGTCGTCCCCTTGGAGGTGGTCCATCCGCGTTCCTTCAGCAGCGGTGCCACCGTCGCCCAGAACTCCGCGTACAGCTGAGCCTTGAGGCTGCCTTCAACCGTCGCACCCGCCGAGGCTCCGGCGACGTAGTCGTTGGGCTGCACCACGAGCTCCATGGAGGGTGCGACGAGCCCCGCGGGCGCGCCCTCCAATGTCACCGCGGCCAGCCGGATGCCGAAGAAGCGCACGCCTGGGACGGTGTTGTCGTTCAGCCAGTCCAGCGCCGCGCGATGCTCCTCGCGGAAGTCCTCGGCCACCCACACCACGGTGCTGGGCAGGGTCCCGCCCGCGTAGGTGAGCAGCTGTCCGAGGTGGGTGTGGTCGGTTGACCCGAACTGGTTCTCCACGATGACGGGACGGTCGGTCGTCACCTCCCTGCCGATGAGGTCGAGGGAGTACTTGCCCACCTTGTGCTCGCGCTCCTCCAGCTCGACGTCCATGCCGAGCACCTCACTGAGCTCCGCGGAGTTGGCCAGCAGCCACGGCGTGAAGTGGAAAGGCTCGGTGGGCCACACGGTGGTCACCGGCACCGACTTCAGCTTCGTGAGGGTGAGCAGTGGCGGTTGAGCAAGCACCGGGTTTCCGGCCACCTCGACCGGGAGCACCCCGCCAGATGGTGGCTGGGACGACGTCTCGGGTAGCGGCTCGACACCCGCGGAGGGCTCCTGGTCATTCATTCCTGGACGGTAGCGTCTCAGCGCGCCACCCTGCTGCCGTGATCGTGACACCACCTGCCATTGCTGGCCCTCCTCGGGTGACCTACCTACCCGGTCAGTACGGCTTTCTGGGCCCCGACACGGTCGCCATCTCGACGAGTCGGCACAGCGCGTTGACCTGGCGCAACTGCTCCGGAGTGCGCACTGCGGCATCAAGCAGCTGCTCGCTCATCACCACGACCGCCAACGCCTTCGCCCGCGAGACAGCGACATTGAGCCGGTGCAGGTCGTAGAGGAACGAGACGCCGCGCGGGGCGTCCTCCGCGCTGGTCGACGTCATCGAGTAGATGACGACCGGCGCTTCCTGGCCCTGGAACTTGTCGACCGTCCCGACCCGCGCGCCGTCCGGCAGCAGCTCGCGGATGAGTCCGACCTGGTTGTTGTACGGCGCGACAACCAGCACGTCGTCGGCGCCGACCGGCCGCTCGACGCCGGAAGCGTCCACCCATCCCACGCCCTGCAGCGAGCACCACAGCTCCGCGACCGCCGCCGCTTCGTCGGCGCAGGCCGCCGCCGACGGCTTCCCGTGCTCCACCAACCGGACGGCGAGCCCGCTGCCAGAGACGGCTGCCCCGTCCAGGACGGCGATCCGCTCGCGTCCGGCCGCTGACTCCAGCCGCCCTTCGTAGGCGAGGTCGGAGACGAAGGCGGTCAGCGCCGGGTGCATCCGGTAGGTGCGGTCGAGGAACACGCCGCGGTCCTCGGGCACGGTGGCGTGCCCCTCGAGCAGGTGCTCGAGGGCCGAGCAGCCGGAGTCGCCAGGGTGCAGCGCCTGGATGGGCTGGGCCAGCTGCTGCGGGTCCCCGAGCAGGACGAGTGACTTCGCCGAGCGGGCGACGGCGACGGCGTTGGCCAGCGAGAACTGCCCGGCCTCGTCGACGATGAGCACGTCGACGGCCTCGGCCAGGTCGGGCCGGCACCAGAACCAGGAGGTGCCGCCGACCAGCGACACCGACCCGCTGAGCAGCCGGTCGGCGACGTCGTCGCCGTCCTTCGACCACTCCACGCCCGGGGCGCCACAGGACTGGCGTTCCTCGCACTTCTGCAGCGCCGGCCGGTCGACCGCCGTCAGCACGTTGCCGATGACCGCGTGGGAGGTGGCGGTGACGCCGACGGCCTTGCCGGCGTCGAGCAGCTCACGGATCAGCCGTGACGCCGCCCGCGTCTTCCCGCTGCCCGGCGGCCCCTGTACGGCCAGGACTTCCCCGTCCAGCGCGAGGCCGATCCGGACGACGGCGCCCCCGGCCTCCTCCCCCGGCAGCCGCCGGGTGTCCGCGGGGACGACGCGGTCGAGCAGCGCCCGCGCGAGCGAGGGCCGGCCGGCGAGGACGTCCTCGGCCGTGGCGGCGATCGACTCGCGCATGGGCCGGTCGTCGAGCGGCCCTTCCGGTCCCAGCCCGCGAGAAGCGGCGGGCGCCTTGGTGCTCTTGACCACGACGCGGCCCGCGACGGGGTCGATCTCGCGGACCTCACCGACCCGAATGCGGGTGTCGACGTCGAAGGCCGTCGAGCGCACCGAGAGCTTCGTGTCCTGCGGCGGGAAGGTGAACTCGTAGAGCTTGCTCCTCTTCTCGGCGCCCACCTCGGTGCCGCCGGACAGGCCACCGATCGCCGTCCGGTCCTCGATCAGTTCCTCGTCCTCGAGCTCCCCACGGCTGAAGAACTCCCACCAGCCGGGCCGCGCCTCGCGGGGGTGCCACTGCACGAGGTCGCCGAGCAGGTCCTGCCGGCGTTCCTGGAGCCGCTCCACCAGCGCGAGCTCGGCGGCCTCGGCGTCCGACCGTGGCGCGGGACCGGTCACCTCGGGCACGGTGGGGCGCGGCTGGGGGCCGTGCAGCTCCTCGAGCTCGGTCCGCTGGGTCTCCAGCCAGTCGTGCAGCTCGCGGGTGGAGTCGACGTCGTCCTTGTTGTAGTCCTCGATCGACTGCAGGCGGGCGGGATCGCGGTCGGTCAACCACTTCTCGTACTCGACGACGCTGGACATGGCATCGGCGACGTCACCGGTGTGCTCGCGCCCGTAGAACGCCTCCACCTTCTTGATCGAGTAGGAGTCCTTGCTGATCCGCATCGACTGGCGGACGACGGGATAGAGGTCGACGAATCGCTGGGCCCGCAGCAGCTGGTCGAGCTCGGCTTCGCGGACGCCGTACCGGGCGGTGAGCCGCTTGAGCGCGCTGACCTCGTAGGCGGCGTAGTGGTAGACGTGCATGCCCGGGTCCGCACGCCAGGCGTCCACGATGCGATCGAGCAGATCGGCGACCATGCGGCGTTCGGCGCCGCGGTCGTGCGCCCACAGGGCGGTGAAGTCTCCGGCGCGGTCGCCGAGACCGGCGAGGTACTCGAGCCCGTCGCCGTCCCCGGAGAGCGGGTCACCTTCGAAGTCGAGGTAGAGGTCGCCGGGGCTGGGCTCGGGAAGTCGCAGGAGGCCCTGGGCCTCCTGGGGCGGCAGGAGCGTGCGGGTGGGGACGCCGGCTTTCCGGCCGCGCAGCTGTTCACGGGCCTGCTCCCGCAGGCGTTCGCGGGTCCCGCGGCTGATCCTGGAGGCTTTCAGGATCTCGTCGGAGGCGTCGGCGAGCTGCTCGAGGGTGGCGACGCCGACGTCCCGCAGTGCTGCGCGGTGGTCGCGGCGCATGCCGGCGACCAGGCTGAGGTCGTCGCCGGCAAGCAGTTCACCGGCGCAGCGCGGCTGCCACGCGCACCGGTCGCAGTAGGCGACGGGGACGGGTTCGGTGGGCGGGACGTCGGCGACGAAGCCCTCCAGCCGGGTGCGGGCGCGGCGGGCGTAGGCGGCGACGTCGACCAGCCGCCACGGGTGCCGCCCGCCGTCACCGGTGACCACGGAGACGTGCTCGGGTTCGCGGCCCTGCAGGATGGTGAGCCGGTCGGCGTAGGTGGCCATCTGCAGCAGGGCCGGCACCTTGATGCGGCGGGCGAGCTTGGCGTCGGCGACCTCGTAGGACCACTCCCCCAGGTCCGAGGGAGCCTCCGTGCGGAGGAGAAAGTCGGCCTGGCCGCCCCAGCGGCCGTCGGAAAGCGTGGCCTGGTGGATGACGTCGTAGCCCGCGCGCATCGCCTCGAGGGTGGCCGTCTCGCTGCGGGCGTCCTGGAGCCGGGCGACGCGCAGGGCCGCAGCCTCCAGCGACTCGAGATAGCGGAGTTCGTGGGCGATCCCGAGGTCGGCGACGAGGACCATCTGGTCGCTGGGACCGTCGACCGGCGCCTGCAGACGTCCATCGGCCACCGCGAGGTTCAGCGCGGTGAGGTGGTGGCACTCCTGGTGCCGGGTCAGGTCACTGGGGCTGAGCACCAGCCGGGCGTCGACGCGCTGCATGGCTCAGTTCCCGCTCGGCTCGAGCGCGACGGACATCGGTGAGTGCGGCAACGTTCCCCCGTGGTGCTGCGAGTCGGTCCTTCGGAACCCTGTCACGGACGGCGCCGCCCGGGGAACGGCGGGCTCACAACCACTCGACCAGGCCGGCACCCCGTCTGCTGCGGTCGTCGGCGCCGGGTCGGGCGTCGAGCCAGGCGTGCAGGGCCGCCAGCAACCGCGGTAGCCCACTCGGCGTACGCGGCCAGCGGCGGGCGTTGACGAGCAGCACGCCTGCATGTTCCTCGACGCCGAGCGGGGCGAAGTCGACGATGTTCTCGGTGACCACGACGCGCGTGTTCTGCCGGGCCCAGCGTGCGATGTCGGCGTCCTCGTGACCCACCAGGTCCGGTAGCTCGACGACGGCGACGACGTCGTGACCCTCAGCCCGCAACTGCTCGGCAAGCCGTCGCGGGTACATCTCGTCGAGCAGCAACCTCACCGGCTGGGGCCGGCCAGGATCTCCTGCTGGCGACGCCAGGCCGCCTCCAGTTCCTCGGCGGCCCGCTCGTTGGCGGCGATCCTGGCGTCGATCTCGGCTGGGTGATCGGCGTAGTAGGCGACCGCTGCACGCACCTGCACCTCGGTCAGCGAGGTCGTCTCGACGACCGCGGCGATTACGTCCTGCGCTCGCTCCTCCTGGATGCCACGGAGAGTCCGGATCACCTCGTCGACGTCCGGACCGGCCACCAGTCCGGCCCGCCGACCGCTGGGGCCGTTCCGGAAGGTGATCCCCGGATGAGCCTCCCGGCGCAGCGCCTCGTCGAGCAGCCGTTCAATGGTGGAGGAGACCGAGGCGCCACGCCGCCCGGCCAGGTCAGTGAGGCGACCGAGTACGTCGTCGGACAACCGCACGGAACGAGGCGTCGCCATGACTACATCGTAGTCATGGTGAGCTCTGGCCGGTACCGAAGCAGCCGAGGCTCCGCCAGTTCCCGATCGATCGTGCGTCCGAGCCGCCTACAGCTCCCAGACGTGGTCCGGGTCGTCCATCGCCTTCCGGACCTGGCTCAGGTCGCCCATGTCGACGAGCGGTGACGACTTGGCCAGGTCGACGATGCCCTGGAGCGCAGCGTCGGTGGCTTTTCCGTCTCCGCTGGTCATGGCGACGTCGAGGTGGCGGAAGAGCCCGTCGATCGTCGTGGACCGCTCGGCGAACACCTGCTCGAAGTAGTGCTTGAGCAAGGAGCTCGCTTCCTGGATGCGAGCAACCTCGACCTTGGCGTAGGCGTCGATCTTCGCCCGCGTGGTCTGTTCCTCCTCGCGCAGGCGGAGGTAATCGCGGGCGCCGTCTATGACGTTGTTGAGCGCCCCGAGGGCGTCGACCGCACGCAGCGCGGATGCGGCGGGCGGGAGGACGACCCCCTCCACCGGCTTCTTGGCGACCGTCACTTCATCTCCTTGTACTTGAGGATCACGCGGGTCACGTCCGAGTTCATCTGCCCGTCCTCGGCGACGAGAGGCACGGTGCAGATGTCCCGGACCGCGCGCGTCAGCGACATCGCGCGCTGGAACTCGGCGTGGTGCTGCTTCCAGTCGAAGTCGGACTGCTCCACCGTGGAGAGAGCCTCCTGGGCACGTTCCACGAGTCCGGCAAGGACTCCGCTCACTTCGTCGACCCGCGTGTCCAGCGTGTCGAGGAACGAGCGGAAGGCCGCGTGGTCCTCGACCGCGACGGCCACCTCCGCCTCGTACTCCTTCGCCTTGGTCACCGCCTTCTCGCCCTGACCATTCAAGGTCAGACCGCCGATGAGCAGCGTCGGGCCGATGGTCACCACGCCGAGAGCAGCGGTTCCGACCGCAACACCGCCCCCGCCGGCAGCCAGCGATCCACCGCCCAGCCAGGCCATGGTGGCGTTCTGCGCGGCGGCGCCGGACAGCGAGCTGATGGCGGTGCCGGTGCTGGCCGCACCCAGGGCAGTGACCGCGCTCGGGATGCCCGCGGAAGCGCCGGCTCCGGTCAAGGCGGCCACACCGGCGCCCTTGAGCCAATTCACGTCCGCGGTCAGGGCCCCGGCGAACCCTTCGATCTCCCGCTGCTCCGCATCGATGCCGGCGAGAAACTGCGCTGCGCTCTGCTTGACCTGCGCGCTGTGCCGCTCGATGAAGGCAGCCATCCGCTCGATCACCAGCCGACGGGCCTGCTCCTGCTGCCGGCCGTACTCGTGAATGCGCTCGTTGCTCTTCCCGACGCGCTCCTCGGTGCGAGCCAGCGACTCGTCATACCGCTTCTGAGCGGCGTCGGCGGTCGCTCCGGCGTCCTTCATCTTCAGAGCGCCCATGACGCCGGTGGCCAGGCCGCCGAGCCCCGTGCCCGTGCCGAGCCCGATCAGAGCGAGCGGGATGAGGGGTAGAACCACGGTTTGTCCTCCGGCATGAGTGATCCAGGTCGTCGGCGAACCGTAAGTGCTCATCGCTCGATTCCCGGGACGCACCATGCCGACCGTGACGTCTGGACGGGCACCTCGGGCAGGTGGTGCCGGCGGTACGAATGTGGTCGGGATATCGGCTGGTTGCCCGCCGGGCTCAGTCGAACCAACGGCGCCAGAAGGGCCCCTCTACGAGCGATCCACTCAGCGCACGAAGACGTCTTGCCGGAGCCGGCGCCACCCCGAGTTTCCACCCGGGGAGCACTTCGCCGTCATCTCGCTGTGCCGGCTCGGCGAGCCGTTCCCCCACCTGGTGCACCGGATGGCCTACATAGCCGACAACGAGCACAACGCCGAGGTCCTGGACGACATGGCGGCGCTACAGGAGGAGGGACATCGCTTGCTGGTGCACTGCCACGGCGGCGCCTCAAGAACTGGGCTCGTGCTGGGCGGCTGGCTGGTGCGTGAAAGGGGATGTCGGTCGAGGAGGCGACGGCGCACGTCGCCGAGCGCTGGCCGCACCTCGGCCTCTGGAATGACAGCTTCACCGCAGCCCTGCGGCGGCTCCGAAAGCAGGGGTAGGTGAATGGTCTGCGCACTCGAAAGCAGTCGCTGACAGAACGAGGGGCCCACCCGACACCGGAGGACACCAACGGTGCGGGCAGGGCCCCTCTCGCTTCCGGGCAAGACCCGGCGCCGGGTGGCTCGGGACCTTCGCCGCTACTCGAGGGACCCCCGGCCTTTGGCGTCACCATAAAAGCGTGCGGGCCGGAGGGGGCGATGACTCGCCGAGCATCTTTCGGCTTCGCGTGGCTGAGCGCGCGCGGGCGTACCCGGCCGGCCTCGCCGACAGGCCGCTCGACGCGCTGCTCATGACGGCGGCCGACAAGACGCACAACGGGCTCTGCATCGCCGCCGATGTCCGCGGCACGGGCAGGACCTCTGGTCGACGTCCAAGCCAGCCGCGACGAGCTCCTCGGTACTACACGAGCGTCAGGGACGCGGTGGCGCAGCGGCTGCCCGGTGGTTCAACGCCGCAGCGCTCGGCGGAGTCGTCGTCGGGTTAATGAAAGCCGCCGAGACCGGAGGATCGATCGATCACAAGACGCGTGGTAACGCGCCGGCCGCTGCAATCGCCCCTGAGGTCCGCAACACTTCATCGGGCGCGGGACACAAGCAACGTCGGATACTCGCCCCGACCTTGCCTGCGAGGCCGGCCGTCACCAGCAGAAGCCGCAGACTCCTGACTTCGGTAGTTCGGTGTGGCATTCCGGGCAGGTCCCGGTGCGACGCCTAACGGTCGACCGGGAGTCGCCTCGAGGGCCCGCGCCGGCGGCTGGATACGAACGTGCCTCTCGAACCTTCTCCGTGTCCGAGACGCACTGTTTGCAACGCGGCCGCCGACTCGACACCTTCGTGGATCCACACAATCCGCACCGCGGCATCACCCGACGGCCGTCCTGGTCCACCGCTGCGCCGGCCCAGGCGCTGTCGAGCTCCTCCTTGATCGTGCGGACTCGCTCTCCTCCCCCAGCGTTCATCACCCGGAACAGGGGACGTTCGTGGTTCAGGTTGCTCATCCGCGACTCCCTGCTGTCTGAACACGTCGGCTCGAGGCGACGGGGCCACCGCATCGTATGATGCACGTCACGTACGCGATGTCGCTTCCTCGTAGCCCGGGAAAGTCTTCGAGCGCCATGAGCCTTCGGGCGCTGCTCAGTCTCAGCCCGGCTCCGCCTCCCGCAGGATTGCCGCCACTTCATCCGTCATCGGCTCGAAAGCCTGGAGCCTTTGCCTGGCAGCAGCCCGCTCGCGATCCGAGAACATGCCCGAGAACTCCGGACCGAGCACGCCTGCCGCCGGGCTCTTGTGGAGCAGCGAACTCTTGGCCAACCGGCGCCAGTTGAAGCGCGCTTCCTCGTCCGCCAGCAGCTCCTTCACGGCCTGGCGCGCACCCGCCGCCAACACGCGGCTGGTGAAGTGAGCGGGCTCGTATCCGCAAGCCGTGCGCACGTACGCCAAGTCAGCGCGGATGCGATCGTCGAACGACTTGAGGAGACGCTTTGAAGGGCGGTCGGGTGCTCTTCCGACCGGTGCAGCTGCGGACTCCTCGCCCGTATCGGCCCGCTCCTCCCGGAGCCGATCGGCGGCCGCGAGCGGTTCGGCTGCCCGTTGCGGCTGAGCGAATTCCTCGTCGAATAGTGTCTCCGGTTCTGCAGCTGGCGGACTCGTGGGCGGAGGCACGGCGACCGTGTCGATGATCGGCAGAACGCGGTCACCCAGCCGCAGCTCACCGTCCTCGTTGACCAGCGAGCCAGACTGCTGGAGCCGAGAGATGGCTGCCGAGACGGCCGTCTGGATGTCCGAGCCCTGCCTGCGCCAGCCGAACAGCCGGGCGACCGCAGTCGACAGGTCGGCGACCTCCATCGCCCGCGCATCACGAACCAGCAGCAGCACAGCGAGGTCGAGTTCCGCCGGCGGGATCCAACCGACCTTGCGGACCCCCTCATCACCCGCCGGCACCCGGACCTGCGTCATCTCGGCACCGGAGAGCGAGAGCAAGCCAGCCGTGTCACGGATGGTCCGCCGGCCATCGACGGTGACCTTCGACAGCATGAGGTCGATGTTCTGCTGGATCGCGGCTCCAGCTCGTCCCACCTCCCAGTCACTGCGGAAGCGTTCCAACAGACGACCGTGGTGCAGCGGCGCCTCCTCGCGGAGCACACGCTCCAGGTAGGTCCGGATGGCGGGCAGTGCATCCTTCGATCCCGGCGTCGCCCAGGTCCGCTCGCCGGGTCGGCGGCCGTACTCGGATGGCGCCGGGTACGGCACCGCCCAATCGGGCTTGGCCTCGAAGTCCACCTCGTCGAACAGCACTTCGGGAGCCGGTTCCTCGGGCGCCCGAGGAGCGGGAGAGGCGTCGCCGCGCACAGCCGCCTCGATGGCAGCACGGAGCCGCTCCGTCTGGCCGCGACGGTCGCGGACCCAGCTCAGCCCCCAGATGCGGTGCATCCGCCAACCGAGTCCTTCGAGCACCTGCTGGCGGAGTCGGTCGCGGTCCCGGGCCGCCTTGGCCGAGTGGTACATGGCGCCGTCGCACTCGATGGCGAGCACGTACTCCCCCTCGCGCTCCGGGTGACGTACGGCCATGTCGATGCGGTAGCCGGCGCTCCCGACCTGGGGGTCGACGGCGTAGCCCATACCCCGGACGACCTCGAGCACGTCCTCCTCGAAGGGGCTCTCGGGGGCCGTGATGCCCTCCCGGGCGTCGACGGCCAGCGCCGGGAGCCCACGGGCGGCGAAGTCGAGATAGGACTTGAGGTGCGGAACGCCGTTCTGCTCGTCCGTCGGCATTGGGAACTCGTCCGTGGTGATCCGTCCAGCTCGGAACGACGAGACCACCTCGACCCGCCGGCGGGCGCGGGTGACGGCCACGTTCAGACGCCGCCATCCGCGCTTCCGGTTCAGCGGACCGAAGTTCATGGTCATCTTGCCGTGCTCGTCGGGGCCATAGCCGATCGTGAAGATGACGACGTCCCGCTCGTCGCCCTGGACGCTCTCCAGGCTCTTGATGAAGAACCCGTCGAGTCGATCGTGGTCGCTCAGCAACCGCCGCAGGACGGGTTCGTCGACGGAACGGCGTTCCATGGCGGCAAACACCGCCTCGACCTGTGTCGAGCTGAACGCCACCACCCCGATGGACAGGCGGGGGTGCATCGTCGCGTGGTGCAGCACCCGGTCGACGACGAACTCCGCCTCGATGGGGTTGTCGCGAGTCGTACCGCGGTTGTAGACGCCGTCGACGACGAAGCTCTCCACACCGAGGTCCGGCGCTTCGAACGTCGCGCCGGGGAAGGAGTGCAGCCCCCCGTCGTAGATCCGGTGATTCGAGTAGCTGATCAGCGATTCGTGCTGGCTCCGGTAGTGCCACAGCAATGGCAGGTTGGGCAGTCCACCGGATGCCTTGGCAAGCAGGAGGAGCGACTCGAACGAATCCGTCGCCTCGTCTTGGTCCTCGGTGAGGTCCTCGCTGTCGGTGGACGCCGTGAAGAAGGCCGTCGGCTCCAGCTGCTTCTCGTCACCCGCGACGATGAGCGCATCTCCTCGGTAGATGCAGTTGACCGCGTCCCAGGGGAGAACCTGGGACGCCTCGTCGAAGATGACGACGTCGAAGCGCATGTCGGCCGGCAGGAACTGGGACACCGCCAGCGGGCTCATCATGAAACAGGGCTTCAGATCTTGGACGAGCGAGGCGGTCTCGGCGAGCAGCTGCCTGATCGGCTTGTGCCGGGTCTTCTTCACCGCTTCGCGCGTGATGATGTGCGCGGCCCTGCTCCCGTTCGAGCTCGGCCGCCGAGCTGCACACTGGGAGACGACGCCGGCGTAGCGGTCGTCGACCTGTCGGCGGTCGAGTGCCCGGAAGTCCTCCACCAGGGCATCACGATCAGCCGCGCGGTAGCGCTCGAGCCGATCGTCGACGCGCACGGTCGCTTCGACCCACGCCATCAACGTCGCCCGCTCGATGGCCGGGGCGACGTCGGTGGCGGGAACGACGGCGGCCACCAGCTCCTCCAGGACGCCGCTCAGTCCGTGATCGCCGAACCACTCGGTGAGGCGCGTGTACTCGATCCAGTCCTCGATGTCGGTGGCGGCGCGCCCGGTCATCTCGTCGAGGAGGTTCTCGGCGTCCTCGAGGTCCAACGCGAACCCCTCGCCCAGTTCCCGCGATCGGCCGTCGAGGAAGAGACGGAGAACCTCACCGGCTGCGGCCGACCAGCGATCGACCAACGAGGTGAGGTCGGCGGCCGTCAAGCTCGGGGAGACGACCTTCTCGGCGACGGCCGGGGCGACCGCACCGCCGAGCTGTTCGCGGACGTCGCCCGCCCATGCGAGCGCACGCTCGAGGTCGGCCCACGAGGTGTCGAGGCCCCGGTACGCCGGCCCGAGCATCTGCTGGTCGCCTTCGTACGTCTCGAAGATGCGTGCTCCCGCATCGTCTCGGCGACGGGCGATCCGGAGCACATCCCGCGTCTCCCGCACGGTGACGTCTCGACCGGTCACGGCAGCGACGTGCTCGGCCGCTTCGACGCCGAGTGCGAAGGTGGTGGCCGCACGAGCGCACCACTCCGCGAGCTGATGCAGCGGCATCTCCAACGCACCGGACCCGAATGCGCCGAGCTGCTGCTCGATCTCCGTGTGCAGCTGACCGGCGAGGGTCTGCAGCCGAGCACCCACGGTGGTGAGCATCGGATCGGGATCGCCGTCGACAGCCAGCTGGCTGGAGAGCGCGCGCATGTCCAGGTCGTCGCCGGCCAGACGAACGGCCTGGCGGGCGACCTCGATCGCCGTTGCCAATCGTCCGAAGTCCGTGTCACCGCGGCGGTAGTAAGTGCCCAGCCGGGACGCGTGATCGATCTCGCCCTGGTCCAGGGCGTGCTCCGCCCGCTGCCACTCGGCCGCCTCCCCGAGGAGCGAGAGGACGTCGGGAGTGACCTTGCCCGAGACGGTGACGGCCTTGAGCTGCTTGCGATCGGCACGCGCCTGACCGGACCAACGACGCAGCCCCGTGTGCACCTCTCGGAACCGGTGGTCGAGGGCCGCCAGCTCGAGATCGAGCGCCTTCGGGGTGAACACGCCTTCGAGTGCTGCTCGGCGGCCCTGCATGGTGGCCACCAGCGTGCCCAGCACCCGCTCGGACTCCTGGAGCGCCGCATGGAGGCTGGGGTTGAACCACGGTGCCAGCGGCCGTGCCGTGACCTCTCCGAGGACGGCCAGATCGGCGAGGCGCCGGGCGACGGCCAGGGTCGGGTTCTCCGCCCCGAAGCCGAGCGCGCCACCCAATCGCTGCGTCATTCCCAGCACCTCGACCAGCCGCTGCGGCAGGTGGCCGAGCCACTGGACCAGCTGCCGGGACTGGGTGGCGGTCGTGGCCCCGCCGGGGACCCAATCCACGGCCACCGGATCGAGCAGGGTTTGGACGTCGTCGGCGCGGTCACTGTCCAGCTCGGCGTGACGCGGACCAGCCTCCCGGAGCAGCCTCGAGGTGACGTCCTGGTGCTCGGCGACCTGGTCTTTCAGCTCCGCCGCGCGATCGTGGACGGCGATGAAGTCCGTGTCGCCGGCGGACAGCCACGAGACCAGCGCCCCGTCCGGACGGGACTCCACGAGCGAGAGCACCTGGTGACGTCGCTGCACGTCCCGGTCGCGGTTGCCGAAGGACATCCCGAGGTCCGCGTCGACCGCCGAGCAACGGCTCCTGAGCGCGGCGACGGCATCCCGCGCGTGCTGGGTCGATCGCCGCATGCCGTCGACGTCGAGCCGCCCGATGGTCCCCACGTCGAGGTCGCGCCAGAGGAAGTCGTCACCTTGGAGAACCGGCTCCCAGGCCCGTGCCAGTCGAGCTGATCGGTCCAAGATGGCCGCGAAGGTGCTGTCGCCAAGGTCCGCCCAGCTCGGGGACACGGGGACCGCGACGTGCCGGTACGGCTCCAGGTGTGCAACGCGGCCGAGGACGTCGAAGAAGCTGCGCCCGAGAACCTTGCGCACCTCGTTCATCGCCTCGGCGTAGTCGCTCAGCTGCAACCGGTCCTGGGTCAGGGCCGAGAGCTCGACGTCGGTGAAGCGAGCAGAGGCGCGCGGGGACTGCGTGAGGGCGCGGTGCAGCTCCGCGGCGACCTGCTTGCGCGTCGCCGCGTGGCTGTGCAGCTGCAGCAGGAAGGGGCTGAGCTGCTTCTCCGCGAGCCGATTGCGGACGACGTCGAGGGCGGCGGCCTTCTCGCTGACGAAGAGCACGGAGCGCCCGGAGGCCATCAGCTCGACGATGATGTTGGCGATGGTCTGGCTCTTGCCCGTGCCCGGAGGGCCGTCCATGACGAAGCTGCGCCCGTCGCGTGCAGCGAGGATGCAGCGACGCTGGCTGCTGTCGGCGTCGAGGATGCTCATCAGCTGCTCGGGCGGCACGACCCGGTCGACGTCGTCCTGGTGGACGGGCTGGAAGTCGAACTGCTCCCCGGTCGGCGAGTCCGGGCCGAGAGCCAGCAGCTGCACCATCGGGTGCTCGAGGACCTGCTGCTCGTGGTTGAGCAGGTCCCGGAAGATCGCCTCCTTGTGGAAGCTGAAGTTGGTCAGGACGGCGCGCTCGACAACCGTCCAGTCCTGCTGCCCTCCGACCACCGCCGCGACTTGGGCGAGGTAGTCGCGGACGACGACACCGTCGGCATCGGGAGTCGGCAGTGCGAGGCCGTAGTTCTGCTCCATGAGGAGCTGGAGCGCCGGGTTCAGAACGATGTCGTCCTCGGTGGATGCCAGTGACCACGCGCTGGCGTCGCCCTCGCGGTGCAGCTGAACCGGCACCAGGAGCAGGGGGCTCTCGACCCGCTTCTCGTCAGGATCGAGCCAGCTGAGGAACCCGGCCCCGATGTACAGGCTCCAGAACCCGCGGTCGGCGTACGTGCTCTGGCTGACCTGGTCGAGTCGCCGCAGCGCATTGGGAAGCTTCTCGGGCGTCTTGTTGCCGACCTCGATCCGCGGCCGATCGCTCCGCAGGGAGGCAAGCCGCCCCCGATCGTCGTCGAGGTCGCCGGCCTGCTCTGTGGTGACGACGGCCTTGCCGGTAGCCACCACGCCGAGCAAGCCGTCGAGCCCGGGCGCGGTGATCTCCAGCGACGCCGTCTGGACGTGCTTGAAGTAGACCAGCCGTTGCCGACCGTCGACGGCGACGAGGGCTGCGCGCCACTCCGCGATCTGCCGACGCAGCTTCCGGTCCAGGGCATCCGGGAGACCGAGACTCGCGTCCTCGGACTCCGGCCGATCAGAAGAGCGTGTCACGGATGCCTCCCTGCAGGAGCCGGCGCACGAGGTTCTCGACCAGACGCCGGTCGTCCTGGTCCAGCTGTGCGATGAGTTCGGTGAGCGGGTCGCGATCCGGCTCGAGGGAGCGCTCGTCGAGCGCGACTTCCAGGTCGGCGCAGGCTGCCTCCACGGACGCAGCCATCGCCACGACCGGCCGTGGCGGCACCAGGTGGTCGAGCCCCTCGGGAAGCTCCTCGGCGTCAACGAGGCGGAGCACCTGGGTGCACCGCGTCATCGCCACGTAGAGCTGTCGCTGTCCGTCGATGGAAGAGCGGGCGAGCTCGGTTGGGTGCAGGAGGACGACGGAGTCGAACTCGAGCCCCTTGACCACCGAGGCAGGGACGACGGTCAGCGGTTGGCCGAAGTCGCCGCTGCCTCCGTCGCCGATCGATTCGTCGACCTGCCGGTAGGACGCGAGCAGACCGCCGTAGGACGAGTCCGGCACCACGATGGCCGTGGTCATGCCGCTCTCCACATCCTGCTGCGCCAGCTCGAGCGCGCGGTCTTCTCCCGGCTCCATCGCGTCGAGGTGCACGGTGGGAGCTCCTGCGCCGGCGCGGACCGAGCGGGGTGCCGTGAGACCGGGCGAGATCAGCGGGAGCAGCCGGGAAGCCAGCTCCAGTACCTCGCCCGGCACGCGGTAGCCGATGGACAGGGTCTCGACGTTCGCGGTGCCACCGGAGAGGTGATCGGTCAGCTCGGCCCAGTCGTCGCGGATCCACGGGCCGGTCGCCTGGGCCAGGTCGCCAAGCACGGTGAACGAACCCTCGGGGCACCGGCGCGCAAGGGCTCGCGCCTGCATCGGGGACAGGTCCTGCGCCTCGTCGACGACCACGTGCCCGTAGGTGCGGACCTCGCCGTTCAGGAGGAAGGACAGCTCGTCCAGGCAGAAGAGGTCGTCGACGGTCCAAGGCTCGTCGGCGATGCTCGCCCTCGCCTCACGGAACAGACCGGCGCGTTCGTCGGCCGACAGCACCCCGGCGGAGGCGTCCACGAGCCATGACTGCGTCCCGTAGAGGCTCCGGAGCAGTTCCTCCGCGGTGAAGGTCGGCCACATCCGGTCGAGGGCGTTCGTGAACGTCGACAGGCGGCGGATGGCCGGCTCCGTGGCGATGACCGCCCGGCCTGCGTCCGCCTGCGCCTCCGTGTACGCGGCGAAGGCTGCAGCGGACAGCGCCTGCCGGAGGACGTCACGCGCCTGGTTGTGCGGCAGCTCGCGTCGACTGACGTCCTCCACGAGGGCGCGAATCCGTGACGACGGCACGACCGCGCGCCCACCCCCGAGGGAGAGCTCGAGGTCTTCGTCGCCCCAGCCACGTCGGGCCAGCAGCGCACGCTGCAGGACCACAGCCATCGCCGCACTGCCCTTGACCCGTGCGACCTCGGGTGCGTCGACAGCGGCGGGCGTGGCCTCACCCGCGTATAAGGACGAGAGGTCGACCTGCAGGATGTCCGAGGCATCCAGCGAGGGCAGCACGCCACTCATGTAGGCCAGGAACGCCGTGCTCGGCGCCACGACCAGGATCCCTGCCCGGCGGAGAGCCTCGTCGTTGAACGCGAGCCACGCTGCCCGGTGGAGGCCGACGACGGTCTTCCCCGTCCCCGGGCCGCCCTGGACGACGAGGACCTGGTCCCGGGCCGCCCTGATGATGCGGAACTGTTCCGCCTGGATGGTGGCGACGACCTCCCGCATCGCGCCGTCGCGGGATCGGTCGAGCTCGGACAGGAGCGCGTCGCTGATCGGAGTGGGGCCGTCCAGCTCCTCGTCGCTGACGTCTGCGGCGGCTGCGGCGGTGATCTCGTCGACGACCCGCGACAGCACACGATCCTGCTCGCTGAACACGCGCTTGAGCTGGAGCCCGCACGGGTCCTGTGTGGTCGCCTCGTAGAAGACCCGCGCTGCGGGCGCGTGCCAGCTGGCGACGACGAGGTTCTTCGACTCGTCATGAACCCGCCGGCGGCCGATGTAGAGCGGCTCCCCGTCCTGGTCCACTCGCCCGAAGACGAGCTGACCCGAGCCACGGCTGTTGCGGAGAATCTCCAGCGCGCGCCTCAGCGCCGTGGCCGTGGCCCGGTTGCCTTCCTCGTAGCTCTGGTAGGTCTGCTCGACGCTCGCCAAGCCCTTGTCGAGCAGCTCGTACGCCCGCGTGACGTAGGCCTGCTCGAGCTGATGCTCAGGATGCTGACTTGGGCCTGTTGCGACAGTCGGAATCACGACGGCGGTCACGCGAAGACTCCATCGAGGCTGCCGTGGGAAGCGAGGGCCACGTCCGCCGTCGACTGATGCTGCATGTGTTCCCCCGCGTACGTTCGAGCCGACCAGGGAGCGGCCGTCTTTCGAGACGTTGCCATCCCGCCCCGATGTATTCGGAAACCCGGACGGGTCCGTCACCGAAAAGGAGCATCCCTTCGAACATTGGGCACACGAGCCACAAGCGCCGCGTGGGCTGTTCCCGGTCTGCCAGCCGGTGGATGCCGAGCTAGTGACGCGGTAGCCGTCACACACAACACCAGCGGGCTTGACCCTGGCGCCGCCTCCCCTGCCGCGAGATGGCCGCTAGTCTGCCGTCGCGGGCTGCAAGCACTGCAACCCGTCGCGGCCGTCGGCAGCACCAGGGTGAGGAGCGGGCGTGTACGACGAACAGGTGCGGACGGCGATGTTCTCCCACCTGGAGCGGCTCACGGCGCTACACCCCGAGGGCGTGACGTCGGCGGAGATCAATCAGTTCACCGTGGCGGGACAGCCACTGAAGCTGGTCGTCCAGCCCGGCATCTGGAAGCCCGCGGCCCTGGACGCCGCGTTGACGATCCGCACCACCTTCACCGCCCCCAACCAGCTTCCCCCGTACGAGGACGCCATCGCGCCTGGCGGCCTCGTGAAGTACGCCTACCGCGGCACGGATCCGAACCATTCCGACAACAGGGCACTCCGAACGGCGATGCAGCAGCAGCGACCGCTCGCCTACTTCATCGGCGTGGCGAAGAGCGTCTACCAGGCACAGTTTCCCGTGTACGTCGTCGCCGAGCACGCCGAGGAGCACGCCTTCCTCATCGCCGTCGACCAGGCCCAACGCCTCGTCGATCCGGAGTCGTTCGGGTCGCTCACAGAGGACGGTAGGTCCTACTTCGAGCGCCTGGTGCGCGCCCGTCTGCACCAGCCGGTGTTCCGCGCCCGCGTTCTTCAGGCCTACGAGAAGCGGTGTGCCGTGTGCCGTCTGCAGCACACCGACCTGCTGGACGCCGCGCACATCGTCCGGGACTCGGACGAGGGCGGGCTGCCGGTCGTCCCCAACGGGCTGAGCCTCTGCAAGATCCACCACGCCGCCTACGACCGCGACATCATCGGCGTCCGGCCGGACTTCGTCGTCCAGGTGCGCAAGGACGTCCTGCTCGAGGTCGACGGACCGATGCTCAAGCACGGGATCCAGGAGATGCACGGTGTGCAGTTGACCGTCCCTCACCACCGGGCAGCCCGACCCGATCGCGAGCGCCTAGAGCAGAGGTACGCGGACTTCCTCACGGCCAGCTGACGGAACCGCCGTACAGACGGGTCGTCTCAACACGGAGTCCTCCCGGTGCGGATCAAGCTGTTATCGACATCGGGGGTGCGGCCGTGCCTTGCTCGCGGAGGGCGGTACGGATGTTCAGCACCGTGGTGTGCCAAGTCCGCAGCTCGGCAGCGGTAGGTGCGAGCTCATAGGCGTGGTGGTGGCAGGCACGGCTCAATGCGTTCCAAGCCGCCGCCGCGTCGCGGCCGACCTCGGTGCCTGGTGGGTCTTCTTCGAGCAGCACGTGCAGCTGCGCCCGCATCGATGCCCGTTCGGTGCCGGGACGGGTGCGGAACCAGAAGGCGGTGAGATCCTCCTCGAGCGCGCCGCGGAGTAGAAAAGCCACCGTGCGCGGCCACCAACCGGCCGTGCGGGCGGTGTCATCTCTGAGCATCCGGTCGGCGTGGGTCAGGAGGTCTTCCTTCACCGGGCGGCTCCGATACCGAAGCGACGGCGCAACTCACCGGCGAGTCGGCGTGTGTCGTTCACGAGCGCCACCGGATCGACCGCAGCGCCGCCGTGCGCGCCCCGATTACAGGCGAGGTGCACGTCACCGGCCCACCGCCCGTGGCGCTCGTTGTAGACCCGCAGGACCTCGCCGCCCCGGTCAGCATCGTCGAGCAAGGCCAGTGCAGCCGTCCGCGTGAGCGTCTCGGCGGCAGAGATGGCCGCTTCGACGTCCGCGTGCGGGTCTCCCCGGCCGAGCCTCCGGGCGCGCACGATTTCGTGACAGGTGGCCTCCAAAGCACTGCGGCAGAAGCCGGCGACGACGCGGGCGCGGACAGTCGGAGGCAGGTCCTCGGTCCGTGCGACGGCGCGGGCGTCGTCCAGGTGGCGGGCGACCGGGTCGACGCACTTGCGCAGTTCCACAAGGCTGCGTTCTCGACGCAGCACCTCCCAGACGGTCGCGGGCAACTGCAGCCGGCGCACCGCCTCGGGCAGTCGGTCGTCGTGGGTGAAGACGACGACCTGGTGGGTGCGCGCCGCGTCGGCCAGTACGCGGGCGAGGCCGTCAACCTTGGTGGGGTCCATGGCCTGCACCGGGTCATCGATGACGAGGAAGCCGAACGGACTCGGCTCCAGCATGGCCCGCGGGAGGAAGAGCGCCAACCCCAGCGCGTGCAGCTCACCCTGACTCATGACACCGAGCGCCGCGCTCGCGTCACCGTCGACTGTTACGTCGACCGCCACGTGGCGCTGGGTGCGGGTGCCCTTGAGCCGCACCGGCCCGAGGTCGATGTTGCTCTCCTGGCGCAACCGATCCCAGATGTCGGCGGCCCGAGCGGCGATCGGCGCCAGGCCCTCGTCCCGCAGCGCATCGGCCTGGCTGCGGAGCCACTGGCGTGCAGCCTTGACGTCGGCGAGAACGGCGGCCTCTCCAGCCACCGTCCTGGCCAGGGCGAGGTACTCGCGCAGCCGCTCAGCCAGCGGCTGCCAGAAGTCCTCACGGCGGCGCAATTCGGCGGCGGCCGTGGACACCGCCTCTGTGACGGCGCGCGCGAGTTCGGGAGTACCGATCCGGAGGGCGGCGGCGGAGACCGCCAGGTCATCGGATCGGGCACCCTCCGCCCAGGCCCGCCACTGCGCGTGCACCGCCGCGCCGGCGATCCCCTCTGGCGCCGGTGCGGTGAGCAGCGCCGGCGCGGTGGGCGCGGCCGTGGCCGCGGATGCGCGGGCGGCCCGCAAGTCGGCTTGGGCTTGGTCGGCATCGACGGCTGCCTGGCGCAGCCGGCCGAGGTGCTCGCCGGTCGCCACGCGCCATGCGTCGTCCAGCTGGTCGGCGGTGCCGCACACCGGGCAGTCGGTGGCGTCTGCGTGGTCGGCGTGGTCGAGGGCTCGCTCGAGCAGGGCGGCGAGCCGACGTGCCTGATCGCTGTCGCCGCCGGCGAGCTGGTCGTTGGCGGCCGCCGCGGCCTCGAGGGCGTCCGCGGCCTCGGCCGCTGCCGCGGTGTCCGGGGCGGCGAGGGTGGCCCAGGCGCGCAGGGCGGCCAGGTCACCGGTCGGGCTCGCGTCGGCCCGCAGCACTTCCGCGATGGCGTCCAGATCCGGCTTCCGGCCGGTAAGCGCCGCCGTGACCAGCGCGGCTCGCTCGTCCTCGATCTCGCCGGCGGCCGTGCGCAGGATCTTGCACTGCTCCGCAGCCGCCTTGCGCCGTCCGTCGAGCTCGGTGAAGGCGACGTGCAGCCGGTCCTGGGCATCGGCCACCCGCTGAAGGCCCAGGATCCGATACAGGGCGTCGTACAGGTCGGACGGTCGGCCGAGCAGGGATCCCAGCTCGGAGTAGGAGAGGAACGGGCGGTAGGTGGTCAAGGCCTCGGTCCAGCCCAGCTCGCCGTACTCCCGCCGAGCACCGTGCCGCTGGACCCAGACCCGCGAGTCGGTGACGTCCTCGCCGTCCCACTCACGGACGACGGAGGTGGCCTGCGGCTCGCCATCGACGGACAGCTGCACCCGTACCGACGGAGCCGCTTCGGGAAGGTGGAGATTGCGCCAGCTCTCCTTCCAGACGCTGGAGCGGCTCGCCCACCGGGCGTTGACCCCGGTCAGCGCGATCTCGGCCGCCTCGGCGAAGCTCGACTTGCCGGAGCCGTTGCGGCCCACGACCAGGGTGAGGCCGGGCCCCGCCTGCAGTTCCAACGTCGCTTCCGGTCCGACCCCGCGGAATCCTGTGACCGTGACACTCTTCAGGTACGTCCTCGGCACCTCGGCTGCGTCCGGCCTCGGTGCTTCCGGCTGCTCCCCGCGAACGGCTCCATCGAGGGCTGCGCGCAGCTCCTCATCGCCCCAGTAGGCACTGAGCACGATGAGCTTGGCGTCATCGCTCAGCTCGGATTCCTCGACACGGTCGGAGAGCCGCTGCTGAAGCGGATCCCCGGTGGCTACCGGCTCCTGGGTTTCACTCACGGACGTCCTCCGCATTCACGGCTCCTCGCGCGTCCCCGGTGTACGCGTCGGCGCGGATGAAGGTCACTCGCTGCTCCACCAGGTCCACGCCCGATGACCGCCATCCGGCGTCGCGTATCGCACGGCCGAGGGCGGTTCCCTCGTAGCCGTACCAGTGAGTCAGGTGCACGCGAGCCGAAGCCGGCAATGGCATGTCGAGGATCTGCTCCACCTGCTCGAAGGCCAGCGGGATCTCATCAGCGCCCTGAGCCCGGAGCCACCGCCACAGCCGCTGGTACTTGCCGGTGTGTGAGGGGATGACGACGCCGTCCTCATCGTCCGGCTGAGCATCGACGATCTGCGGGTCGAACGCCGACGCAGATACCGGGAGCGGCTCCGGCGTCGACGGACGCGGCCAGAGCGCCAGGAACCGCTCGCTGAGCGCCGCCGTGCGGGCGCGGATGTCGTCGTCCGACCACGCCGTCGCATGTTCGGCGACGACCTTGGCGTTCAGCTTGAGAGAGCTGTGCTCCAGCAGGTAGTCCCGCTTGCCCGCGCCATCGCCGTTGGTCCAGGGGCGGTTGGACAGGGCCGGGTTGAGCCGACCGCTGACGAGGGTGAGATTGCCCAGTACGTGCACGAGGCGGTCACGGTCGAGCGCTCCGGCCACGTCGTCCGAGGCGATCGGCCAGTTCTGCCGCCACGCCTGCGGCAGGATGTGCTCGACGGTCAGCCGGCGCGGCGCGGGTTGCCCCTCCCCGTAGTCGGTACGAAGGTCGTCTTCCAGCGCCTCGAGGACCATCCGCAGCCGGGCCCGCAGGAGCGCCGTGTAGACAGGCCCCGTCTCCAGCGAACGGCGGACGAGGTCGTCGTCCGGCCACAGGCGGGCGTCCGAGCGCTGCTCGGCCAGAAACTGCTCGGTTCGGTCGCCGGCGCTCGCCGGGCCGTTTCGGTCCAGCGCCTTGAGCAGTTCAAGGATCGTCTGGTTGATGTTCTTGCCTGTGAGCCGGGCCAGGGTGCGACGGACCAGCCAGGACTCGATGGCGTTCAGCGCCTTGTCCCGCTGCTCGACCGGCAGCCGGTCACCCGGCCAGCGGAGCAGCCACAGCAGTACCGGCATGACCGCGCGGGTGTCAAGAGCCTGGATGACGCGGTAGTAGAAGCGGCCAGGCACCGTGTCGACGGGCAGTGCCTCCAGGGTGGAGAAGACCGCGGCGTCGCTGGCCAGCTCGGCCATCAGCTCGGGCAGCGCGACGGGCGCGGTGGCGACGTGGTCGCGGAAGTCGATGAAAATCCGGTCGCTGGGAACCTCGCGGAGCAGCTTCATCGCGAGCCAGTAGTTGAGGAAGACGTCGATCCGCGGCCGGTACAGGCGTCCCTGGGCGGTGAGTTGCCGCCAGTAGTCGGTGTCCAGGGGCGCCCAGTGCTGGCTGTAGAGAGCAGCGACGTCCAGCTGCTCGGCCTGCGCCCGCTGGAAGATGAGGTTCTTGACGAGGTCCGCGGCCAGCAGCGGCGCCCCCCGGTGGTTCAGCGTCTCGAAGATGACCTGAGCGTTGTCGCCCGGCTCGAGGTCGATGACGACGAGCTTGAGGTGGGCGTGCAGCGCCTGCGCCAGTGCTGAAAGCCGGGCGGCGGCCTTGTCGGGATCGCCGGCCGGCTCGCACCACTCGGTGATCTGAGCGACGAAGAACGCGTGTGCCTGGGAGATCCGGGAGTCCGCAAGCTCGGCCGGCATCGCCGTGCTGTTGTCCATGGCGGCTCGGAAGGCGGCCTGGTCCCGGTCCGTCGGCCATACCTTGAAGACCTCGTCGGGATGCTGGGTTACCTGCGGCTGGTTCAGGACGAGCACCTTGAGGCGCTCGGCATCGAGGTTGTTGCCGTACTTCTCGATGACCTCCTGGGCGGCATCGAGGAGGAGCTGCAGCGTGGTCAACCGCTGCTGGCCGTCGACCACGTGTCGCACGGTCAGGAAGCCGGACGGGCTGAGCTGCTGGTCCAGAACGATCGCGCCGAGGAAGTGCGGCGGCACGGGGGCGGCCCCGTAACCTGGTGGTGCCTCGAGGACGCGCTCGGCCAGCGTGCGGACGTCGTCCCAGAGCGGAGCCCACTGGTCGTCCCGGGTCCACACGTAGGGCCGCTGGAACAGCGGGATGACGTACCGGCACTGGTTGCCGAAGATCGCCGCTGGGGTGTGGGTGTGCGACTGCACGAGGGCTCCGCTCGTCGAGGCGTGGGATTCGTGGCGGACGTGGGCCCACCGTTCGGGTCTTGCTCCGTCAGGTCGGGCGTACGAGTGCGAGGGACTCCCAGAAGACGGACTCGCTGATGACCCGCACGCCCAGTGCCCGGGCTTTGCGGGCCTTGCCCGACTGGGAGTCGGGGTCGGCACAGACGAGGACGTCGGTCTTCCCGGAGACGGCGCTCATCGGCTGGAGGCCGGCGGTGTGCGCTGCCCCCTCCAGAGCTGACCGCGGGTACGACATCTCGCCCGTGAAGACGATCCTGTCTCCGGCGGACAGTGCCATGGGATGACGCGGGAGGGACACCCTGGCGCCGGACCGGACCATGGTCAGGGCCGTGTCGACGTCGTCGGGCCCCAGGCCCAGGAGGACGGCGACCCGGTCGAGGTCCTCCTGCTCGGCGCCGGTGACCACGCCGTCGGCGAGCGCGACGGTGGCCAGGGCGTCGAGGTACAGCCGATGGGCAGCCTGGACGTGGGCCGGCCGGCACCCGAGTTCGGCGGCCAGGGCGATCAGCCGGTCGGCCTCGCTGACGCTGACCAGTCGGTCCTCCAGGACCTGGTCGAGCACGGCGAGGTAGGGCGCCATGGTCGGCGGGGCCTGATCCAGGTCGGGCAGCGCGGACACCAAGGTGGCCAGGTAGCCGTCCCGCTTCCGGCGGGCCGCCGCGGCACCGGACCGGGTCACGGCCCGGCACGGTTCCGCGAAGGGGCGCCGGTCCCGCCCAACCTCGGCAACCAGGTCCGCCCAGCGCCCGGTCCGGACCCCGCCGGTCCCCAGATAGCCGCCGTCGACATCGAAATCCACGGCGAGAGCGGCGTCGATCAGTGCGTCGTCACCGAGCAGCTCCCGGAGGCGGCACAGGGCGGTCGCGGTCGCGCGCGCGTCCTCCAGGGCGGCGTGCGCCGAATCGTGCGCGATGGACAACGCCTCGCAGATGGAGGCCAGCGACCGCATCGACCGGTCGAGGAAGCCGGCGAGCCGCATGGTGCAGAGCGCCGGGGACAGGCCGGTGGGCAGGCCGGCGCGGCCGAACTCGCGGCCCAGGAAGCGCAGGTCGAAGAGCGCGTTGTGCGCGACGACGACGCGTCCGGAGAGCAGGGCAGCGAGGTAAGGAGCCACGTCGACGAAGGTCGGTGCGCCGCGCACGTCGGAGGCGCGGATGCCGTGGATGGACGTGGCGCCGACGTCCCGTCCCGGGTCGACGAGAGTGCAGAACTCGTCCTCCACCGTGCCGGCGTCGTCGAGCAGGACGACGCCGATCTCCACGACCCTGTCGACGCTCGGGTAGACGCCGGTGGTCTCCAGGTCGACGACGGCGACGCTCACGATGCCCCCTGCTTTGAATCGGGGATCGGCCAACCGGGCGGCAGGTCGCGGGGGCGGTCGCCACCGCGGACCGAGAGGAACGGGCGGGCCAACCGCTCCTTCTCCACCCGATCCCAGGCGACCAGGAGGGTGGAGACCCAGCGGGCAAGGGTGAGCGCCTCGGTGGCCAGCGGGTCACCAGCGATCTCTGACATGGGTGCCCCGGGGACGTACGGCCAGCGGGGTCGGACCAAGCTGCGGCGGGAGGAGGGCAGGGTCGCCAGGTGAGCCGCGAAGGTCGCGTCGAGGACGGCGATCTCCGCATCCACGGCCGCGGCCAGGCCGGCGACATCCGGACCGGCGCCGAAGCGAGGGGTGGCGTTCGGTGTGGTGACCATTAGGCGCCCCACGAGCAGGCCGTCGATCCGGTCGTCGTCCGCCGGCAGGACCCAGGCACCGGCCATCGTCGATTCCAGGCCGTCTCCGACGCTCACGTGCCAAACGACCACTCGATCCCGCTCAGGCTGGTCGACGACCGCAATCCCGCGCACACTCTCCCCCGTCTCACGACTACGTGGACCGTGCCATGCGAGACGGATCTGGTCAGGTATTGGTGGCCGAAGACGCCTCGCCAGTCACACGACCCCCTCCTGTACCGAGGTGTCCGAGTCGATGCGCTCCGATTCGCCGCCTGGACCTGATGCTCGGACGGTCGATCGAGGAGGAACCGGATGCCTGCCCCAGTTCTGCAAGGCGAGTCGCTAGCCGCGGTTCAGCATCGCGGCGGCCACGTACAGATCATCGCCAGCGCCGGCTCGGGAAAGACCGAGGTCGTTTCTCAGCGGGTGGCTGCCCTACTCGCCGACGGTGAACCGGCGAGCAGCATCGTCGCCTTCATCTTCACCGAGCGCGCGGCGGCCTCACTGAAGGAGCGGATCAGCGCCCGCGTCGCCGAACGTCTCGGTCCGCAAGCGCTTGACCAGCTCGGCGGGCTCTACGTCGGCACCATCCACGCCTACTGCTTCCGGCTGCTGCAGACGCACGTCCCGCGCTACGAGACCTTCGACGTGCTCGACGAGAACCAGCTGACGGCGTTCCTCGTCCGGGAGGCGACCCGCCTCCAGATCAAGGAGATCGACGGCACGCTCTTCAAGTCCATCCGGACGTTCCTCGACAACCTGGACGTCGTCGAGAACGAGCTGCTGGCGCCTAGCCAACTCAGCGACCCTTTCCGCAGCGTTCTTGAGCGGTACTACGCCTCACTCGAGAAGTACCGGCTGCTCACCTACGGGCAGCAGATCGCTCGCGCCGTAGCCGAACTGGACCGCGCCGAGGTCCGCAACACGGTCCTGGCTGACCTTCGGCACCTCGTCGTCGACGAGTACCAGGACGTCAACCCCGCCCAGGAAGCCCTCATCCAGCGACTGGCCGGTCCCGACGTCAACGTGGTCGTCGTCGGGGATGACGACCAAGCCATCTATGGCTGGCGCGGATCCGACGTCGGCAACATCACCTCGTTCGCGCAGCGCTACGACGACGTCGCCAGCTTCTCCATCACTCAGAACCGCCGAAGCCGGCCGACGATCGTGAGCACGGCCGACGAGTTCGCCGTTCCATTCCCGGCCGGCTCGCCAAGGTCATGACGCCGACTCGGTCGTCGGCAGGCGTCGAAGTCGTCAAGTGGTCCGCCGAGTACGAGTACGAAGAGGCGGCCGAGATCGCCGAGGCGATTTTCTACCTGCACAGAAACGGGCTGGCCTACCGCGACATCGCCATCCTCGTGCGCGGCCGCGCCAGCTACCCGGCCTTGCTGACAGCACTCGAGGACGCACGAATCCCCGTGCAGCCGGCCGGACGCACCGGTCTCTTCGCTCGCCCGGAAGCGGAGGTCTTGGGTAAGACGTACTGCTGGCTGGTCGAGCACGACTACCGGCCTGCCGGATTCGGCGTGCAGTCCCAGGTCATCACTGAAGACGGTCTCGTGGCCGACTACGAGACCGCCTTCACCCTTCCTTCCTCAGCGGTGTCGGCAGTTCGGCAGCTGCTGCGCTAATGGAAGGGCGCAGCTCACCAGCAGGAGCGGCGCGTCGACCTCGTGCGCGACTTCTACCAGCTCGTCGATGTGCTCGGCTGCAAGCACTGGAACCACGACGACATGCACGCGGTCACGCGCCTCGGCACCTTGGCGCGGTTCACGACGCTGCTGGCCGACTATGAGTCGGTACGGCGCCGGGCGCGTCCGGACGACGCGACGCCCGGCGAACAGGTCGGTGGCCAGGACCGCGGGCTCTGGTACTACAAGAACCTCGGCATTCACATCACGAACTACGCGAACGGCGCGTACGAGGGCTTCGACGGCGAGCCGGACGTCAACACGGACGCCGTCGACCTCACGACCGTGCACAGCGCCAAGGGTCTGGAGTGGCCCGTCGTCTTCGTTCCGTCGCTCACCAAGTCGCGCTTTCCGTCATCCCGCACCGGACGTCCTCGCCCCTGGCGGATCGACCGCACGCTGTTCGACGCCGACCGCTATGAGGGTTCGGACGCCGACGAGCGCCGACTGTTTTACGTAGCGATGACCCGGGCGCGGGACTGGCTGTCGCTGTCGCGCCATGAGCGGGTCACGAGGAACCAGGTGCGGTCGTCCCCGTACTGGGACGAGATCCCCAGCCAGCTCGCTGCGCCTCTGCCGCTGTCCGTTCCTGCTCTAACCTCTGAGGGCGTCGACGGGGACACCCTCCTGCAGGTGACCTTCAGCGAGCTCGCTGCGTATGACGTCTGCGGGCTCGCCTATCGGCTTCGCAGCATCCTTGGCTTTCAGCCGACCCTCGTCCCCGAGCTCGGCTACGGCAAGGCGGTCCACCACGTCATGCGCACGATCGCCGAGCACACGAAGGCAACGGGCGCTGCGCCGGACCGCGCGACGGTCGATCAGATTCTGGACGACGAGTTGTTCCTCCCAGCTGCCAACAAGCCGGCCCACCGGGAGATGAAGGACGCCGCCCGGCGCCTGGTCAACCGCTATATCGCGGACCACGAGTCCGACCTGCAGCGCGTGTGGATGACGGAACGGCCGTTCGAACTGCACCTCGGCGACGCGGTGGTGTCCGGCCGCGCAGACGTGATCCTCGACCAGGAAGGTGGCGTGACCACCGGCCTGGCGATCGTCGACTACAAGACGTCGACCGACGAGCAGGGCAGTCACGATCTGCAGCTGCAGGTGTACGCGGATGCTGGCCGCCGTGAGGGACTGGACGTTCGCGAGGCGTACGTGCACGACCTCAAGAGGGGTACGCGGGAGCCCGTGAACGTCCAATCGGACGCGATCGCCACAGCGGAGGAGCAGGTCAGGACCGTGCTTGCAGGCCTACGACAGCGTCGGTTCACTCCGAAGCCCGGAGCGGCCTGCCGTCGCTGCGATGTGAAGACGCTGTGTCGAGTCGCGAAGTAGGCGTCGGGCGAACATCCCTGTCATGACTCGCGCACCCTGCCTCAGTTGATTCGGAGGCAGCTCCGACAGGTTCCTCTGAGGCATCGGCTGATCAGCTCCGGATGACTCCTCGGCCGTTTCGTAGCCGGGGTTGTCGGCACGGTCGGTTACTGTCACGTGACCGAGGAAGGAAGTTCGTGGCAGTCAAGAACATGGGGGGTGGCTCGAGCGCCGTCGCGGCGTCGAGTCACGCGGCGTGTGCCCGCTTCCGCGGCACCGACCCACTGATCACCGGCATGACCCGGCGCAAGCTGGCCAGGGACATCGGCCATGCCGACGATTCTGGCGGCATTCCGGAAGCCCGCTGGATGCGGGCCATGACCTTCGAGCGCCTCGTCAAGGACGAGCGGTTCGCCAGCGAGGTCGCGACCACAGCTGTAGGGCGCCTGGGCCTCGCCCGGCCGACGGAAGTCGTGACGACGAACGGGCGGGTCAATGCCGACCGGACCGCTGATCTTCTCGCTCAAGCCCATACGCGCGCCGGATCGGGCGCCGCGACGCTGATCCACGCGCTGGCCCTCCCGTTCGTCGGTTTCGACGAGACCGAGGCGACCCATGTCCAGCCGGATTTCGCCGTCGTCGCACCTCGAGCCGACGCGTCCGGCTCCTGGCTGGTGATGGGAGACGCCAAGGACTACGAGCGTGTGCGATCCCGAGTGGATGACGCGCGCCTGCTCAAGGGATTCCTCCAGGTCGCGCTGGGAGCGGAATCCGCGGCCTCCTGGTCACGGCTCCCGGTAGGCATGAGCGTGCACGAGTACGGGGTGCTCGCCGTCCCCCGCAACGCCTTCCTGCAGCCCGAAGCACTGGTTGAACTGCTGGACGATCACCGCGCCGAGGTCCGAATGCGTGTCGCGGAGCGACGCCGCGAGGCCGCTAGTCAGCCCTATGACGGTTCTCAGGAGTTGGCGCCCTTTGTTCGGCACCTGCGCGCCTCGTTCGACCCGTCCACCTGTCCCACCTGCACGCTGCATGCCTACTGTCGCGACGAGTTGCGCCATTCCAGCGATCCGATCGACCTCCTAATCGAGCTGGGGATCCCGGAGATGGCACGGCCCCACGTGGTCGGCCTCGTCAACGGGACGGGAGAGCTTCGCAATGCGCTGACGTCCGTGGTCGCCCAGGTAACGGCATCGGTGGAAGGGGTCGCGCAGCCGACCGGCCAGGGCCGCGTCGACCCGGCTGGATTGCCGGGGACCCTCAACCTCGTACTGGCCAAATCAGATTCGGCCGCCTTAGGCGTCCATGGCATCGGCCTCCAGCGGGTCACCTTCGACGGTTGCAACGATTGGACCTTCACGACGTTCGATGTGCCTCAGTCGTCCGACACCCGCCGCCAGATCATGCACCTGTTAGGGCGAGAACTGACCGGGGCGATGAAGGAGCTACGGCGCGCGAACCCTGACGCCCCGTCCCCTGTCCACGTCGTGGTGCCCGACAACGCGACGGCGGACCTTCTGGTCTCCATCGCCGACAACATGGCCGGCATGGAGCTAAGCCGTTTGAGGTGGGAGCGTGACGCAGAACTAGGCCGCCCGCCCCTGACGTTCAACGGCGAGCCGGCCGCCGAACCGCCGCCCCTGCGGGAGACGCAGCGAACCGCGGTCTCGTTCCTGTTGGAAGAGGACCGGGCCCGAGCATTGACTCTCCGTTCCCCCGTGGTCGACGTCCGGGCCGTCCTCTCGCGTCACCTGGTTGCCGGTGGGCCGGCGGTCGCCTCACTGCGCCTGGACTACTTGACCCGGTGGGCGAAAGCCGGACCAGCCGCCCCCGTGAACCACCGAGCGATCGCCGATGAGATCGAAGCGTCCGAGAGCACTCCCGGCGCACGACTGACCAACCGCCGGTCCGATGCAATCCACCGCGCGCTCATCGGCTCGGGAAGAGGACGTCGCGCACCGGAAGACGGTCCTGCAGACCCTCAGGGTTACGCGGCCCAAATTCACGAGGAGCTGAACTACAAGGCTCAAGTGCTCGAGTCCGCTCGCCACACCCTCGCCTTGCTGCCCGACTCGAAGTTGCGGGACGTCTACCGGGCGATCGAGGGCGACGCTCAGGCGGTGTGGCGTAGACGGCTCTCGCTGCGCGCATCCGATCTGGTCCGCTTCGGTCGGACCTATCGCCACTGGCGCAACTCGCTCGTGCCCATCCTCGAGAGCGACGACAGGTGCCGCCGTCAGCTGCTGGCACTGGCCAACCCGCAAGCTGCACGCGACGTCGCAGCCGACGCCGGCAGCCGAGAGATCGCAACCGCCGCAGTGGTGTCGACCGCGCCGCTCATCCTTGACATCGACTCCCGCCGAATCGCACACGGCAGCCGCATCGCCCTGCTCCACGTCGGGGACCGCGCATGCATCGAGGCAGACGGAGTGGGCATCGCTCACCTCGCCGGATCGTTCAAGATCGACGGTCTCGCGATTGGGACGCTGGAAGACCGAACGGACGGCGGGACGGGTCTCGTCTGGCGTCCCGCTCAAGCTCCTCGCGTGTCCGTCGGCGACTCACTGATCGTCGCCGACTTCTCCTGGTTCGGAGATTTGAAGGGCAATCGATACCTGCCCGTAGCCCGTCCGAAGCCCGACAGCACGTCGGCCCCCAAGCCCACGTGCACGACCGATTCCTACGTCAACAACCCCGAGGAGCACCAGTACTGCTGCCGCCCCCACGAGCTGGCGGAGGCTGAGTGGTCGGACAAGCTGGCCGACCGCCGAGCGCGAGGCGAACTCAACCCACAGGTATGGCCGCCGGTGATTGACGGGGACGCCTTCGAAGTCTCACCGGTTGGAGCCGCCACCGCCGATTCGGCCGCGCCAGCGGCGGTACCCGTGCCAGATCACCTGACGATCGACGACCTGGACTGAGCCGTGACCATCACGTTCAGCCTCCCGACGGAACAGGTCCCGACCGATGCCGTCCACCACGCGCAGGCCGCTGCGGGCAACGCCGCCGTCGCCGACGAGGCCAGCGGCGTCTTGCGGGACGCGCTGTCGGGAACCGCTCCGGTTGACCGCATCCTGCTCAAGGCCTCCGCGGGTGCCGGAAAGTCCTACTTGCTGCGCCGCCTGGTCGCGGACGCGCTCGAACACCCGCGGTGCGCACGCGTAGCAGTCGTCGCCTTCATGAATCGACAGATCTTTCCCTTGGCGGTGGAGCTCGGCAAAGAGCTCCCCGGCGGTCGCGTCTGTCTGTTCGTCAGCAGCGACCGATGGGGCGACGTCCCCGACGAGGCCCACCAGGTCTGCACCGTCGTCACCTCAACCTCGAGCATCCCGACCAATTGCGACGTGGTCGTTGCCACCTCGCACAAGCTCGGCGCAATCAACGAGCTCAACCGGCAGAAGAATCACCTGGGCGCCGGATACAACGGCTCGGCGCCTTACGACGTGCTGTTTGTCGACGAGGCATGGCAACTCGCCCACCACCTCTTTGACAAGGTCTCCAAGGCCGCGCCCGTCACGGTAGGAGTTGGGGACGTGGGGCAGTTGCCCCCGCTCGAGATCGGTACAAACCCCTGGCGGGGCGACCCCGGCTTCAACCCGTTCCGAGCGTGGCCTACCGAGTTCGACGGAGACGAACGAACGACGGCGTTCGAGCTGCCCGCCGTGTGGCGCCCGGCTGTGGGCCACCTGCCGCTCTGGCGTGCGTTCTATCCCGAATGGAGGGAACTGAACTGCGTCGCCGGACCGGACGACAGAGGCATGACAGCCCCTGGCCTCGCCGGTGTCTCACGAGAAGTCTGGGCGCAGGTGAGCAGCGGTGTACCGACCCTCCTGGAGGTCGACGGGTTACCGGCTCCGGAGACCGCTGACGTCGACCTTCCGTTGCTGGAGGTCGTCGGATCGCTGCTTGACGAACTGTTAGCCGCCGGCTTCTCGCTCCGTCAGGCCCGCTACGACTCCGCGGGTACGCCGACGGGGGAGACAGTGGAGATGCGTCCAGGTGGCTCTCACGCCGACCCCCTGGTCGCTGTGCTGGCCACCCGTAACCAGGCGGTGGACGACGCCGCCGACATCGTCGAACGGCTTCGTGAGCGGCATGGGCTCACCGAGCGGGATCTCCTGGCATCGACCGTGGACTCCTGGCAGGGCCAAACGAACGGGCTCACCGTCGTCGTTCACCCGCTAAGCGGCGCCACGCAGCTCGATGAGTTCAATTCCGCCTTCGGACGCCTGGCGGTGGCCTGCACTCGCGCGACCCACGGCCTTCTGATGGTTACCCGCCCCGGCCTTGAGACGCTGCTCACCGAGGCGCCGGCCCGCCCTGGCACGCCGCTCGGAGAGCCAGGAAACCGACAGCTTCCCCGACAGACTCACGAACGCATCCTCGCCACGTTTGCCCGCGGCACCCTCACGCACGTCCCCGCTTGAAGGAGAGCTCTTGTCCCGGCTCAACGACTTGATCCGTCAGCTCCAGCAGAGCAACCCCGCGTTGGCAGACGACATCCGGCGCGAAGTCGCCGCGCTTGCCGACCGACGGTCATTCGGCCTCAACTTCGAGCGTCACGTTCCGGAGGCGGTCGAGCTTCCTGGGCGCAAGGTGCGCACGGGCGACAAGGTGCGGGTCCTTCCCCCTCGAGGCACAACCACAGGTGCCGACGAACGACTCTGGCTAGTCACGTCAATCGCGCGCGCCAAGCAAGGCGCACGAGTCGCAGAATTGTCGCTACTCCCGGACCATGACGAGACGAGCACCTGTGCGGTTGAGGATCTGATCGTAGTCGCAGAGTTCCGCGACCCGATCTACCCGGGCCTCCTCTCGACCGGTCGGCTCGAGTACGGCGGCGACTCTCCCTTTCACTGCATCATCAATGCAGAAAACTATCACGCTCTTCAAACGCTGCTGTTCACCCACCGTGGCAAGGTCGACTGCATTTATATCGACCCGCCCTACAATACGGGAAACGACGATTGGATCTATAGCGACCGGTACGTCAACGGGGACGACCTGTATCGCCACTCAAAGTGGCTGGCCTTTATGGAACGACGCCTGGAGCTCGCACGAGAACTCCTGAAGGACACCGGTGTCATTGTCGTCGCTATCGGAGACGATCAGCACCACCGACTACGTATGCTGCTCGATCAAGTCTTTGGTGACCAGAATTTTCTCGCGAACGTTACTTGGCAGGGAAGCGGCAAGAATGATGCCCGATACACCGCCGGTGGCGTCGACTACATGCTGATGTACGCAAGGGACGAAGTGGCCTTGACTGCGACCGAGACTAGGTGGCGAGAGACGAAGCCTGGCCTCGACCTAGCTATTGCCGCCGGCGAGAAGGCATGGTCCGAGGCGGACGGTGACGCAGGCACTGCCACGCGTCTTTACAGGGCGGCACTGAGATCCCTGCGCGGATCGCTCGAGCCTGCTGTCTTTCGCTATGACCAGATTGATACTCACGGTCGCATTTTTCAGGCGGACAATATCATGAGTCCGACTCCTCGCCCTAACCTACAATACGACTTGCCACATCCCACGACAGGAAAGCCGTGCCGAATGCACCCAAACGGCTGGCGATATAGCAAAGACTTGATGGCTGACCGCATCAGACGAGACGCGATCCTCTTTGGGCCCGACGAGAGGACATCACCCCGCTTGAAGCGCTTCTTAACTGACCAGTCGGAGCAGGTTCCCTATCCTAGCTTCACGCAGGCGCGAATGCCGGGGTCGAAGCGGGTCGAAGGCCTTCTTGGCGACAGTCGTTTCCCCTTCCCCAAGGACGACCAGGTCCTGGCCCGTTGGATCAGCATCGTCGCCGGGCCGAGCGCGATTATCTTGGACTTTTTCGGCGGATCCGGCTCGACAGTAGAAGCAGTCACACGGCTGAACCATCAGGACGGCGGCACGCGTCAGTGCATCTTGGTCACAAACAACGAAGTCGGCATTAAGGAAGCGCGCACGCTAGCGAAGGCCGGCCACCGTCACGGCGATTCCGACTGGGAAACCAAGGGGGTGCACAACTACGTGACAAGGCCGCGAATCACATCTGCCGTTACAGGCGTTCGCCCCGACGGATCAACGCACGACAAGACGGTGGCGGCCAACGTGGAGTTCCTCACGTTGACCTATGAGTCGCCGCTTCGCGTCCAGTCACACAGGGAGTTCGAGCGCATAGCGCCGCTACTTTGGATGCGGGCCGGTTCCGTTGGTCGCCGAATCGACGCACTATCGGACGGCTGGGCCGTCGCCGACACCTACGGCGTCCTGTCCGACCTTGACCAAGCAGACAAATTCGTCACGGCACTAGGCGAGCAGGCTGATGCCCGCATTGCCTTTATCGTCACCGATGAGGACCGACTGTTCGAGTCGGTGGTCCGAGATTTGCCCGAGCACGTCGAGCCGGTGCGGCTGTACGAGGCCTACCTCAGAAACTTCGAGATCGAGTCTGGCAGGGGCGCCCGGTGAAGTTCACGCTCAAGGACTATCAAGCGGACGCCGTCGCGGAAGTGCTCGAACGCCTCGACCGCGCTCGCACCACCTACGAGCGCGACGGCGAGGAGACGTCGTTCTCACTGACTGCCACCACCGGTGCCGGCAAGACGGTCATGGCCGCCGCCGCGATCGAATCTCTCTTCTTCGGTAGCGACCGCTTCGAGTTCGACGCCGACGAAGGCGCCGTCGTCATCTGGTTCTCCGACGACCCGAACCTCAACGACCAGACCCGCATGCGCTTGATGCAAGCATCGGAGAAACTCACCTCTCAGATGCTTGTGTCCGTGAAGCCACCATTCTCAAAGCCGAAGCTTGAGCCGGGCAACGTCTATTTTCTCAACACAGGAAAGCTGACGAAGTCGTCTTTGCTCACCCGTGGACATGTCGACGACCCGGACGTCATCCCAGAACTGCGTGCCTCAGTTCAGCCTGACCTACAGGGCTGGACGATTTGGGAGACAATCGCAAACACGATTCAAGACGACGACCTGACGGTCTACCTTGTCCTCGACGAGGCGCATCGCGGCTTCAACACGCGCGCTAACTCCGACAAACCCACGATTGTGCGGCGATTGATCAACGGCCACGCGGGCTACCCGCCGATCCCGGTCGTGTGGGGCATCTCGGCCACCATCGAAAACTTCGATCAGGCGATGAAGGCAGCCGATGCGGATGAGACCCGCCGGCGGCTGCCGGGCGTCCACGTGGACGCGACCCGAGTTCAGGAGTCAGGTCTTGTCAAGGACACGATTGTTCTCGACATCCCAGCAGAGGCGGGGAACTTTGACACAGTGCTGGTACGTCGGGCCGCCCGCAGACTCCGTGAGTCAACGGAGCGATGGCAGGAATACACCAACCGGCAAGGGATCGAGGACAAGGTCCACCCACTGCTGGTCCTCCAGACACCGAACACCCCCGACCCGGACGAGGTAGGACGAGCCCTTGACCAGATCTTCGAGGAGTATCCGGAGCTTTACGGCAACGCCGTCCGTCACGTCCTCGGGGACCATTCCACCCAGATGTTCGGTAGCCATGAGGTGGAGTGGATCGAGCCTCAGCGCGTCGAGGAAACCACCCGCGTGCGCGTGCTCGTGGCTAAAGACGGAATCTCGACTGGCTGGGACTGTCCAAGGGCCGAGGTTCTGGTCTCCTTCCGACGGTCGTCCAAGGACAACCCGACGCACATCACGCAGCTGCTCGGCCGAATGGTGCGCAATCCACTCGCTCGTCGAGTCCCCGGCGACGAACGCCTGAACGCGGTCGACTGCATCCTCCCCTTCTTCGACCGCACGACCGCCGGAAACGTCGTCAAGTACCTGACCGGGAAGCTGGACGAGATGCCGGCCAGCGGCGTCAAGAAGGTTTTGCTCGACGGCCGACAGCTCAGCGTCAACGCGGCCATATCGGAGGCCGTGTGGAAGTGCTGGGATGGTTTGCCGACCCTTACTGTTCCGCAGCGGGGCGTGCGCCCGGTCAAGCGCCTTGTCACGCTGGCACATGCGCTGTCGAGCGACGGGGTGCGATCGGGTGCTCTTTCGGAGGTTGAGCGGGTGATGCACCGCATCTTCGACGACTACACCGCCGCCTACCGCACCCAGGTCGAGGAGGCAATCAAGGAGGTCCGGCAGGTTCGCGGCCAGACCATTCGTGGGAAAGTTGACGCGGATGGGCTCTCCTACACGGACTTCGTTGAGCGAGCCGACGACCGGGCCATCCGAGTTGCGTTCGAAGACGCAAAGAAGGCCTTTGGTGCAGATATCGCCATCTCGTACGTAAACCATCTCACTGCCGACGACTCTGAGGATGACGACGGGCTCCGCGAGGCCTACGTCCGCACCTCAGCACTCGCCTACGTCGCGGAGGTGCGAACGAAGGTGGACCAGGAAGCGGACGCCTTCGCCATGGCATGGTTCGACGAGCACCGCGATGCCGTCCGGGCCCTCCCGGACGAGCGGGTACAGGCATATGAAGAAATTCGTGCGCTTGCGACCGAGCCGCAGCGCGGAGAGCTGCAGCGCCCTCGGTCGCGTATGGAGGACTACATCGAGCTGGACACCAATGGCCAGCAAGAAATGGCTGAGCTGGTGAACCGCCACCTCATGTCTGACGCGGACGGACAGTTCCCACTGAGTTCTCTGAACCCCTGGGAGCGGGAAGTGATTAGGCGCGAGCTGGCGCGCCCGGAGTGCATTGCCTGGTATCGCAATCCATCCCGCGCGGCGGTGGACTCACTTGGTATCACGTATCGAGACGGCCACGGGAACTGGCGGTCCATGCACCCGGACTTCATCTTTTTCGAGGAAGTCGACGGTCAGGTACGGCCATCGATTGTGGACCCGCACGGGCACCACCTCGACGACGCAGAGATGAAGCTTAGAGCCCTAGCCGATTTCGCAGAGCACTACGGCGACGAGTTTCACCGAATCTGGTCAGCCACCAAGATTGGCTCGGTCATGCAGGTCCTCAACCTCAAGATCGAGACAACGAGGGAAGCGATCCGAGCTGGCGGGCGGTCTCCGATTGAGCTCTACGAGTCCGACGTCGCGTTCGTCTACAAACCCGCTGGTACATCGCATAGCTGACGTGCCTACGTCGCCGGGAAAGGTTGAGTCCCACAGTCGGGTCTTGTTGTGCGCATCCTCCGGCCTGACCTTGATCAGGGCTGCATGATCAAAGTCAGGTCCTACCGAGGCGGCTTCGATCCCGACACCCTGCAGGCGAGCGACTCCCCGGCTGCCTACGAGGTCCTCTGGCGCCCCTATGCGACACCGGAGTTCGAGACGTGGAAGCCGGCTCTCGACGGGTGAGGTCTGACCCGCGTCGGCAGGCCGCCGCAGGCGTCGAGGTGAACCTGACGACATGAACGCCTCCCGAATCATCGCCGTCATCCTCCTCCCGAGTTGGCTCACTTGCTTAGTGCGTGACCTTCCCGGCCTTGGAGTGCGTCGAGGATCGCTTGCTGGGGTGCGGGACAGCGGGGGCGAAGGTCTGGGTGGTGCCGTTGATCGCGATCGTCGCCGAGCGCAGCGGCCGGAGCTGTCGGATCAGGTTGCCGATCGCCAACCCGGTGCGGTTCTGGGCCTCTCGGGCAACGGCGAGGGCTGCGAAGACGACGGTCAGGTGAGCCTCGATCGCGTCGCGGGTGTGGTGGAACATCGGCCGGGCCCGCAGATCGGTTTTCGACATCCGGAAGGACTGCTCGACCCGCCACAGGTCGTGGTAGCTGGCGATGACCTCGCTGGCGGGCATCAGCTGGGCGCCGATGTTGGTGACGTAGCCCTTCAAGCCGACCAGCGACTGGGCGCGCGCCAGTGAGGTCTCGTCCAGCGTGCGTGTGCCGTTGGCGGTTTTGACGAATCGCGGGGTGCGGGCAGCCCGCTCGCCGGCGATGACCTCCCGGGCCCGGGTCTCCTGCAGAGCGAGGGTCTTGCGGTCCCGCGCGGCTCGCTTGGCCGAGTAGGCCCACACCGCCCGCCACGAGCGGGGGTGGGCTGCGGGGTCCCACACTGGTTCGGCCTTGCGCTTGACGTCGTTCTCGCTGCCCCCGCCGGCGCTCTTGCTGCCTCGGCTGGTCTTGGGGGTGAGGGTGTCGATGACCTGCCCGTCGGTGAACGCATCCCCGTGCCAGTGGAAGTGGGACTCCAGATCGACCGGGGCCTTGGTCACCCGGGAGCCGACGATGAACCGCAACTGCGCGTCATCCAGTGCGCGCAGGTTGGCCGCGGAGAGCATTCCGGCGTCGGCGACCACGACCATGTCGGCGATCCCGTGCCGTTCCTGGAACCGCTCGATGATCGGGACCAGGGTCGTGGTCTCGGCCTTGTTGCCTTCGAAGCAGCCGATCTCCAGCGGGAAACCGTGCCGGTCGACCAGCAGACCGACCACGACCTGCGGGTCGACTCGGCGCTCCTTGGAGTAGCCGACCTTGCGCAGGTCGTCTTCCTTCTCGGCCTCGAAGTACAGGGTGGTCACGTCGTACAGGCACAACGACAGGTCCCCGCTGGCGGCGGCGTGGGTGAAACAGGCGGCGGCGATCCGGTCGCGGTACTTGCCGGTCGTGGCCCGCGTCAGGGTTCGCTTCATCGTGGCGTAGCTGGCTGGGGCCCGGTCCAGATCGCGCAACACCCGGCCGGTGTCGAGCAGCGAGGTTGGCTCGACGACTCGGGCGATGACCAGATCGGTGAACACCTCGTCGTCGACCGCGTCGAACCCGAGCGCGGTGAACACTGAGGCCAGGGCGTCGAACAGCAGACGTGAACCGGTGCCCACGACCCGGCCGGCGGCATCACGCCCGACTGCCACCGCCGGAGTCTGCGATCCGGGGAGGACGCCCTGTCCGGAGGGGGTGCCCACCAGTCCGACCACCGGCGGTGTGGGCTCCACGCCGAGGTCCAACATCCCCTGCGCCGGGTCGGCCAGCAACTCCCGCGCCCGCTCCATCAGCACTCCGAGCTCGGCGTCGGTGTGCGCCGACCCGACGTGGGCGACGATCCGCTGCCGACCTGCGAAGTACTCCGCGACCTGCACGGCGGTGGCCCCCGACGCGGTCCGAACCCGCCGGATGAACGCCACACCACGACCCTAGGCCGACCCCGTTAGTGCGTGAACCACGCACCAAGACGACGCGTAGTCGCAGGTCAGCGCCGAGCAGTCGGAACGATCACGCTGCAGTGAGCCAAGTCAGG